>NZ_JBEPSM010000001.1:1547665-1857198 GCF_040548815.1 Kaistia defluvii | reverse complement strand
GATTTCGATATAGCGCTCGAAGGCCCAGTCTCCGACGATCAGCCGGATCAGGCGTTCGTTGCGGGACATGATCGCCGGGATTCGATTGGCGCTCCAGATCGCATCCCGAAAGATGAATGCGATCAGCAGAAAGATTTCGATGCCGATGAAGACAGCGAGATATTTAAGATTCTTCGACACTGGGGAACGGCAGACTGCAGCTTGTATGAAAACAGACTGCAGCATCCCGGATTCGCGGCCGGGGGTAAACCTCGGCGGTCAACGGTCGCAAACAGGGACCGGGAACGGGCCGGGACAGGCAGCGCGTTCAACCCGCTGCCCGTCCCGAAACGGAACGCTTAGTAGGAACCGCGGCAGCGATATTCGTTGCCGTCGCGACCGATGAAGGTATCGGTGCGCTCGTCATAGGAGCGGTAGTTGTCGTAGCACCATTCGGTGTGGGCACGCCAATTGGCGCGGACGACGCGGCGCGGCGGTGCACGGTAGCCATCGTCATAGACCGGGGCGGCGTAACGGGGCGGGGCGATCTCGTAGCCATTGTCGTAGCGGGGCGCGGCGAGCAGGGCGCCGACACCGAGGCCGACGGCCGCGCCGGCTGCCAGGGCGGCGTTCCTGCCGTTTTCGGCGGAGGCGGTCTGCGCCGTGCCGACGACGGCGGTGATCCCGATGAGGGTAGCAAGAGCGGCGGCTGCGATCTTCTTCATGCTGGTATCTCCGGTAGGCGTTGATGCGGTTTTAGAGGGGGCGACCTGAACGCTCGCTGAATGACCAGAGCACAACAAAACGCGGGCTTCGCCGCTATGAATGCCATCACAGAGGCCGCGCCGCTTCCCGCCGTGCTATGACGGATCATCTAGTTCCGATCGACGCATGAGGTTGCCTTGTCCCGCCGCTTTGCCCTTCTCGACGTGTTTGCCAAAACCCCGCTTCAGGGCAATCAGCTTGCCGTGGTCCTCGACAGCGAGGGGCTGAGCGACGAGCGCATGCAGGCGATCACGCGCGAGTTCAACCTGGCCGAGACGGTGTTCGTCCTGCCGCCGGAACGGCCCGGCCATCGCGCGCATCTGCGCATTTTCTGCCCGGCCTATGAAATGCCGTTTGCCGGCCACCCGACCGTCGGCACGGCGGTGCTGCTGGCGCTCGAAACCTTCGGTCCGGATGCGGCCGGGCAGGATGCGGTCTTCGTCGTCGAGGAAAAGGTCGGCGACATCCGCTGCGCCGTCGCGCTGCATTCCGGCAAGGCGGGCCACGCCATCTTCGACGTGCCGCGCCAGGCGGAAAAGATTGAGGCCGTGATCGACGACGCGGCGCTGGCGGCGATGCTGGGGCTGGAGCCGTCGCAACTGGGCTGCGAGAATCACCGCCCGTCGGTCTATTCGGCGGGTGTGCCCTATCTGCTGGTGCCGGTGCGCGATCTCTCGGCCATCGCCCGCGCAAGGCCGGTGATCCAGAACTGGAAGAGCGTGCTGCCGGAGGGCGTCGGCAGCGTCTATCTCTACACGCGCGAGACCACGACCAACGAGCATCAGTTCCACGCCCGCATGTTCTGGCTCGGCGAGGGCATCATCGAGGACCCGGCGACCGGCTCCGCCGCCGCCGCCTTCGCCGGCGCGGTTGCGGCCTTCGACCAGTTGCCCTCGGGCACGCATCGCTTCGTCATCGAGCAGGGTTTTGAAATCGACCGTCCGAGCCTGATCTCGCTCGAGGTTGACATCGAGAATCACGCCCTGTTCGCCAGCCGGATCGGCGGCGACACCGTGCTGATCGCCCGGGGAACGCTGGATATCTAGGCAAGACCCTCAGCGCTCTCGAGCTTGCTTTCCTGCCTGCTGAGTGTCTCGAACATCATCCTGAGGTGCCCGGCAAAGCCGGGCCTCGAAGGAGCGTTCAGCGATCGCTCTTGAAAGCGCAAAGGCCGATTTCGTCGACTCCAGATTCGGGGCGCTCCGCTGGAGCCTCCTTCGAGGCTCGGCTCACACGAAGCGCCTCAGGATGATGGCGGAGGGCGGCGGAAGCCTTTCTTCACCTCTCCCTGAGGGAGAGGTCGGAGCGAAGCTCCGGCCGAGGAGTTAGAGAACCCTCAGGACAAGGCTGCGGATGTGAGGCGCCAGCTTGCGGAGGCCGTAAACCCTCACCCGCCGGCCTTTGGCCGCCGACCTCTCCTTCAGGGAGAGGTGAGGGTGATTTTACAGCCTCGTAGCAACCGAACCTCTGCCCCTACGATGTCAACGTAGGGATCTCCTCTTCGCGGACCCGGCAGCCCTCACGCCACCGCCGCTGGTTCTCCGTCCAGCGAACGCTCCAGCACCGTAGTCACCACATATTCCGCGCGGGCGCGGATCGTGTGGTTCTCCAGCGTGAACGCCCGCGCCGCGACGGCCATGCCGGCGAGGCGGTCGGGGTCCTGCAGGGCGCCGCGCACGGCGCGCGAGAGGCCGCCGGGTTCGGGCGAATAGTAGAAGCAATGCTCGCCATTGCGGAACGGTCTGTGCTGGCAGATCGTCGGATAGTTCATCACCGGCACGGTGCCGAGTTCGCTCGACTCATAGTGGCGGTAGCAATCCCAGCCATAGCCCATTGGCGACCAGGCAAGCCGGGCCGAGGCGAGGCGGTGGTGGAAGGTGGCGCGATCGAGCGGGCCATCCGGCACGTCGATGATGTAGCCCTCGTTGCGCAGCGCCAGCAATTCCTCGATGCCTTCGCTGCGCACGCTGCTATTCGGGTGCGTGTCGCCGGCGAAGAACACGTCCGACGTCTTCACCGTCGTCGGCTGGCTGGCGAGCCGGCCGGGATAGCCGAGATGGATCGGCTTCAGCTTGTGGATCCGGCGCTGCGAGCTCTTCTTCAGCCGCCAGCGCCGGCCGGGCAGGTCCCAATGGCTCGACTTGAAGAACACCTGCCATTTGTCGGCGGTGAGCTCGCGCTTGAAATAGCTGTGGCAGCGGTCGATCAGGCGGAAATTGTGCTTCCCCACGCCGAAGGAATCATTGATGTCGATCACCGCCACGGGGACGTCGTGGAAGCGATGCATCAGCCGCGTGGCGGCAATGGCGAACAGCGCCTTGGGCGCGCGCACGTGATAATCGCGCAACGCCGTCAGCCAGGTGCGCGGATGCCAGGCGGGAAGCGTCGGCCCGTCCACGACGACGAGGTCATAGTCGCCGTCGCGCAGCATTCGCATCGTGCGGAAGAAGGCGCCGGGGCCGAGCAGGGGCGCGTTCGCGCCGCCGGGCTTGCGGCCCGACCAGAAGAAGTCGGTCTGGTCGGGGGCTGCATGATGGAACAGGCGCGTGTTGATATCGAGAATGCGCAACGGGCGGCCGCCACGCGTCCTGGCTTCGTCGACGGTCATGGTGGGGCCCGGTCCTCTGCTTCGCGTGGTCTATAGCAACCCGCCAAATCCCCATGCAACAGAAACGGCGAAGGCCCGATTGTCGCCTTGCTTCCGATAGGGGTCCTTTGCTATGGGTCTTGCAGTCTGATCCCGGCGTGACGCCGCGCGGTCCGGCGGAATGCAAACGAGGGCGAGAGCGTGCGGCTCTTCACGATTCATGGTTCCGGGTTCCAGGTTGCGTCCGACGCGACCGGCCGTGCCATGTCCGCTCTTCGTGGTCTGCTTCTCCTTAGACGCCCCTGAGCGTCGGCTGCCCCATGTCGGGCGGGCACTCAGGGGAATGAAAGCGAAGACCTCCGCCATTCATGCCCTGATCGCCATGCGCGCGTCGGGCACCCGATAAGGAAGACCAGAATGACCGCGAATGCCAACTCGTCCTCGTCCAAGGACCGGATCGTCATCTTCGACACGACCTTGCGCGACGGCGAGCAGTGCCCCGGCGCCTCGATGACGTTCGAAGAAAAGATCGAAGTCGCCGAACTGCTCGAAGACATGGGCGTCGACGTGATCGAAGCCGGCTTCCCGATCGCCAGCCAGGGCGATTTCGAGGCCGTGCACGAGATCGCCAAGCGCGCCGGTGACAATGTCACCATCGCCGGCCTCGCCCGCGCGATTTCCGGCGACATCATCCGCGCCGGCGAGGCGGTCCGCGTCGCCAAGCGTTCGCGCATCCACACCTTCGTCTCGACCTCGCCCATCCATCTGGCGCATCAGATGCGCAAGACCGAGGAGCAGGTGCTCGACATCATCGCCGCCACGGTTGCGCAGGCGCGCAACCTGGTCGAGGACGTCGAGTGGTCCGCGATGGACGCCACCCGTACGCCGATCGAATATCTGGTCCGCTGCGTCGACGCCGCCATCAAGGCCGGCGCCACGACGATCAACCTGCCCGATACGGTCGGCTATGCCGTGCCGGAAGAATATGCGGCCATGTTCCGCCAGGTGATCGAGCGCGTTCCCAATTCCGACAAGGCGATCTTCTCCACCCATTGCCATAACGATCTGGGCCTGGCCGTCGCCAATTCGCTGGCGGGTATCGCTGGCGGTGCCCGCCAGATCGAATGCACGATCAACGGCCTCGGCGAGCGCGCCGGCAATGCGGCGCTGGAAGAGATCGTCATGGCGATCCGCACCCGCCGCGATGTCATGCCCTATGACACCAATATCGACGCGACCATGCTGACCCGCGCTTCGAAGATGGTCTCGAACGTCTCGGCTTTCCCGGTCCAGTACAACAAGGCGATCGTCGGCCGGAACGCCTTCGCGCATGAAAGCGGCATCCACCAGGACGGCATGCTGAAGAACGCCGAGACCTACGAGATCATGACGCCGGAGAGCGTCGGCGTGAAGGCGACCTCGCTCGTGATGGGCAAGCATTCGGGCCGCCATGCTTTCCGCGAGAAGCTGAAGGAATTGGGCTACGAGGTCGGCGACAATGCCCTGGAAGACGCTTTCAAGCGCTTCAAGGATTTGGCGGACCGCAAGAAGCATGTCTATGACGAGGACATCGAGGCGCTGATCGGCGACGAGGTCGCTACCGCCGCCGAATCGATTCGCCTGTTGTCGCTGACCGTCATCGCCGGCACCGGCGGCGCCGCCAAGGCGATCATCAGCCTCGACGTCGAGGGTTCGCACGTCACCAAGGAAGTCTCCGGCAACGGCCCGGTCGACGCGATCTTCAACGCGATCAAGGCGATCGTGCCGCATGAGGCGACGCTGTCGCTCTATCAGGTGCACGCGGTCACCGAAGGCACCGACGCGCAGGCCGAGGTTTCGGTCCGGCTCGAGGAAGACGGCAAGTCGGTCACCGGCAAGGGCGCCGACCCGGATACGATGGTTGCCTCGGCCAAGGCGTATCTCTCCAGCCTGAACAAGCTGACGGTGAAGCGCCAGCGCCAGCACGCCCAGGCCGTTAACGCCTGATCGGGTGACGTTTGAATGCCAACGGCCGCGTCGATGACGCGGCCGTTTTCGTTTGTGACGGCACTTTCGCGGATAGGGGCCTTCAACGACGGTTGCTCCGCCATCATCCTGAGGCGCTTCGCGAGAGCGAAGCCTCGAAGGAGGATCCAGCGTGACGCCTCTCGCCGCATACGATCGTGCCCGGCCTGCGTGGTCACTGGACCCTCCTTCGAGGCCCGGCTTCGCCGGGCAACTCAGGATGATGGCGGAGCTTTGGGCCAGCCCTGGAATCCGTCCCCGCCGAGTGAAATAGCGTCCCCAGCAGCGAAACGGCGCCCTGCTTTCGCAGGACGCCGTTTCCGTCGATCCGAATGCCGTCTTATTCCGGCAGGGAGAAATCCAGGCGGAGGAACTGCGTCTCGCCGGAATGGTCGTCGACGCCGTCATTGTCGGTGATCGCATAGCCATTGCCGGCGGCGTCGATGGCGAAGCTCTCGATCTTGTCGAGGACGTAGCCATTCGTCGCCTGCAGGGCCGGCAGCAGGTCGTAGAGGTCTTCCTTGGCGACCTTGGGCAGCTCGCCGCCGAGCGGCGCCGGCTTGACGCCGTCCAGCGAGACGAAGGTCAGCTTCTTGATCTTCGCGTCGCGGCCGATCTGGTTGTCGCGCTCGATGGCGACGAGGCCGCCGGGAACGGCGGTCAGCTCGGACAGGCCGACCCAGCCCTTTTCCGCCTTGTCGAGCGGGTAGAGCACGGCCGCCCATTCCTTCGACGCAGGCTTGTAGGCGAGGAGCTTGGTGAAGCCCTTGGGATCGTCTTTCCATTCGCGCTGCACGGCCACCCAGACCGTCTCGTCCGCACCGGTGCCGACCACCGTCACGCCTTCAAAGCCGAAGCGGGTGGCGTGCTGCGCCAGCGCCTCGGGCAGGGCGATCTCTTCCTGAACCACGCCCTTGGCGTCGACGCGGACGAGGGAGGACTGCGTCTTGTTCTTTTCGCGCTCGGGATTGCCTTCCGAGGCGAGCCAGAAGCCGCCATCGCTCGAAAGCGCGATGCCTTCGAGGTCGAGGTTCTCGACCGGCTTGCCATCCTTGGTGACCGTCATCTCGTCGGTGATGAGGGCCGGGGTCTGGGTGGCGTCGATGGTCAGGATGCGGCCGATCTTCTGCGCGCTGTCGATGACGGCGTAGAGCTTGCCGACCTCCTTGGCGTCGGCAACCGTGCCCGAGAGGGCGGCCCAGCCGATCGGCTTGCCGTTCTTGTCGGCCGAGACGAGGGTCGGGTAGGCGGCCGGCGCGTCGCTGCGCTCATAGATCGTCACGACGGAGCCGATCAGGCCGTCCTCGCGCAGATCGTTTTCGGCGGCCGTCACGAACAGGTTGCGCGAGGGGATGGCGAGCAGGCCTTCCGGGCCGATGCCGCCCGGCAGCGCCTGCAGGAAGGTTGGGGCCTTACCGGCGCCCTCGTCCTTGTAGACGCCGACCAGCGAGGCCCGCTCGGAGCCGACGAAGATCAGCTTGTCGGCGCCGAAGGTGCCGACTTCGGCGCCTTCCGGCTCGTTGCCCTTCTTGTTGCGCTTTTCCGGGTAGTGGCCGAGGCGGACGGTCTCGTATTCGAGCGCGGTGCCCGAGTCATAATCGAGCGTGCCGTCGATGTTGAAGATCGAGAAGCCGCGCGAGCCGCCCTTCCAGTCGCCCTCATTGGCGGTGAAGAACCGCTCATTGTCGATCCATTGCACGCCGTCCGGCTCGCGAGCGACCTTTTCCATCTTGCCGGAAAGGCCGATCACGCCGTCCTTCTTCACGTCGATGCCATCGAGATCGACGGTGCCGGCCGAAAAATGCTTCACGACCTTTCCGGTGGCGAGGTCGGCGATGACGATGTGGTTGTTCTCCTGCAGGGTGAGAACAACCTGGTTCTTGTCGTTGATATCGACGAATTCCGGCTCGGGATCGGTCGGGGCGATGTCGGCAAGGCCCGTGACGTCGATGACCGTCTTGCTGGCGCAGTCGACGGAACCATCGGCGCCGATCGCGAAGCTGGTCAGGTTGCCGCCCGGCAGCTGCGGGATGGCGCCTTCGTTGATGTCCTCGTCGCGCTCATTCTCGATCGCGATGGCGAGGAATTTGCCGTCCGGGCTCTTGGCGAGCGAATCCGGCTGGCCGGAGAGATCACAGGTAGCCTTCACGGTCTTGGAGGCGAGGTCGACGATGGCGAGATGGCCCGAGGGCTCGCTCTTCGACTTGGAGGTGACGACGCCGACCAGGGCGAAGCCGTTGGCGACGACGGTCGAGGTCGGCTCGCCGCCGAGAGCGACGGTGCCGGCCGGCTTGGGGGCCTTCGGATCGGTTATGTCGATCAGGCCGATACGCTCGCCGGGGCTGTCGGTATAGACCAGCGTCTTGCCGTCGGCGGTCGCGGTGATGATCTCGGCGACCGTCTTCTTCTTCGCGTCGGCATCGGCAGGCAGGTTGTCGACGACATGGAAGGTCGCGATGCGGTTGAAGTTTTCCGCGGCGTGGGAGGCGAGGGCGGTGCCCGCCAGGAGGCTGGCTGCGAGCGCGCTGCGCAGGATCGGCTTGAGCATGGTTTCCTCAATCATTTCAGAGAGGTCCGGGGCGGAAAGCGCCAAGGATTGCCGGCAATAGACCGAGCGCGCATGACGGGAGAATGACAGTTTCCCGCGGCTCGCCGCCTGGCTTTCGAAGATTTCCACAGTCCATTGAAAGGGCGGCTGGACAGGCCGGGAGCGCTTTGCTACATACCGCCTCGTTCCGGGCGTCGCGGCGAAGGCTTCGAGGCCGCCACGGAATGGGTGCATAGCTCAGTTGGTAGAGCAGCTGACTCTTAATCAGCTTGTCCTAGGTTCGATCCCTAGTGCACCCACCAAATTACCGACCGTTCGCGGGTTCCAGAGCCTTCTTGTTTTCGCTCTGTAATGTCAGCGAATGGGTGCATAGCTCAGTTGGTAGAGCAGCTGACTCTTAATCAGCTTGTCCTAGGTTCGATCCCTAGTGCACCCACCATCTTCGACAAGGCCGCCAGTCTCTGACTGGCGGCCTTGTTCGTTTCCGGACCTTGCCAGACCCACGGCCTTGCCCGACTTATACGGGAACGTCCCGGCGTCCGCGCGGTTGATTGCCCAGCGGGCGGGCGGATGGTCTACTGGCCCGACGACAACAAGGAGTGGTGAGCCGACATGAATGTCCTTCAATGCAGGATGGCGCTGGCGGGTCTTGGCTGGAGCGTCGAGGATCTGGCGCGGCATGCGGGTGTTCCGGCTGATGCGGCGCTGCGCTTCGATGCCGGCGAGGTCGTGCCGCCGCACGTCTACGAGACGCTGCGGGACACGCTTCAGGCTGCCGGCATCATCTTCGAGGACGAGGGCCAGATGCTCGAGGGCGGGCCCGGCGTGCGGCTCCAGCGCAACCATATCGACGAGGGCAAGCGCCCGGAAGAGCTCAGCTCGGCGAATGACGGCTGAGTTAGCCGCGTTATTCCGACGGGCCAGTTCGGCTGCGTATTCTAGTGAAACGACGTCGTGACCTGAGGAGCGTCTGGGGCGTCGGCGGGGCCATATCGTCGAACTGCATGACCTCCCCGGGATAACGGGCTCGACGCAACTATTGGACCAACGGCATCGAAGAGCCTATCCGCGCTCTCGCCGTACATGAAGAAGATGTACCATCCTTCACCCCATTCATCTCCGTCAAACTCTCCCAAGCCGTTGGAGGTGATCACATGGGCTAGTTGTTCGCCAAGCTCTTCCATGGCTCGGCGTTCTGCTGGATGAGCTGCATTGGCAAATGGCAGATGGATGATGAGTGCCTGCTCTGCTTGTCTTGCCACTGGTTGAGCCTCTGCCGGTGACAAGAGTGATCCAAAAAGTGCGCAGATCGTGCCGATTATTCCAAAAATGCGCATCTTGATTCCACGTTGGCATGTATGCCGCAGCCGCGGGGGTTTCGGAGAGTAGGGGGCTCGATATCAGGTAGGCCGCAGCGCGGTCTGCACCTCCCGCCTGTCTAGCCGGCTATCTCTCTGCGTGTCTGGTGAATTCCCTGCGGCCCTAGCTGCCTAGCGCCGCTTCGGCAGCGTCGTTCCGAAGACGTGATCCCAAAACAGCGTCGTGACGCCGAAATTGCCTTCGTCGCCGCTGTGATGATGGAGGGCGTGCCGGCGCTTGACCCTGTACAGGTAGGAATCGTGCGGCGGGTGCCAGTGGTGCAGCACGTGGTGCACGAAGCTGTAGCTGAGATAGCCGGTGGTGACGCCGGCCGTGAAGCCGCTCGCGACGCCGAAGCCGAACAGGTGCCAGCTCGGCCAGAACACGACGGCGGCGATGACGAAGAAGGACAGCCAGATCGGCGTGCCGATCAGCGCGGTCGGCGCCGCGTGATGCGTCTCGTGCAGATCGCGGAAATAGACGACGTTATGCAGGATGCCGCGATGGATCCAATACTCGGCGAAGGTCCACACGCACAGGCCGACGCCAAAGGCGGCGATCCAGACGAGAGGATTGATGTGTCCCTGCCAGAACACGACAGCCAAGACCAGCCCGGCTAGCGTGATTGGGTAGATGACGAAGTCGGAATAATACGTGACGGGTCTCAACTGCATTTCGCCAACCTAGTCTGGATACACGTCTACAGGAGCGTCATCTTGAATTGAGCCAGCTTAACAGCTTCACTACAAGTGGCGATCCGAGGGTGCGACCAAATATGTTCGAGACACCCATTTCAAGCCCGAGAGGCAGGTGACGGCACCGCACCGGCATGGCATGGTCGCCCCATGCGCATCCTCACTTTCTGCCTCGCCCTGCTGCTTCCCGCCGCTTCCCAGGCCATGGATCTTTCGACGCGGATCGGTTTCGCGGACCTGCAGCCTGGGCGGTCGGCGCCGCTCCTGCAACGTGTGAACATCATCGACGGCACGGATGACCGCGATTCGCTGCTCAAGATCGGGCCATCGCTTGGCCTCTCCCGCAGCGAGATTTCGCGCATCCGCAGCGTCTCGGGCTATGTCGGTTGCCTGTCGCCATCGCCTTCCGTCGGATCTGCGGCGCTGTTCCTGACCAACCAGCAGATCCTCACCGCGGCGCATGTCTTCTTCGAGCCCTCGGGCAAGCGGCGCTGGAAATGCTTCTTCCGCCCGCAGAGCGTCGATGGGCCGATGATCGACCTGATCGTCGACGACCGGACGCATTTCGGCTCCAAGAAGCCGAAGGCGGGATCGAACAATGATTATGCGATCGTGCGGCTGGTCGAGCCCCTGGCGGGCGCCGTGCCGTTCCCGGTCGCGCCGGACGTGCCGGTGCAGAATGGCGACAAGCTGATCGTCATCACCGCGCATCCGGCCGAGATGGAGAAGGACGTCGATCGCGATATTCCCGTCGCGCAGGGCTGCCAGGTGCGGCGCGCTATCAACAAGTCGCGCTCGGCGGCGGCGACCTCGTTCTTCCGGACGGATTGCGATGCGACCGGCGCCTCGTCGGGCGGCATGAACCTGTCGCGCGTCAATGGCCAACTGGTGTTTCGCGGCATCACCATCACCACGGGGCCGTGGCGCGATCCGCGCTACAAGGGCGCGCCCTACAACGAGAAGGGCGGCAGCGTCACCACAGCCCTGGGGGCTGACGCCGCCATTCTCGCCGCCGGCCGGGCAATGGCTGCCGGCGGTTCCTGACGCTGGGGTCGGATCCTGGTCATCTCAGCGGCCGCGCGCGCCGGAGATGTAGAGGTCAATCTGCGACCGGCTGATGCCGACATCGGCGAGCATGCGATCGTCCATCGACATCAGGATCCGGCGATCCTGGCGGCGACGCAGCCAGCGCGGAAGGTTGAGCGCGTTCTTCATGATGGTATCTCCCTGCAAGACCGGCGGTTCATCCGTCGGCGAGGGGTTGATACCGTAGCGTCAGGCCGGGCGCTGTGAACGCTGTCACGGCGCGCGACTACTAGCCGAGATGCATCGCCGCCGTGCTGATCGCCGAGCCCTCATAGCGCGGCAGCAGGTAGATCGCGGCGATCGCCGGCAGGGTGATGACCGCGAAGGCGATGGCCAGCGCCGGGAGGCCGAACTGGATGAACGGCGCCACGAGCGCCGTGCCGATGGTCGGCAGCAGCGTGATCGCGAGCATCAGCGCCGCCGAGCCGCGCCCCTCGTCGGGGGCGGAAGCCGCCAGCGACTTGACGAAGCCGACGCCGCCGCGAAGTCCCAACCCGCCCGGAACCGGAAGCATGATGAACAGCAGCACGACGATGCTGGAGCCCCCGGCGAAGGCATAGACCAGAAGGGCGATCGCCGAGGCGCCGACCATCAGCGTGCCGATGGTGACGAGCCGTTCCGGACCCCAGCGATGGACGAACACGCCGGCGAGGTTGGAGGTCACCACGAACATGGCGACGCTCAGGAGCTGGAACAGGACGAAGGCCTCCACCGTGCCGCCCATCGTCTCGACCATGATGTAGGGCGCGCTGAAGACGAAGGTGATCAGGCCGCCGAGGATCAGCGAGTGGCTGAGCGCATAACGCAGATACGGCCGATTGCGGAGCAGCGCCCAATAGCCGCCGCGCGTCTGGCCGGCCTGCATCTGCGGATTGGCCGGCAGCAGCGACGGCTTGAGGAAGATGACGATGGAGACGAGCCCGCCCAGGACGGCCGGCACGATGAACGAGGCCTGCCAGCCGGAGACATGCAGCAGCCACGCGCCGATCAGCGGGGCGAGGCCAGGCACGAGCGACTGGATGCTGCCGATGACGGAAATGGCGCGCACCGCGCCGGTGTCGCTGAAAAGTCGGCGCAGCATGGGGGCGGGGAGGACGGCGGCGCCGGCCGAGGTGGCGCCCTGGACGACGCGGATGGCGTTCAGCGTCCAGATATCGGTCGAAAGCGCCGCCAGCGCCGAAACGATCGCATAGGCCAGCAGCGACCAAGCCAGCAGCTTTCGTGCGTCGAAGCGATGGGCGATGCTGCCGAACAGGATCAGGCCGATGCTGGAGCCGCCCATATAGGTCGCGAGCACATATTGCGCCGCCTGCGGATCGCCGCCCAGCAGCGAGGGCAGGGTCGGAATTGCCGGCAGGACCAGATCGATCGACACCATGGTCGAGAGGGTGGCGATGACAACGATCAGGCAGGCCAGCATTCGTTCGCGCGAGGTGCGGGCTTCGTCGACGGCGGAATCAGGGTGGTGCATGGGAGACGCGATCCATAGGCAGGGATGCGTCAGCTACCGCAATGGGCGGCGCGGGGATAGTGCTGGAATGCAATCCGCGAGGGGTTCGCTGCTAGGAGCGATTCGGGCGTCGCCACGCCCAAAAGAAAAATGGCCTCCCGAGGGAGGCCATTTTGTGGTTCAGGCTAGAGCCTGCCCATCAGCAGCAGGATCAGCAGAATGATCAGGATCAGGCCGAGACCGCCGCTCGGATAGTAGCCCCAGCCGGAGCTGTAGGGCCAACTGGGCAGCGCTGCGATCACCAGGATCACGATGATAATGAGAAGAATGGTACTCATGTCAGCTCCCCGAATTGGCTCATATAAAGCTCAATGCGGCGGGCCTGTTTCGGTTCCGTGAACCGCGCTCTCTCTCATTCTTTTTCGTTGGGATCAGGGGCGTCCGTCCAGATGGCGGGCGCGGCGCAGATCCGGGAAGAACCGGGCCCACAGCGCCGCGACGGCAACCGTGCCCGCGCCGCCGATCACCACCGCACTGACCGCGCCGAAAACGGCGGCCGACATGCCGGCCCGGAACTCGCCAAGCTCGTTTGAGGCGCCGACGAACACCATGTTGACGGCGTTCACCCGGCCGCGCACCGCGTCCGGCGTCCAGAGCTGGATCAGGGTTTCGCGGATATAGACGCTTACCATGTCGCTGGCGCCCATCAGGATGAGGGCGACGACCGACACCCAGACCAGCGTCGACAGGCCGAAGACGATGGTGGTCAGGCCGAACATGGTGACAAACGCGAACAGCAGCAGGCCGGCATGGTTGCGGATCGGATGGAAGGCGAGCCAGGCCGCCACCGTCAATGCGCCGACAGCCGGCGCGGCGCGCAGCAGGCCGAGGCCCCACGGGCCGACATCCAGGATATCGCGCGCGAAGATCGGCATCAGCGCCGTGGCGCCGCCAAGCAGGACCGCGAACAGGTCGAGCGAGATCGCGCCCAGTACGATCTTTTCCTTCCAGACATAGCGGAAGCCGGCGATCACCGTTTCCCAGCTCGCCTTGTCGCCCAGGATCTTCTGAGCCGGCTTCGGCACCAGCAGGATCAGGATCGCGCCGATGATCATCATGGCCAACGCGACGGCATAGGGCGCCTCGGGCGAGATGCCATAGAGCAGGCCGCCGGCGACGGGGCCGACGATGGTCGCGATCTGCCAGGCGGAGGAATTCCAGGCGATGGCGCTGGCGAGATCCTGCGTCGGCACGAGATTGGGCGCGAGCGATTGCGAGGCCGGGCCCATGAAAGCGCGGACGATGCCGAAGAAGAGCAGGATGCCGAAGACGATGACGACCATCTCGCTGCCCGAGATGGTGAAGGCCAGCAGCGCCATCACGGCCACGGCTTCGCCGGCCAGGCAGAGCGCCATGATCATGCGGCGGTTGAAGCGGTCGGCGACCGAGCCCGTTACCAGGACGAGCAGCAGCGCCGGCAGGAACTGCACCAGTCCGATCAAGCCCAGATCGAAGGGATCGCGCGTCAGGTCATAGACCTGCCAGCCGACGGAGACGCTCACCATGTTGACGGCGAAGGTCGCACAGAGGCGGGACAGCCAATAGAACAGGAAGCCGCGATGTTGGAAGGCGCCGAAGCTCTTGCGCCTGTGCGCAGCCGTGGTGTCGGGCATGGGAGGGAGGTCCAGACCTCTGATGCGGGGAGCGCCGGAAGCGACGCCCGGCGCGATGGTCAGAATGGCCTGTCTAGTCCCGCGCCGGGACTGCGACAATCCGGAACAGCCCGTTAATCGCAATGCAGCCGGCCGTGTGACCTTCTGGTCGCAACGAGCGGGCTCCAACGAAAAAGGGCGCAGCCTTGGCTGCGCCCTTTTGGGATTTCAGTGCCTTGTCGATCAGTCGAAACGGCCGCTCGCATGGGCCAGCATCGTGTAGACCTTGCCGGTATCGGACACGAGGTAGGCATTGTTGCCGGCCGTGTCCTGGCCGTTGCGGGCCACTTCCTTCAGCAGGCGCTCGAAATCGCCGACATAGCGATCGACCGCTGCCTTGAAATCCGCCTCGCTCTGATACTTGCGGCGGATCTCGTCGAAGGTCTGCTGGCCCGCCAGCGTGTAGAGGCGGCGGGTGAAGACGTTCTTCTCGCCGCGATGGTGACGCTCCCAGAGCTCCGCCGCCGCGCGCGGGTCGATCGCCCGGGCAATGTCGGAAGAGAGGTTGCCGAGCGACGCGCCGTTGCCGGCGGCGGCAGCCGGAGCTTCCGCCTCACGACGCTCGACCGGAGCGGCGCTGTGGTCTTCGTCGCGCGAGGCGCGGCGCAGCAGATCGGAGACCCAGCCGCGCGGTTCGGCCTGTTCCGTGGCCGGAGCGGGCTTGGCCTCGGCGCGGGCCGGAGCCGGAGCCGGAGCCGGGCGGACCGAAGCCGCGGGACGGGCCGGCTCGACAGGAGCCGGACGAACCGGGGCAGGGCGCTGGGCAACCGGGGCAGGCGCCGCCGGAGTCGGAGCGACGGCCGCGGCGCGAACCGGCTCGGGTGCCGGCTGGCGGAGGGACGGCGCGGCGGCCGGCTGCGACCGGGCGAAGGAGGGCGCTGCCTCGGCGATGCGGCCGCGCGGCGCCGGAGCCGGCGTGCCGGGCACCGAGACGTCGAGCGACTTGCCATGCTTGCCGACGATTTCCGAAAGCTCGGAAAGGGCCTTCAGCTGGTCGGTGACGACACGGCGCATGGCGTCGGCGCTTTCGCGCGTTTCGGCCGGGAGTTCGAGCACGCCACGCTTCAGTTCGGTGCGGGTGGTCTCGAGATCCTGCGCCATCTCCTTGGCGGCGGAGCGCATTTCGTCGGTCGCGGCCGAGAACTGCTTGGTCGCCTGGGCCACCACGGCGGCCATGTCGTCCATCAGGGCGCGGTTCGCCTCGCGGACGGCGTCGGCTGCCTTCTGGCTCTGGCTGCTGGCGGTGGCCTGCATGCCCTCGAGATTTTCGAGAACGCCCTTGGCGGCGGTCTCGCTCGAACGGGCGAGCATCCGGGCGACCTCGGCAGCGCGATCCTCGGCATCCTTCAGCGAGGTGCTGACGGTTTCCGTGAAGGTGCGCATCATGCCATCCAGCTCGGACGAGCGGGCGGCAAGGCTCTGGGCGAGCTGGTCGAGGGCGATGCGGCGCTGCTCGATCGAACCTTCGATCTCGCTGTTGGCCGAGGTGAGCGTGCTGGCGGCGAGGCTGAGCGAGCGGCCCTGGTCCTCGAAGCGGCCGGCGATGGCGCCGACATTTTCCAGCACGTCCTTCGAAACGTCGCGCAGCATCTCGACCTGCGAAGCGAGCAGGGTGGAGGAATTCTGCGTGCCGCCGATCGCCTGTTCGATCGCCTGGGCGAACTCGCCGGTCCGGGTCGCGAGACCCGTCTCGATCTGGTTCAGGTTCTCGGTAGTGCGGGTCAGCAGCGCATTGAGCATCTCGTTCGACTGCGCCAGGCGGTCGACGATGCCGGCCACGTCGGTGCGGAGCCGCTCATTGGTGGAGCCGAAGCTGCGCGACACGGTCTCGCCGCTGTCGATCAGGGCGCGGGCGGCCTCGTCGGTGCGCGACAGCACCATCGAGACGATCTCGGAGCCCTTCGTCGACAGCAGGTCGACGATGGTGTCGCCGGCGGTGGCGACGCTGCTGGTCAGGTCGTTGCTGCGCTGATCGATCGCTGCGACGAGGCGGTTGCCTTCCCCGTCGAGCAACTGGGCGAGTTCCGCGCTGCGGGTTTCGAGAACCGCGTTGAAGGCGCGGGTCCGTTCTTCCAGCGCGCTGGCGGTGTTCATCGCACGACCGCCCAGGCTCTGCTCGACTTCGAGGGAGACCCGCGAAATCTGCTCGGCCGCTTCGGCGGAAACCCGCGACAGGTGACCGGCCGCGTCGGCGCTCGAGGTCGACAGCAGCTCGACCGTCGAGCTCGCCACCTGCGACAGGGCCTCCGATGCCTGATTGGCCGAAAGCGTGACGCTCTCGGAAGCATTGGCGGCCGAACGGGTGAGGTTCTGCGACGCGTCTTCCACCGACTGCATCAGCGCCTGCGTCGCTTCGGCTGCCGATTGTGAGAAGACCTGGGTTGCGTCCGCCGCCGACTGGGTCAGGCTCTGCGAGGCATCGCTTGCCGAGGCGCGCAGCGCGCCGCTGGTCGTGGTCGAGGCAGCAACGAGCTGCTCGGTTGCGTCCGAGAGCGAGCCGACGATCTGCTCGGCGGCGCGGACCGATTCACGGCCGAGCGTCGAGCTGATGTCGCTGAGGCGCGTCGAGAGGATCTGGTCCATCTGGGCGGCGCGGGCGTCGAAGCTGTTGGCGGCCTCGACGGCCTTTTCGCCCAGCGTCTCGTTGATCGACTGCCAGCGCTCGGACAGCATGTCCGAAAGCGCCTGGGTGCGATCGGAGAGACGGTTGGTCACGTCCGACAGGCGGTCGTCGATGATCGCGCCGATTTCGGCCTGGCCGTTGGAGAAGGCCTCGGCGATGTGGCGCGTGCGCTCGATCAGGGTCTGGTTGATCTGGGCCGAGCGGGCGTCCAGGGCCTCGTCGATACGCCGGGTATTGCTGTCGAGGGTCTCGGACACAGCGCCGATCTTGGATTCGATCGCGTCGCCGAAGCCTTCGAGGCGTTCCGCCAGCGTCGTGTCCATCAGGTTGGCGCGATCGGCGAAGCGGGTGACCAGTTCGGGGCCGCGAACCTCGATGATGTCGCGCAGCGCTGCGAAGCGCTCGTCGAGACCAGTTGCGATGGCAAGGCCGCGATCGTTGATCAGGTCGCCGAAGCGGCTGGACGTATCGACGATCCGGTCATGCACGGAGGTGGCGCGGTTCTCGATCTCGCTGGCCAGGTCGGTGCCCGAGGCGACGATGCGCTCATGCACGGCCGTGGCGCGGCCCTCGATCTCGTTGGCGAGATTGGCGCCGGAGCTGACGATGCGCTGATGCACGGCATTGGCGCGGTCTTCGATCTCGTTGGCGAGCTCGGAGCCGGAGGTCAGGATCCGGTCATGCGCGACGCGGGCCTGGTTGGCGATCTCTTCCGAGAGCGACGTGCCGGACGCGACGATCTGCTCGTTGGCAAGGCGGGCATGGCTGGCGATCTGGTCGACCAGGCCCGAACCCGAGGTGACGATCTCCTCATGCGCGGCGCGCGCCTGGCTGGTCAGCTCGCCGATCAGCGTATTGCCGGACGAGATGAACTGGCGATGCGCGGAGAGCGCCTGGTTGGCGATCTGGTCGGCAAGGCCGGCGCTGGCTTCCAGCATCTGCTCCTGCGCCAGGCTCGCCTGGCCGGCAATGTCGCCGATCAGCGACGAGCCAGCGGTGACGATCCGGTCATGTACGGCGCCGGTGCGGGTCTCGATCTCCTCGATCAGGCCGGTGCCGGCCTGGATCACGCGCTGATGCACGGTCGAGGCGCGGTTCTCGATCTCGTCAGCGATTTCGCTGCCGGAGACGATGATGCGCTGATGCACGGCTTCGGCGCGGCTGGTGATCTCGTTGGCGAGCTCGGAACCGGAGCTGACGATGCGCTGATGCACGTCGGTGCCGCGGCTTTCGATCTCGGCCGCGATCTCGCTGCCCGAGGAAAGGATGCGCTGGTGGATCGCGGTGGCGCGGTTGGCCAGTTCGTCGGCCAGTTCCGAGCCGGAGCTGACGATGCGCTGCTGCGCATCGAGGCCGCGACGCTCGATCTCGCCGGAGATGTCGGTGCCGGACGCGATGATGCTCTGGTGGACAGCATCGGCGCGGTCGGTGATGTCCTGCGCCAGCTCGGTGCCGCTGGAAAGGATGCGCTCATGCACCGCCTGGGCGCGGCTTTCGATCTCGCCGGCCAGTTCGGTGCCGGAAGCGACGATGCGCTTGTGCACGGCCTCGGCCCGGCTCTCGATGTCGCCGGCCAGATTGACGCTGGAAGACAGGATCCGCTCATGCGCCGCCTGGGCGCGCGTCTCGATCTCGCCGACCAGATTGCTGCCCGAGGTCAGGATGCGCTCATGCGCGACTTCGGCGCGGCTCTCGATCTCGCCGGCCAGGTTGGTGCCCGAAGCGATGATGCGCTGGTGCGCGGCTTCGGCGCGGCTCTCGATCGTGTCGGCCAGCTCGGTTCCGGAAGCGAGGATGCGCTGGTGCACGGCGCCTGCGCGGCTTTCGATCGCGTCCGCCAGTTCGGTGCCGGAAGCGAGGATCTGCTGGTGCGCGCTGTCGGCGCGGTTGGCGATCTCGTCGGCGAAACGGCTGCCCGAAGCGAGGATGCGCTCGTGGATGTCGGTGCCGCGGCTCTCGATCGTCGAGGCGATCTCGTTGCCGGAATGCAGGATGCGCTGGTGAACGGCCGAGCCGCGCGTCTCGATCGCATCGGCCAGCTGCTGGCTCGATTCGATGATCAGGTCGTAAACGGCGGTGCCACGGCTCTCCATCGTGTCGGAGATCTGCTTGCCGGATTCGATGATCCGCTCATGCAGCAGGCCGGCGCGCGAGGCGATGGTCTCGGAAATCTCGTTGCCGGAAGCGATGATCGTCTCGTTGACCTTGAGGCCGCGCACCGCGATCGCCTTGGCGACTTCGCCGCCGACGGTGGCGAGGCGTTCGGTCAGCTCGGCCGAGCGGGCGTCAAAGGTCTCGTTGACCGCGTTGGAAGCGCCGTCGATGGTGTCGCGCAGCGCCGCCGTGCGGGCTTCGATCAGCGTCGCCATGATGTCGCCGGCCGAGGTCAGCCGCTCCGCGAGCGCGCTGCCGTCGATGGCGATGGCGTCCTGGATCCGGTCGCCGGTCAGCGCCAGACGGTCGGCGAGGTCGCCGCCGCGGTCGGAAATGGTGTCGGCGATGCGGTTGCCGGTCTCGTCGAGCTTGTCATTGATCTCCTGGCCGCGCAGGGCCAGGTCGACGATCAGGCTGTCCGCATTGGATTTGAGCGCCGCGTTCACTTCGCGGGTGTGCAGCGAAATCGTCTCGGCGACCTGGTTGCCGGTGACCGAGATCGAGCGGGTCATGTCGGCGGTGCGGCGGTCGAGGCCTTCGGTCAGCTCTTCCGTGACGCGGGCCAGGGTCTCGTTGACCTCGCGGCCGCGCTCGGCGACGGTTTCGGCCATGGCGCGGCCGGTCGTCTCGAGCGTCTCGTTGATGTCGGCGCTGCGCGAAAGCAGCACGTCCGTCACTTCGACGCTGGTGCGCGAGAAGGATTCGGTGACGTCGGTGGCGGCGCTGGTCAGACGGTTGACCAGATCCTCGCCGCGCAGCGACAGCTTGCTGATCATCTCGTCGCCGGCCGTGCCGAGCGCCGTGGTGATGTTTTCGCCGCGTCCGGCCAGGGCCTGGGTGATGCGGTCGCCGGAGCCGATGATGTTGGCGGCGATCTGCTCGCTCGCCTCGCCCAGATCCTTCGACAGCGATTCCTGCGCCGAAACGATCGAGGTGCGGACGCGCTCGGAATTGATGACGATTGCTTCGCGTTGGTTGGCGAGGTCGTCGATCAGACCGCGCATACGGACTTCATTGTCGGAATAGGAGCGTTCGAGCGCGGCGACTTCGTTATGGACGAGCAGTTCGAGCTCGCTGGCGCGGGCCAGTGCCCGCTCGATGCCGTCGCCCATGGCGGCGACTTCGCGGCGGATGGCCTGGCTGACGGTGACGACTGCCTCGGAAGCGGCGTCCTCGGGCTCGGACAGGCGGGCGGCGACATCGGAGATCGAGCGCGCGGCGATGCGCATTTCCTGGGCGCGGGCCACCATCATGGCGATGCCCCAGACGATGCCGACCGGCAGCACCAAGGCGAGCGCGATATTGGTGAACTGGGCCGAACCCACGGCGCTGTCGCCGGAGAACAGGCTGATATTGGCGGAGCTCACATAGGCCGCAATGGCGCCGACCCAGGCGATCGAGAACAGCGAGGCGAGCGGATAGATCAGGCGCGACGGACGGCGCGCGGGCAGCGAGGCACCGCCGACGCGACGGTCGTCATTGGCGGGCATGCGGCTGTTGCGGCTGGACTGGCGGCCGCGCGGCGAGGCGCCGGCTTCTTCGGAACGGGTCGGGGAGGGCAGGGCGCGATTCGCAGCCGCTGCTGGGGCTTCTACCTTGCGCGGCGCATCGGCGCGGCGGGGCGCATCTCCCTTGCGGGGCGCCTCCTGAAGTCTGGGGGGCTCAAGCCGGCGATCGCGTGGAACGCCTCCAGCGGGTGCCCGGGGGCTCGCCGCCGTCGGAGCGTCGAAATCGATCCGGAGCGCCTCCTCCACGGCGGTGAGCGCTGCATCCACCGGGTCCTTGGACTTCGGGGTATTCGCCATTTTTTAGCCTCGCGTCCGTACTCGATACTCTGTCGGCCGCTTCGACGGGAACCCGTCAAAAGCAACAGGATGCTTCCAGGACACAGCTAGCGCTTGATACGTGCGCCGAGATTGCCACAACCCGTAGATCAGCCTGTCCCCCGGAGACGCCATACTCGCGATCCAGATCGGCCTTCACACCCTTGCCCGTAGCCCCACCTTTTGGCACATTAGGGGCAGGGGTACAAGAAAGTACGGCTTTCGGTCGCAATTTGTTAACAAGGTATTGACGGCGTGCGTCCCGGCTCCTCGCGAGACCGGCGGGAGCAGTTGTGTCCAAACGGAAAGACGTCGCAACCGGTTGAACGGCGATTTAGCCCGCACAGGTTGTATTGGATCTCGATCATCTTTGCGCCTTGCCGGCCGTGACGTGTTTTTCGCGGCGGTCCGCCTGTCGAATTGGCTCTTTCAGGGCGGCTCTTCAACAGACGCGAAATATTCGGGATCGCGGTTGCAGCCTTTTCGGTCGCCGATTGCGTTCTAGACCATCCGACGCCCATATGACGAAACGGAAAGTCTGCGCGGCACCGCGATTTCGCTTGGAGATTCGAGGGCGCCGGACCGGCGATCGATCGTTAACCATCGCATCGGATTTCTCGCATCGGGTCGGCAGCGCCCCTGCCGCCAGGGCCGGAGTACCAATCGGTCGCGGGCGCGGCCGCGCACAGGCCTTGGCACGCAAGCGGCATATCGCCTATAGGGGGCGGTCTTTTGCAGCGTCGCGGATGCCATGGCCAAGATCACCTATATCGCCTTTGACGGTACGCCCTACGAGATTGAAGCCCGTGACGGCTCCACCGTCATGGAGAACGCCGTGCGCAACGCGGTGCCCGGCATCGAGGCGGAATGCGGCGGCGCCTGCGCCTGCGCCACCTGCCATGTCTATGTCGATGAAGCTTGGGTCGCGATAACAGGCGAGCCGGAGGCGATGGAAGAGGACATGCTCGACTTCGCCCAGGACGTGCAGCCGAATTCGCGTCTCTCCTGCCAGATCCGCGTCAAGCCCGAGCTGGACGGACTGATCGTCCGGATCCCCGAGCGCCAGGGCTAAGCCTCGGCTGGGCCGCGAGTGAGGTTGGTTTTGCTCGCTGGAGGCGTTTGCGCGGAACTTTGATCCTTTGCAGCAGTGCGCGCAGCGGTTAAACGTCGCGCGCATTCACTATTTTAACGGTATGATCATGAGCGAAACCATCGAAGCCGATGTCGTCATCGTCGGCGCTGGACCTGTCGGACTGTTTGCCGTCTTCGAACTGGGCCTGCTGGACGTTCGCTGCCACCTGATCGATATCCTGGAAAAGCCCGGCGGCCAGTGCGCCGAGCTCTATCCCGAAAAGCCGATCTACGACATTCCAGCGTTTCCGATCATCACCGGCGACGGCCTGACCGAAAACCTGATGGCGCAGATCAAGCCGTTCGATCCGACCTTCCATCTCGGCGAGCAGGTGAACGGCATCGAGCGGCTGGAAGACGGTTCGTTCCGCGTCACCACCGATGCCGACAAGGTGTTTCTCACCAAGGTCGTGGTGATCGCGGCCGGCGGCGGCTCGTTCCAGCCCAAGCGCCCGCCGGTGCCCGCGATCGAGAATTTCGAAGGCAAGTCGGTCTTCTATTCCGTCCGCAAGATGGAAGCATTCCGCGACCATGACATCCTGATCGTCGGCGGCGGCGATTCCGCGCTCGACTGGACGCTGAACCTGCAGCCGATTGCCCGCAGCGTCACGCTGATGCACCGCCGCGACGCTTTCCGCGCCGCGCCCGATAGCGTCAACAAGATGCGCGCGCTGGTCGAGGCGGGCGAGATGAAGCTGATGTTCGGCCAGGTCACTGGGCTCGAGGGTGCCGATGGTCAGATCACGCACGCCGTCATCGCCGACAATGACGACAACGAGCATAAGTTGCCGACGACGCGCCTGCTGCCCTTTTTCGGCCTGACGATGAAGCTCGGCCCGATCGCCAATTGGGGCCTCAACCTGCATGAGAACCTGATCAAGGTCGACACCGAGAAGTTCCAGACCTCGGAGCCGGGCATCTTCTCGATCGGCGACATCAACTGGTATCCCGGCAAGCTGAAGCTGATCCTGTCCGGGTTCCACGAGGCGGCGCTGATGGCGCAGGCCGCGAGCCGGATCGTGTTCCCGGACAAGAAGATCCTGTTCCAGTACACGACCTCGTCGACCAGCCTGCAGAAGAAGCTCGGCGTCGCCTGACCGGGCGCGCCCGATGGCCCGGCGACAGCGCCGGGCCGGAACTCCGGGCGGCTCGGCCCGTTTTCCGATGATCCAGAGTCGGAGACGACGATGAAATCCAGCACGCATGAATTCGCCGATGCCGGCGACATCCCCAACAACCCGTCCCTGCCGCTGATCCTCTATCGGCAGGCGCTGACGGAGGACGGCACCGACCGCGCCTCCGCCTTCGAGCGCCTGTTCGCGTCGCATGGTTGGGGCGGCACCTGGCGGAACGGCATGTATCCGTTCCATCACTACCATTCGACCGCGCATGAAGTGCTCGGCATCGCTTCGGGGACGGTGACCGTCCAGCTTGGCGGCGAAACCGGCAAGGCTATGGAACTCGCGGCCGGCGATGCCGTGCTCATTCCGGCCGGTGTTGGGCACAAGCGCCTCAGTTCCAGCCCCGACCTGTTGGTCGTCGGCGCCTATCCCGTCGGCCAGCGCTGGGATCTGATCCGTGACGACGACGTCGTTGACGGCGTGGCGGTCCGGGCCAGGATCCGTGCGCTCGAGATGCCAGGCCAGGACCCGATCCGCGGCGCCGAAGGCCCGCTGCGCACCCATTGGGCGCAAGGGTAGGGGTTCAATCCAACAATTTAAGCCAAGGCTCGTGCAAGCTCACGTCCATTCTCGGCGTTTGAGTAGCCCCTTCTGCTAGGGTGAGGCGAGGGGGTATGTGCAATTCCATGCCTTGCACAGAGCAGACTGGCCTGATCGCCTAAAGTGATAACCCGCCGCCCGGCTAGTTCGTGAGCCGTAACGGATTGGAACGACTCATCCATGGCCCAACGAGGAATACTCTCAGAGCGCAATCGAGGTATTAGGTGAAATGCTTGCGTCATGTAGAGGGATGATCGCGTCATGCCGACTGCTTCAAGGGCAAGATCTAACGTTCGATTGAAGCGGATGCCGGGCAAGTAGCCCAATCGCTCCAGTGTCGCTCGATGCAATTGGATGGATTCAGCGTCAAGCCAATGTAGCGCAACGAGAACGGGTCCATCCATAGACCGGGACGAAATCTGGTACGGTGTAACCCAGTCTCCATCAAATCCGACATCGGCTAGTGTCTTGTAGCCATCAATACGCAGTGCGCGTCGACGAGCAATAATCGAGGTATACTCTGTTTTCATTGATCCTTTCCCTGCGTTAGCATGGGTAGTATCAACTCTATTGCATTGTCAATCGATGCAGTTTCCCTGTCAGTCCGTCTTCTTTCCGCCCTTGCCGCCGATCTTGGTCAGTTCCGCGATGAAATCCGCCATGGCCGGTGGCTTCTCGGCGATGAAGGGCAGGGGGCGGCAGACGTCGATCGCGGCGATGCCAACGCGCGCCGTCAAAATGCCGTTGATCACTCCCTCGCCAAGCCGCGCCGAAAGGCGGGCGGCGATGCCGTGGCCAAGAATCTGCTGCACCAGCGAGTCGCCCGCCGCCATGCCGCCGGTGACGGCGAGATGGGCGATGACGGTGCGGGCGAGGCGCAGGAAGCCGAGCGTGCCGGGCCGGCCGCCATAGAGCTGGCCGAGCTGGCGGATCAGCCGCAGCGCCGTCACCAGCACGAACAGCAGGTCGACCAGGGCGCGCGGCGAGATCGCCGTCACCAGCGTCACCCGCTTGGCAGCGGACAGCACCAGCGTCTGCGCGGCGATGTCGAGCGGGCGGAGCAGTTCCTGCTCGGAGAGGCCGATCAGATCGCGTCCGTCGATGATCTCGGCGGCGTGCTGCGCCAGCGCGGCGCGGCCATGCGCCGTGTCCGGGCGCTCGCCATAGAGCTCCGTCAGGTCGCGCACCGAGGCGCGGGCGGCGATGCGGTCGTCGCGCCGGGCGGCATCTTCGGCCGCCTCGCGAATCCTCGTGATCCGCCGCAGCCGCAGGAGCCCGCCGATCTCGCGGAAGGCGAGGGCGACCAGTGCCACCCCGCCGATGGCGGCAACCGCCAGCGCGAACCAGCCAAGCCATTCGGCGCGCTGGAACAGATCGCGGATCAGCTGGTCGACGGCGAGGCCGATGCCGAGCGACAGCAGGATGCCGAGCGCGGAGACGAGGATGTTGGCCCAGCGCGGGCCGCGGCGCGGCTTCGGCAGGACGGGAACCGGCAGTTCCAGTTCCTCCGGCTCGGCGATCACCACCGGCCGGTCGCCGGGCCGATGCGCGATATCGGGATCGTCGACGACGCGGATGCGGTCGAGGCGGAACGCGGTCGGCTTGCGCGGAATGTCGGTCATGACAGCCGGTCTCCGATCAGGAATTCCAGAGCCCGGTCGAGGCGGATATGCGGCAGCGACAGGGTGATGCCCTCCGCCGTCCGCTCCAGCGCGGGCGGGCGGAAACGGACGAAGCGCAGCGAGGTCTGGCCCAGTTCAGAAGTTGAGTCAGCACCTGAAAGAACTGAATCAGGATTGTTCGGCAAGTCGCCGGGAAAGAACGCGATTTCGCTTTTGCCGTCGAACGTCTCGCCATCGATCGTCTCGCCGGCGAGCGGCGTTCCGATAATCGACGGCAACTTTTCCGAGTCCTGGATGACCACGCCCTCGCGGGTCGCGCGGACCGAGGCGAGCGCCGCCACCTCGACGCGCGCGCCGGCGGCAGAGGCCCGTTCGATCGCCGGCGCCAGCAGGCGCGACAGGATCGCTTCGAGCCGGTCATGGTCGGCGTGATGCAGGTGGTCGGCCTTGGTGGCGCCGATCAGGATGCGGTCGATACGGCGGGTCATCAGCCCGCCCAGCCACGAGCCGGAGCCGGGCCGGTAGCAGCCGAGGATCTCGGTCAGCGCAGCGCCGAGATCGGCCACGGCGGCGGGGCCGGCATTCAGCGCGTTCAGCGCGTCGACCAGCACGATCTGCCGGTCGAGACGGGCGAAGTGATCGCGGAAGAAGGGTTTTACCACCACGGACTTATAGGCCTCGTAGCGGCGCGCCATCATACGGCCGAGCGAGCCGGGGGGCAGGGCGGCCTCCCGCTCGGGGAGAGGCGAGAAGGTCAGCGCCGGCGAGCCCTCGAGATCGCCCGGCATCAGGAAGCGGCCGGGCGGCAGGGTCGACATGGCGTTTTCATCGGCGCGGCAGGCGCGCAGATAGCCGGTGAACAGCGCCGCCAGCTCGCGCGCCACGGCCTCGTCCTCTGCTGCCGCGGGGTCGATAGTCTCGAGCCGCGCCAGCCAAGGGGCGGCGGCGGCCATTCGAGCCGGGCTGCGGGCCATGCCGAGCGCCTCGCGCGACCAGGTGGCGTAGTCCTTGGCGAGCAGGGGGAGATCGAGCAGCCACTCGCCGGGATAGTCGACGATGTCGAGGTTGAGCTTGCCGGGCCCGAAGCGGTGCTTGAAATAGGACGCGGATTCGTAGGCGATGGTCAGCCGCAATTCGCTGATCCGGTAGGTCGAATCCGGCCAGATGCGCTGGTCGACCAGGGCGCGGACGTGATCCTCGTAATCGAAGCGCGGCACGTCGTCGTCGGGCTGCGGCTCCAGCCTGGCACCGGTAACGCGGCCCGTCGAATAGGCGCGGAACAGCGGCAGGCGGCCGCCATGGACGAGATTGTGCACCAGCGCCGTGATGAAGACCGTCTTGCCGGCGCGCGCCAGCCCCGTGACCCCCAGGCGGACGGTCGGCGAGACGAGATCCGCCGCGCGATCTCCAAGCGTTGCGAGCGCGAGGCGCGCTTCGTCGGTCAGCGTGGTCAGCTTCAAGGGTCCCGTTCCTGGCCGGAGGAGTGCGGCCGCTCGCGTCTCGGCCGAACAGCCGGCCGCTGTCCCATGTAGGCACGGCCGGCGGGCGGCAAAAGATCTATTCGTCGTCGGCGATCGGTTCGGAGCCGACCAGCTCCAGCTCGCGCGGGCGGAAGAAGGCGACGACGCGGCCGGTCCGGGGCCGGAGTTCCGACCATTTGTGAATGTCGAAGTCGATCACCGCGAGGCCGGCGGTCGGGAACTTGTCGGCGATCTCCTCGCGCAGCGCGGGATTGCCGTTGCCGATCAGTTCGATGGCGGTGTCCTGCATGGTCGGGTTGTGGCCGATCATCATGAGGTTGCGCGCATTGCCGCCCAGCGCGCCGATCGTGTCGATATAGGCGTCGGCGCCGACTTCGTAGAGCCCGCGCGTGATGCGGATCTCCAGATCGGTCGAGATCATCGGCATCAGCCCCATCAGCGTCTCGCGCGTGCGCCGGGCGGAAGAGCAGAGGATGCGGTCCGGGATCAGGCGGTGGGCCGCGAGATGCTCGCCGATCATCGTGGCCGCGCGCCGTCCGCGAGGGGCCAGCGGTCGATCGAAATCGGCGAGGCCGGCGACATCCCAGGCGGACTTGGCGTGGCGGAGCAGAAGAAGACGCATGTTGGTCGTTTCGTTCCCGGTTCGGCCGCGAATTCTACCTCAATCGAGGCAGCCGCGCGCGTTCTGATGAATACGCTGTCATGGCTTGCTTGCGAACTCAATCCGGCGCCGAAGGGAGACGGGGCGCCGATCGGCAGGGGGAGTGGCGTCAGCCCGCGTTGCGGGCGAAGCGCGGATTGGGGCGCACTTCCCCATTATAAGGCTCGGGACGGCGGACATTGCGCGAATTGTCGACCACGGCCTGGAGCGCGCTGTCGGAAACGGCGCGGGCGGTCGCCAAGGCGGCAAGGTTGATCTGCAGCACCGAGCGGAACTCCTCATGCCGCTGGCGCAGCCGGGCGACCTGGCCCGGATCGAGGTCTTCCAGGCTCTGGCCGATCGCGCCCAGCACGGCGAGTTCGTCCATGTAGCGCTTGGCGTAGTAGCTCTTGCGCTGGCCCAGTTCGCGCGCGGCGAAGATCTTGCCTGCGCGCAGCAGCTCGGCCTCTGCTTCGATCAGCTGCAGGAGGGCGTCCATGGTCGCCTCGATGCCGGTGAGCGTGGTGGCGGCGTCGGGGTTCCCGGCTTCGGGTGCCGGCTCCGACGAGGGCCTGCGGTGGGCGTGCTGGGATCGAGCTTCAGTCACCGAGATTTTCCCTGGTCGAGCGCAGCGGACGCGGAACGGTAGGCCTCCCGCTCGGAAGCGAGACCGGCAGCTCTGGCCGCAAAGCCCATTCAAACATTGGTAATATTAACGAAGTTTTACCTTCCGTTGCGGCAATGTCACGGTCGTCGCCGGCCTGTTGCGCCGCAACAAGGCCATTTTCCGGTTTGGCGGCGGCATGAGTATTTCAAGTATATTCAATGGGTTGAAGAGATACCCAAAACTTCGGCGGCCGTCATAGCCGGCTTCGAAAGTGCTTTTTTCGGGAGTCTCATAATCCCGCTCGCGGGCGGTTGTCCTAGGCAAGACGCATCGCTATATTCCGCGCCGAAATGCCATCGACAAGGGGTCATTCATGACGCTAGATACCCTTGAAGCGTATCGGCCTTCGGAAGCCGAACCCTTCATGAACGAGCGGCAAAGGGAGTACTTCCGCAAGAAGCTCCTCGCCTGGAAAGACGATATTCTCCGGGAGTCCCGGGAAACCCTTCAGCATTTGCAGGACGAAAACGTAAACCATCCGGATCTCGCCGACCGTGCGTCGTCGGAGACGGATCGCGCGATCGAACTCAGGGCCCGCGATCGTCAGCGCAAGCTGATCGCCAAGATCGATGCCGCCCTGCAGCGGATCGATGATGGCAGCTACGGCTACTGCGAGGAAACCGGCGAACCGATCAGCCTCAAGCGTCTCGACGCCCGGCCGATCGCAACGCTGTCGATCGAGGCACAGGAGCGCCATGAGCGGCGCGAGCGCGTCTATCGCGACGAATAGCGCGATCGTCCTTCGAAGAATTGAAAAGGGCGCGGAACCATGGTTCCGCGCCCTTTTTGTTGCATCAGCGTTGGGAGAGCCACGCAGGTGCCGACGGTTCGCCCTGGCGAACCGAGGCCCAGGCCTCGCTTAGCTCTTGCGAGCGTTGGAAATCTCGCCCAGCAGGCGCGCCATTTCCTTCTCGAGATCGCCGACCGACGACGAGACCTCGGAGGGTGCGGGCGATTCCGGCTGCGGCGCTTCGATGAAGTCCTCGGCGATCGCCACCGGGGCGTCTTCCGGCTGCGGCGGCTCGACCGAAGGAGCGGAGGAGCGGGGCGGCGCACCATAGAGATGCGCGTCGTCGGCGCTGGCCGAGTCCGGCCCCAGATCGAAGATGGGCTCGAAGCGCGCCAGGCGGTCGGCCTCGTCCTCCATTCCCGCGAAGGGATCGGCATCTGAGATCACCGGAGGCGCGGGCGGAATGATCGGACGGCGCGGTGCGGCGCGGGCCGGGTCGACGGAAGGCGCCGGCGCGGCGTTGGGGGCTACCGGCGTCTGCTGCGAGCCGAGCAGCGGGCGCGGATCGTAGGGGCGGGGACGCTGGCCGGTCGGACGACCTTCATTCGGCTCGGAGGGCGACGCCGCCGGCATCGGGCGCGGCACGGGAACCGATTCCGGCGGGATCTCGACGGTGGTCGGCGTGTGGCGCGGACGATTGCCGGACAGGAAGCTCGGGAAGCCCCGGCCGGTGCGCGGCTCGGGCGCCGGGCGCTGCGGCGGGGTAGAGGGAGCCGGCGGGGCGGCGCGCTGCGGCTGGGGCGCGGGCTCGAAGCTGGCTTCGGGCTCGGTCGGCGCGAAGTCCGTCTCCGTCACGCGCTCCTCGATCGATTCCGATTCCTCTTCGAAAACCGCAGCCGGACGGCGAGCGGACGCCTCGGCGGGCAAGGGCGCTTCGGCCGGCTGAATGTCGGCCGGCTGCGCCAGATCGGGGCGGCGCGATTCCGCCGGGCGCGCGGCAGCTTCCGCGACGGGCGGCACGGCGCGGGCGGTCTGCGGCATCGGGCGCGCCGGGGCGGGCTCGGCGCGGGCCGGAACCGGCTCGGGACGCTGCGGCTCCTGGCGGATCGGATCCGGACGGATCGGTTCCTGCCGGATCGGCTCCTGGCGCAAGGGCTCGAGACGGCGCGTCTGCTGCTGCGGGCGCTGGATGCCGGGCTCGACGACCACGTCGCTCGGGCCACCGATCAGGATCAGGTGCTCGACATTGTCGCGGCGCACCAGGATCAGCCGGCGGCGCTGGTCGAGCGGCAGGGCGTCCAGCACGGCGAGCCGCGGCTGGCGGCCGCGCGCCGGGTTGGCGCCGAGGCTGCCATTGGTGAACAGGCGGATCAGCCAGAAGACCACCAGGATGACCAGGAGAACCACGACGAGCGTGATCACGAACTGGGCAATGGTCGCGCCTGTGTCGCCGAACATTGGCGCCAGATAATCGTGCATCTTACTCTCCCGACTTCCGATTCCGGTGCTGCCCGCATGCAGGCCATGAAACGGATCAAACCGGCGCCATCAGGCGTCTCGGCTCGATTCCTTGCTTATTCGACGTCTTTGCCGGGCGCTAGGCCTGGAAAGGCCCGGCAACACCAGCCGTCGCCAACAATCCCTTGGCGCCGTTAAGAATTCATTGACCATGGCTGTGGCAGAATCCAGTGGATTCGCATGTCCATGCGCGTTGAAGGCGTCATTGTTCCGGGAAAAGTGGCCTTGTCAGGGCTCAGCCGGCTTCATGTCGCCGGTGATTCTCGATCCTGCGGGCGCAGGGAGAGGCTCCCTCTCCAGGGGAGAGCCTACCGTCCTGCGCCGATTTCCGCCGGTCCGCGTTGAATTAACAAGCGATCCTCCGCATTCTGCCTGTTAGAAGCGAACAGCGATTCTTCGCGGTCAACAAGCGTTCGCAAGGATCTATGAACAGATGGGGCAGACCGGGGTGCAGGGGTTCATGCCGCACAAGTCGAGCCGCGTGACGGCATGACCGACGACAGCAACCAGAAAACGCATCGCCGCGCGCTGGTCGATCGGTCGGATCGCCCCGGCGGGATCGGGCGACTGCTCGTGCTTGCCTGCTGCCTGGTCGGCGCTGCGCTCGCCTTTGCCCTGCTGCCGCCCCAGGCGGCGGAGCCCTTCATCTTCGCGCTGCTCGGACTGCTCGCCGTGGTCGGCGTCTTCACGCTGTTCGCTGCGGCCATCGGGCTGATGCGCTTCACCGGCCGCTCGCCGCGCGACGATCTCGGCCGCGGCTTCATCGACAGCATGGCCGAAGGCTTGGTCATCACCGATCGGGACAGCCGCATTCTCTATGCCAATGCCGCCTATGCCGATCTGGTCGGCGCCGACGAGGGCAAGGATGTCCGCGTCGTCGAGCGCGTCTTCTCCGGCGACCAGGCAGCGAGCGAGGCGATCTACCGCCTGTCGCAATCGATCCGCGAAGGTCGCGCCGCCGTCGAGGAAGTGCGCATGCCGAGCCCGCTGGCGGGGCCTGCCAACGGCACGCCGCGCTGGTATCGCATCCGCGTCCGCCCGGTGAATGCCGGCAAGGATGACGGCCGCCTGCTGACCGCCTGGCAGGTCGCCGACGTGACCCATGACCGCGCCCAGCAGGAAACCGTCTTCCAGGACCTGCAGCACGCCATCGACTATCTCGACCATGCGCCGGCCGGTTTCTTCTCGGCCGAGCCGGATGGCCGCATCGTCTATCTCAACGCGACGCTCGCCGACTGGCTCGGCATCGACCTGACCTATTTCAAGGCCGGCGCCCTCACGCTCGGCGACATCGTGCGCGGTGACGGCGCGGCGCTGCTCTCGGTCGACCGCGAGAATTCCGGCGAGATGCGGCCGCAGACGATCGATCTCGATCTCGTCAAGCAGAACGGCCAGAGCCTGCCGGTGCGTCTGCTGCATCGCGTGCCCTTCGCCGGCGACGGCGCACCGGGCGCGACCCGGACCATCGTGCTCAATCGCGGCCCCGGCGAGGAGACGTCCGAGGCGTTGCGCGCGGCGGAAGTGCGCTTCACCCGCTTCTTCAACCATACCCCCTTCGCGATCGCCTCGATCGACAAGTCCGGTCGGATCGGCCGCACCAACGCGCCCTTCGCCCGCCTGTTCGGGCCGATCAAGTCGGATGGTGGCAGCCGCGCCCGCCTGATCGACGTGATTGCCGAGAGCGAGCGCCCGGCGCTGGAGGCAGCGCTGGAAAGTGCGGCCGGCGGCCGCAGCGAAATCCCGCCCGTCGACACCACCATTCTCGGCCATGGCGAGCGCAGCGTGCGCTTCTACGTGACGGCCGTCGACGAGGACGCGAACGAGCGCGAGATTGCCACCGTCTACGCGTTGGAGACGACCGAGCAGCGGGCGCTGGAGCTGCAATTCGCGCAGAGCCAGAAGATGCAGGCGATCGGCCAGCTGGCCGGCGGCGTCGCGCATGACTTCAACAACGTGCTCACCGCGATCATCGGCTTCTCCGACCTGCTGCTGGCCAACCATCGGCCGAGCGACCCGTCCTTCCAGGACATCATGAACATCAAGCAGAACGCCAACCGCGCGGCCGGACTCGTCCGCCAGCTGCTGGCCTTCTCGCGCCGCCAGACGCTGCGCCCGCAGGTGCTGGCGATGGGCGACGTGCTGTCCGATCTCTCGATCCTGCTGGAGCGTCTGCTCGGCGAGAAGGTCAAGCTGCAACTGGTGCATGGCCGCGATGTCTGGCCGATCAAGGCCGACCTCAACCAGTTCGAGCAGGTCGTCATCAACCTCGCCGTCAATGCGCGCGACGCCATGCCGAAGGGCGGCACGCTGACCATCCGTACGCGCAACGTCACGCCGGAAGAGGTAGCGGAGTTCAGCTACAAGCCGCTGCCGCCGGCCGACTACGTGCTGATCGAAGTGGCGGATACCGGCACCGGCATCCCCGTCGAGGTGCAGTCGAAGATTTTCGAGCCGTTCTTCTCAACCAAGGATGTCGGCAAGGGCACCGGCCTCGGCCTCTCGACGGTGTACGGCATCGTCAAGCAGACCGGCGCGCATATCTTCTTCGACAGCGAGACGGATGTCGGCACGACCTTCCGTATCTTCGTGCCGCGCCATGTTCCGCTCGTCTCGGCGAAGCCCGAGATCATCGCCGAGAAGGCGCCGGAGATCGCCGATCTCACCGGCAGCGCCAGTATTCTTCTGGTCGAGGATGAGGAGGCCGTGCGCGCCTTCGCCGCCCGGGCGCTCGCCTCGCGCGGCTACACCGTGCACGAGGCGGCCTCCGGCATCGAGGCGCTGGAGATCATGCGCGAGACCGGCGGCACGATCGATCTCGTCGTCTCCGACGTCGTCATGCCGGAACTCGATGGCCCGTCGCTGCTTCGCGAGCTGCGCAAGGAGCGTCCGGGGCTGAAGATCATCTTCGTTTCCGGCTATGCCGAGGACGCCTTCGCCAAGAACCTGCCGGATGGCGAGACCTTCAACTTCCTGCCGAAGCCATTCTCGCTCAAGCAGCTGGCGACCGCCGTCAAGGAAACGCTCGGCCAGTAGGCCCAGCGGTGAGCGCTGCCGCAGGCCGCGCTTGCCAAGCCGCGGCTGCCTGCGGAGAATGCCGGCCTGTTTCCAACTGGAATGATGTGCATGAACGACCGAACCGCGTCCGCCGTCGAGGCCGCGACCACCGCCTTGCCTTTCCGGATCGACCCGGTCACCCGGCGCGTTTCGATCGACGCCAAGGATCCGGCCTTCTTCCAGAATCCCTATCCGGTGTTCGAGGCGATCCGCGCCATCGCGCCGGTGTTTTTCTGGGAAGAGCTGAATGTCTGGTGCTTCCTGTCGGCCGATGACGTCAACGCGCTCTATCGCGACCGCCGTTTCGGCCGCGAGATCCTGCATGTGGCGACGCGCGAAGAGCTCGGCATCCCCGAGATCCCCGCGCACCTGAAGCCGTTCTACGACGTCGACAACCTCTCCATGCTGGAGCGCGAGCCGCCGGTTCACACGCGCCTGCGCACGCTGGTGAACCGCGCCTTCGTCTCGCGCCAGATCGAAAGGCTGCGCCCGCGCATCGAAGCGCTCTGCCACGAGCTGATCGACGGGTTCGCGGCGAAGGGCGAGATCGACCTGATCGAGGCCTATGCGACGCCGATCCCGATCACGGTGATCGCCGAAATTCTCGGCGTGCCGGTGGAGCGCGCGCCGGACCTGCTCGCCTGGTCACATGCCATGGTCGGCATGTACCAGCTCGGCCGCACCCGCGCGATGGAGGACGCCGCCGTCGCCGCGACGCTCGCCTTCTCCGCCTTCCTGCGGGGCTATGTGCAGGAGCGGCGCGGCAAGCCCGGCGACGACCTGATCAGCCAGTTGATCGCGGCCGAGGAACAGGGCGAGAAGCTCTCCGAGGACGAGCTGATCACCACCTGCATCCTGCTACTCAATGCGGGCCACGAGGCGACGGTGCATGCGCTGGGCAATGGCGTGCGCGCGATCCTGCGCTCGGGCGCGGATCCGGCGACCCTGTTCGCGACGCCCGAATCGACGGCCGCGACGGTGGAGGAATGCCTGCGCTACGACCCGCCGCTGCACATGTTCATGCGCTATGCGCTGGAGGATCTGGAGTTCGGCGGCCTCGCCCTGAAGAAGGGCCAGCAGGTCGGCCTGATGCTGGGCGCGGCCAATCGCGATCCCAACCGCTATCTCGCCGCCGACCAGTTCGATGCCACGCGGGAGCTGAAGCCGCATGTCTCCTTTGGCCTCGGCATCCATTTCTGCATCGGCGCGCCGCTGGCGCGGCTGGAAATGCAGGTCGCGCTGCCGATCCTGTTCGAGCGGCTGAAGGGCCTGCGCCTGGCCGGCGCGCCCAGCTATCGCGACGCCTATCATTTCCACGGTCTCGACGGGCTGCAGCTCGCATGGGACGCCTGATGCGGAACCCTTCCGCCGACGCTCGTGCCGTTTCGTCGCTGCGGCCGCCCCAGCCTGCCTGGTGCGTGGCGGGTATGGAAACGGGGACAAGGCCGCTTATCAAGCCGGGCCGCGTGGAGTAAAACCCAGCCATGATTGAAGGTCAGCCCAGCGCAACAGCCTTTCGCGTCGCCATGCGTCGCGCGGCCCACCAGCTCCTCGATAAGCCTTTGATATTCGAGGATCCGCTCGCTCTCACCATCGTCGGGGGCGATCGCGGCTCGGTTCTGGCGCGCGACGAACTCTCCCGCGCCGATTCGCCGGGCGGCGAGACGATTCGCGCCTTCCTTGCGGCGCGCAGCCGCTTTGCCGAGGACCGGCTCGCCGCCGCCGTCGCGCGCGGCGTCCGCCATGTCGTCGTGCTTGGCGCCGGGCTTGACACCTTCGCCTATCGCAATCCCTTCGCCGACAGGGGCGTCGTCGTCTATGAGGTCGACCACCCGGCCACCCAGGCCTGGAAGCGCGATCGCCTGGCCGCGACCGGCATTCCGGTGCCCGAAGGCGTGCGTTTCGTGCCGGTCGATTTCTCCGTCGACAAGCTGGACGAACGGCTGCTCGCCGCCGGGCTCGACCCCGCCGCGCCGACCTTCTTCTCCTGGCTCGGCGTCGCGCCCTATCTGACCGAGGCGGCGATCTTCTCGACGCTCGGCATCATCGCCGCGCGCCCGGGCGGGAGCGAAGTCGTGTTCGATTATGCCGAGATCCCGGACAAGCTCACCCTGCTGCAGCGGCTGGCCTTCACGACGCTCTCCGGCCGCACGGCGAGCCTTGGCGAACCTTTCGTCACCTTCTTCAAGCCAGACGACCTGGCAGGTCGGCTGGCGGGGCTCGGTTTCGCCTCGATCGAGGATCGCACCGGTCCGGAACTGGGCCAGCTCTATCTCGGCGGGGCTTCGGCGCTCGACCGCGCCGCCGTCGGCCATGTCGTCGCCGCGATCAAGGCTCCCGCAGCGCCATCGCCGTGACGGGGGCCGTCCGCCGGCGGTAGCGCCGCCAGGTCTTCCGACCCTCGGATCTCGCGCAGCAATTTGCGCCGGATCGCCTGCCGGAAATGGTGGAGCCCGAGCACGGGCTCCACGAAGGCGCCCGGCCCGCCAATGACCTCGCTATGGAAGTAGTCGACCAGTCGCATCGGCGTGACGGTGTCGTCGTCCTGCGACGAAACCCCTTGCAGCAGGCGCTTGTAGACGATCGGCAGTCCGTTGATGGTGATGCCGCGCGCCACCAGGACATCGCGCACGCTGGCTGGGTCGGGTCCGCGATTGTTGACGCCATCGCCGGATATGTCGATCACCCGGCGCGCGCCGACATACCCGGCGCTGTCAAACAGCGAGGCGGCGCGAAGCAGCGCGCTGCTGATCGAGGTTCCCATCGGCAACCGACCAGGAATCCGGCGCTCCAGCGCATCGGCCCATTCTCCGGCGCTGGCGGCGTCCGAGACCAGTAGCCAGTCGACGATGACATTCTGGCGCTGCTCGCCGGCCCATTCCACGCACACCACGGCGATTCGCCGATGACGGCCGCTCTGGATCGCCTGCACGATCTCCGCGTCGCGAAACGCCGCGACGAAGCCGTCGCGCTGCAGGGCACGCTCTTCGACATCCATGGACGTGGAAACGTCGAGGGCAATCACCAGTTGTAGATCAACTTGGATGCGGTCTTGGGCATTTGCTTCCCGCCAAATGCCTATTTGACTTATCGCGAAGGCAGCCAAAGTTATGATGAGGCATGTCCGAAGCGCTTTTCCAGTCTTCCGGAAGGCGGAAGAGCACGACATGCTTCACCCCATGGCGGCGTTGTTCTGGATTCCCGTGGCAGAATCCCTGGATAAGCCGCGTCTTCGCGCCATCGAGGGGATTATGCATGGCGCCATCCCATCACGATCTTGATGGAGGTGTCCATTCACATTCGCGCCGGTTGGGGGACGGGCGCTGGGGGGCTTTGGGGATGCTGGCGCGACAAGACGGGCTTCCATCCGTCGCCGCGAAAGTCTGGCTGCCGTCGCCGCAATCGGCCTTGTCTGGCGGCGCGGCGCGCCGCGCGAGCGGGCCGGGGTGGCTGACCGCCTCCGGCAAGGGGCCGAGCCCCGGGCGCGAAATGCCCGGGGCTCGGCGGGGTCTCAGACCAGGGCCGCGGCGATCTCGGCGGCGAGCTTGGCGTTGTTCTTCACCAGGGCGATGTTGGTGACCAGGCTGCGGCCGGCGGTCAGTTCCAGCATGCGGCCGAGCACATAGGGCGTCACCTGCTTGGCGCGGATGCCGTCGCGATCGGCATCGGCGATCGCGGTATCGATATAGCCGCGCATTTCCTCGGCGGGGATCTCGTCGGCGAGCGGCACCGGATTGGCGACCAGCATGCCGCCCTCGAGGCCGATCTCGGCGCGCTTGGCGATGAAGGCTGCGATCTCGCGCGGCGCGTCGAGGCGCAGCGGCGTAGGCAGGCCGCTCTGGCGCGACCAGAAAGCCGGCAGTTCGTCCTGGCCGACGGTGACGACCGGCACGCCCAGCGTTTCCAGCACTTCCAGCGTCTTCGGAATGTCGAGCAGCGCCTTGGCGCCGGCGCAGACGACCGTCACCGGGGTCTTGGCGAATTCGTAGAGGTCGGCCGAGACGTCATAGGTCGTCTCGGCGCCGCGATGCACGCCGCCGATTCCGCCCGTTGCGAACACGCGCACGCCGGCCAAATGGGCGGTGATCATGGTGGCGGCCACTGTCGTGGCGCCGGGACGGCCGGTCGACAGCGCGAAGGCGAGATCGGCGCGCGACACCTTCATCACGTCCTTGAGGCTCGCCAGACGCTCCAGCTCGTCCGCCGTCAGGCCGACCCGGATCTTGCCGTCCATGATGGCGATGGTCGCCGGCACGGCGCCATTGGCCCGCACGATGTCCTCGACGGCGCGCGCCGTCGCGATGTTGTCGGGATAGGGCATGCCATGGGTGACGATCGTCGTTTCCAGCGCGACCAGCGGCTTGCCATCGGCCTTGGCCGCCGCGACTTCGTCGGAAAGGATGATGAGATCGGACTCGGACATTCTGTGGATCACCATTCTGAAGGGGGCGGACCGGCACCGGGGTTCGGCGAAGCGCGTCCGCGAAAAGGCGGACCATGGCCGATCGCCCCCGTTCTCGGCAAGCCTTGTCCACGCCGGGCGGCCATGCCCGGCGCACATGTCGCGCCGGTCGATTGCAGGCCGAGCGGTTTGCGGTTCTTATCGGCGCTCGATCGATCCAATCCGGCCTTGGCCGGCAGCAAGAGGCTTCCAGCATGTCGAAGACCGCTCTCGTCACCGCCGCCAGCAAGGGAATCGGCGCGGGTATCGCCCGCCGCCTGGCCGCCGACGGCTATCGGGTCGGCCTGCTCGGCCGTTCGGAAGGCGTCGAGGCGCTGGCCAAGGAACTGGGCGGCTTCGCCGTGCGCGGCGATGTGACGAACGCCAAGGATTTGCAGGCGCTGGTCGAGCGCGCCCGGGCGGAGACGGGCCGGATCGACGCCATCGTCGCCAATAGCGGCCATGCCGCCAAGAAGAAGCTGCTCGATCTCGACGACGACGACTGGCGCGCCGCGCAGGACATGTTCCTGATGCCGACCGTCCGGCTGTTGCGGGCGGCGCGCGCCGATCTGGAAGCCTCGAAGGGCGCTTTCGTCGCCATGTCGAGCTTTGCCGCCGCCCGGCCGGATGGCGATTTCGCCTCGTCCTCGGTACTGCGCGCCGGGCTTTCCGCCTATGTCGCAGTGGCGGCGCGCACGCTCGCCAAGGATGGCATCACCATCAACGCGGTCGCGCCCGGCTTCATCGATTCGCTGCCCAGCACGGCCGAGCGGATCGCCCGCATCCCGGCCGGCCGCTATGGCGAAGTCGCCGAGCTTGCCAGCGCCGTCGCCTATCTCGTCTCGCCGCTGGCGCGCTATGTCACCGGCCAGACGATCACCGTCGATGGCGGCCTGACGTCCTGATCCCCTGCGCGGGCGGGGCTACTTGTCCTTCAGGTAGTCCGCCACGGCGGCATAGGCCGGCAGGCTGGTCGGGTCGTTGGCCGCGTTGCTGGTGACCGGGTTCGAGGCGAAGCGGGCAATCACCATCTGCGCGGCCGGATCGATATAAATCGCCTGGCCGTGCACGCCGCGCGCCATGAAGGCGCCGTTCGGATTGTTGGTGATCCACCACATGCCGGTATAGCTCCAGCCCTTGAGCAGCGGGTAGTCGGCCTTGGCGAACTTGGCCGGGTCGCCGCCGGCGCGGATATGGGCGATCGCGGCCTCCGGGATCAGGCGTTCGCCGTTCAGCATCCCGCCACCCAGCATCAGCTGGCCGATCCGCGCGAGGTCGCGCAGGCCGGCATTGAACCCGCCGCCGGCAAACGGCGTGCCGATCGAATCGACCGTGTAATAGGCGTCCAGCTCGGCGCCCATCCGGCTCCAGATCCGCTCCGACAGCAGCGTGGCCACCGACTTGCCGGTGACGCGGACGATGATCCAGCCAAGCGCATCGGAATTGATCGTCTTGTAGCCGAAGGCGGCGCCATGCTCGCCTTCCTTGCGCACCGTCTTCAGGTAATCGAAATAGCTGCGCGGGCCCTTGTAGTCGGCGGGCTTTGGCAACGGACTGCCGGCGGCCGAATAGATCCAGACATCGGCGTTTGGATCCGAATAGTCCTCGCTGTAGTGAAGCCCGGTGGTCATATCGAGCACCTGGCGCACGGTCGCGTCGCCGAAGGCGCTGCCGGCGAGTTCCGGCACTAGCGTCGCCACCTTCGCCTTGTCGTCGATCGTCCCCTCGGCGACGAGTATTTCGCCCAGCAGGCCGGTCAGCGACTTGGTCACCGACATCGCCGCATGCTGCCCGGTCTCGTCCAGGCAGCCGGCATAGCGCTCATAGATTAGCACGCCCTTGTGCAGGATGACGAGGCCATCGGTATAGTTGACGTCGAACGCGTCGCCGAACGTCATCGGCTTGGTGCTTCCAAGCGGCATGAAGCTCAGGCCCTCGATCGAATCGTCGATCTTCCGTTCGAAGAAGCGCAGCGGCCCGAGGCCGCGCCCGACGCCGATCGTCGGCATCAGCTGGCGGAAATGGCAGACCGTCCAGCGCAGCTTTGGGAAGGTGAAATAGTCGCCGTCGCTGAAGCGGATGATCTTGTCGGCCGGCGGCGGCGCGCCGACCATCCAGCCAAGCGTTGCGGGATCCGATTGCTGCGCTGTCATCGGGGTCGCCTCCTCGGCGCGGGCAGGGGGTGGCAGTGTCATCGCGCAGCCCAGGCTCAGGGCGACAAGGGCGGCCAGGCGGCGGGGCAGGGCGCGGAGAGGCGGCGGAGCTGGGATCGGGGCAGGCGGGAGCGACATCATGCGGTCTCCTCGGGTCCGGCTTGCGGCTCGCAGCGGTGGCGTCCGCACCTTCCTTGCTGCCACTCTAGCCCGCCCTGCGGCGTCGTGGCTCAAAAAGAGAACAAGGGTCGCCGTATTCCCGCTTGATGACGAGAACAAAACGTGTACATTGTCCCTGTTTGCTCACGTCCGAGCGGTGTGGAATAAGGAGCGCCGGAATGTCTCAATCTTCTCTCCGTCTCGTCGAAGGGGCCACAATGGACAAGTCGAAGGCGCTGGATGCAGCGCTCTCCCAGATCGAACGGGCCTTTGGCAAGGGCTCGATCATGCGCCTCGGCCAGAACAAGGCCGTCGAGATCGGAACCGTTTCCACCGGCTCGATCGGGCTCGATATCGCGCTCGGCATTGGCGGCCTGCCGCGCGGCCGAATCGTCGAGGTGTACGGTCCGGAATCCTCGGGCAAGACCACGCTGGCGCTGCAGACCATCGCCGAAGCGCAGAAGAATGGCGGCATCTGCGCCTTCGTCGACGCGGAACACGCGCTCGATCCGATCTACGCCCGCAAGCTAGGCGTCAATCTCGATGATCTGCTGATCTCGCAGCCCGATACGGGCGAGCAGGCCCTGGAGATCACCGACACGCTGGTGCGCTCCGGCGCCGTCGACGTGCTCGTGGTCGATTCGGTTGCAGCGCTGACGCCGCGCGCCGAAATCGAAGGCGAGATGGGCGACAGCCTGCCGGGCCTGCAGGCCCGCCTGATGAGCCAGGCGCTGCGCAAGCTCACCGCTTCGATCTCGAAGTCGAACACCATGGTGATCTTCATCAACCAGATCCGCATGAAGATCGGCGTGATGTTCGGCAATCCCGAGACCACGACCGGCGGCAATGCGCTGAAGTTCTACGCGTCCGTCCGCCTCGACATCCGCCGCATCGGCGCGATCAAGGAGCGCGACGACGTCGTCGGCAACCAGACCCGCGTCAAGGTGGTCAAGAACAAGCTGGCGCCGCCCTTCAAGCAGGTCGAATTCGACATCATGTATGGCGAAGGCATCTCCAAGATGGGCGAACTGGTTGATCTCGGCGTCAAGGCCGGCATCGTCGAGAAGTCGGGCGCCTGGTTCTCCTATGACAGCCAGCGACTCGGCCAGGGCCGCGAGAACGCCAAGAGCTTCCTGCGCGACAACCCGAAGGCAGCCGCCGCGATCGAGCTGGCGATCCGCCAGAATGCGGGCCTTATTGCCGAGCAGCTGACCAAGGGCGAGCCCGAGTCGGATGACGGCGAGGACGACGCGCTCGAGGCGTGATCGTCCCGGCCGGGCACATCGGATGGCGGCGGTCGCCGCCATCCGCGCTTTGGACATGCTGGCTAGAAGTCGTGCCGGGGAGGAATGGGGATGACCGAGCTGGAGACGCGGAGCGGCGGCTGTCATTGCGGGCGCGTGCGCTTCACGGCGCGCGGCGCCTTCGACGCGGCGATCTCGTGCAATTGCTCGATCTGCGGCAAGCGCGGCCATTGGCTCGCCTTCGTGCCCGCCGGCGATTTCGAGCTGGAGCAGGGCGCCGATTCCCTTTCCGACTACCAGTTCAACCATCGGCGCATCCACCATCTCTTCTGCGCGACCTGCGGCGTCGGCTCCTTCGGCCGCGGCACCGCGCCGGACGGTTCGGCGATGGTGGCGGTCAATGTGCGCTGCCTGGACGACGTCGATCTCACGGCGGTGACGGTCACGGCCTATGACGGTCGCAGCGCCTGAACGGCGCCGCCGCGCGCGGCGTTAAGGACGGCTTACGCGTTTTCTGGACAGTCCGTCGACCGGTCGCTACAAACGCCCGCACAATTCCTTCGGCGGGGTACGCTCTTGCGCGCCCCCCTCTGTAGCAGGCGGGTCAGTTTCCATGAGCAGCGTCAACGACATCCGGTCGGCGTATCTCGGCTTCTATCAGAAGAACGGTCACGAGATCGTCGCGTCGAGCCCGCTCGTGCCGCGCAACGATCCGACGCTGATGTTCACCAATGCCGGCATGGTCCAGTTCAAGGACTATTTCACCGGCCGGTCGGCAGCGCCCTATCCGCGCGCCACGACCTCGCAGAAATGCGTCCGCGCCGGCGGCAAGCACAATGATCTCGACAATGTCGGCTACACCGCCCGGCATCACACCTTCTTCGAGATGCTCGGCAATTTCTCGTTCGGCGACTATTTCAAGGAACGCGCGATCGAGCTGGCCTGGACGCTGGTCACCAAGGAATTCGGCCTGGCGCGCGAGAAGCTGCTCGTCACCGTCTATCACGACGACGAGGAAGCCTTCGGCCTCTGGAAGAAGATTGCCGGCCTGTCGGAAGACCGGATCATCCGCATCGCGACGTCGGACAATTTCTGGCAGATGGGCGATACCGGCCCGTGCGGTCCCTGCTCGGAGATCTTCTTCGACCATGGCGACCACATCCCCGGCGGCCCGCCCGGCAGCCCGGACGAGGATGGCGACCGCTTCATCGAGATCTGGAATCTCGTCTTCATGCAGTTCGAGCAGATCGCGCCGGGCAACCGCGTGCCGCTGCCGCGCCCGTCAATCGATACCGGCATGGGCCTCGAGCGCGTCGCCGCGGTCATGCAGGGCGTGCACGACAATTACGACATCGACCTGTTCAAGGCGCTGATCCGCGCCTCGGTCGAGGCGACCGGCGTGCCGGCCGAGGGCGCCAACCGCGCCAGCCACCGCATCATCGCCGACCATCTGCGCGCCACCTCCTTCCTGATCGCCGACGGCGTGCTGCCGTCCAATGAAGGCCGCGGCTATGTGCTGCGCCGCATCATGCGCCGCGCCATGCGCCACGCGCATCTGCTGGGCGCGGCGGAGCCGCTGATGTGGCGCCTGGTGCCGGCGCTGGTCCGCGAAATGGGCCAGGCCTATCCGGAACTGCTGCGCGCCGAAGCGCTGATCACCGAGACGCTGCGGCTGGAGGAAATCCGCTTCCGCCGCACGCTGGCGCGCGGCCTGACGCTGCTCGACGACGCGACGGGCACGCTCACCAGCGGCGCGACGCTCGATGGCGAGACTGCGTTCAAGCTCTACGACACCTATGGCTTCCCGCTCGACCTGACGCAGGACGCGCTGCGCGCCCGCGGCATTGGCGTCGATACGGACGCGTTCCAGACGGCGATGGAGCGGCAGAAGGCCGAGGCCCGCGCCAATTGGGCGGGTTCGGGCGACACCGCGACGGAGACGGTCTGGTTCTCGCTGCGCGACAAGCTCGGCGCGACCGAGTTCCTCGGCTATTCGGCGGAAGCCGCCGAAGGCAAGGTGCTGGCCCTGGTGCGCGACGGCGCCGAGATTGCCGAGGCCAAGGCCGGCGAGCCGGTGTCGATCGTCGTCAACCAGACGCCGTTCTATGCCGAATCGGGCGGCCAGGTCGGCGATGCCGGCCGGATCGAGACCGAGGGCGGCGCCGTCATCCGGATCGAGGACACGCAGAAGCGCGCCGATGGCCTGTTCGTGCATGTCGGGCAGGTCGAGAGCGGTTCGGTCAAGACCGGCGACGCCGTGCGCCTTGTCGTCGATCATGGCCGCCGCGGCACCATCCGCTCCAACCATTCGGCGACCCATCTGCTGCACGCAGCACTGCGCCGTGTGCTCGGCGATCACGTCGCCCAGAAGGGCTCGCTGGTCGCGCCGGAACGCCTGCGTTTCGATTTCAGCCACCCGAAGCCGATCGACGAGGCCGAACTCGCCGCCGTCGAGGAGATCGCCAACCAGATCGTCCTGCAGGACGCGCCGGTCGTCACCCGCCTGATGGATCGCGACGAGGCGATGCATTCCGGCGCGATGGCGCTGTTCGGCGAGAAGTATGGCGATGAAGTTCGCGTCGTCACCATGGGCGAAGAGAACGGCAAGCCCTATTCGGTCGAGCTTTGCGGCGGCACCCATGTCGGCCGCACCGGCGAAATCGGCCTGGTCACCTTTGTCGGCGAAAGCGCGGTCGCGGCCGGCGTGCGCCGCGTCGAGGCGCTGACCGGCAAGGCGGCCCGCGAGCATCTGGAACTACAGGACAAGCGCCTGAAGGCGGTCGCGGCTGCGCTCAAGGTGCGCCCCGACGAGGCGGCGGACCGGGTCCAGTCGCTGGTCGAGGACAAGCGTCGCCTTGAGCGCGAACTGGCCGAGGCCAAGAAGAAGCTGGCGCTGGGCGGCGGTGGCGGCCAGGCGGCCGGCGACGGCGTTCGCGAAATCGGCTCCGTGCGCTATCTTGGACGTGTGGTGTCCGGCATTTCGCCCAAGGACCTCAAGGGCCTGGTCGACGACGCCAAGAAGTCGGTCGGTTCCGGTATCGTCGCGATCGTCGGCGTCTCGGATGATGGCAAGGCCGGTCTGGTCGTTGGCGTCAGCGAGGATCTGGTTGGCCAGTACAGCGCCATCGACCTGGTTCGCGCCGGCTCGGATGCGCTGGGCGGCAAGGGCGGCGGCGGCCGGCCGGACATGGCGCAGGCCGGTGGCCCGGATGGCGCCAAGGCCGACGATGCGCTGGCGGCGATCGAGGCGGTACTGGCAGGCTAGTTCCGGCGGGGCCACGCCCCAAACGAGGATAACGCTGTGGAACATCTCGCGGCGGGCAGGGAACTTCTGATCTTCCTGGTCGCCGCGGGCATCGTCGTTCCGCTGTTCCAGTATATGCGGCTCGGCGTCGTGCTGGGCTTTCTCATCGCCGGCGTGGCGGTGGGGCCTGGCGGCTTCGGCCATCTGGCCGAGACCTGGCCGATCTTCGGCTATGCCGCGATCAGCGACGTGACCCGCCTGCAGACACTGGGCGATCTCGGCGTTCTGTTCCTGCTGTTCACCATCGGGCTGGAGCTGTCGCTGGCGCGGCTTGCCGCCATCGGCAAGATGATGGTCCAGGTCGGCGGCCTTCAGGTCATCTTCGCCACCGGCGCCATCTATGCGATGGCCGCGATCTCAGGGTTCCAGTTCGACGATTCCCTGGTGCTCGGCATGGCGTTCGCGCTGTCCTCGACCGCGATCGTCACCCAGTCACTGATCGAACGGAAGCGCCTCGTGGCGCCGGCGGGCCGGACGACGCTCGGCGTGCTGATCCTCCAGGATCTGACCGTCGTTCCCGTGGTCATTGTCGTCGGCATCCTGGGCACCGCGGGGGCGACGGCGGGCGCCAGCGTCGGCCTCGCTTTGGTCCAGGGCATCGGCATCGCGATCGCCGTGGTCATCGCCGTGCTCGCGCTTGGCCGCTTCCTGATCAAGCCGTTGATGCAGCTTGCCGGTGCCACCGGAAATCGCACCTTGCTGATCGCAATCACGCTGCTGATCATCATCGGCGCGGGCGCGCTGACCTCGGCGGCGGGACTTTCCTCGGCGCTCGGCGCATTCCTTGCCGGCCTGCTGCTCAGCGAGAGCGAATACCGCCACCAGCTCGATGTCGATGTCGAGCCGTTCCGGGATCTGCTGCTCGGCCTGTTCTTCATGACCGTCGGCATGACGATCGATCTCGACATCGTCTACCTGCAATGGACGATGGTGCTGCTGGCGCTCGTGCTGATGCTGGCGGTCAAGCTCGTGACGGCCTATGTCGCCGCCCGTCTCGTCCGCGTCGAGCGCTCGGTCGCGATCGAGATGGCCTTCCTGCTCGCCGGCGCCGGCGAGTTCGCCTTCGTCATGTTCGCGCTGGCCTTCCGGGACAATGTCATCACCGCCGATGTCGCCCATTTCGCGACCACCGTTGCGGCGCTTTCCATGATGTTCACGCCGGCGCTTGGCATGATCGGCGGGCGCATCGCAAAGGCGATGGAAAGCCGGACCCATATGGCGAAGCACGGCGTCCACGCCGATGAGGAGTGGGTCGATCACGTCATCATCGGCGGCTATGGCCGCGTCGGCGGGATGGTCGGCGGCCTTCTCCGCGCCGAGGGCATCCCCTTCGTGGCGCTGGATCTCGATGTCGTCCATGTCGAGCGCGCGAAGCAGGACGGACTGCCGGTGTTTTACGGCGATGCGACTCGCGCCGAGATCCTGACGCGGCTCGGCGCGGAAAATGCGCTGGCCTTCGTGGTCACGGCCGATGGCGGCGACATGGCGAAGCGCATGGTCGAGACGATTCGCGCCCGCTGGCCGGGCTCCACGATCCATGCCCGCGCGCGCAGCGTCGCGCATGCGCGGGAATTGCTGGATCTGGGCGCCACCCATGTCGTGCCGGAGGCCTTCGAGGGCAGCCTGCAGCTGAGCGGCGAATTGCTGGCGTCGATTGGACTTCCCCCGGAAGCGATCGCCAACCGCCTGGCGGTCGTGCGCGCCGTCGTCGAGGCGCGGCTGAGCGAGGAAGGGCCTTATCCAGCCAATCCCGAGGCGGAGGCCGGAGCCGCAATGCAGCCCGGCGACGGCTGACCCGCCAGAAGGGCGGGCCAGCCGTCATATCGTCAGTTGACCAGGAATCCGCCATCGACCGGCAGCGCCACGCCATTGATCATCGAGGCGCGGTCGGAGAGCAGATAGGCGATCGTCTCGGCGACTTCGCGCGGCTCGATGAAGCGGCCGAGCGGGATGCGCGCCAGCATCGGATCAGCCTTGGCCGGGTCGCTCCAGGCCTTGACCGCCATCGGGGTCAGCGTCACGCAGGGATTGACGGCATTGACGCGGATGCCCTTGCGGCCGAGCTCATTGGCCATCACCGTGGTCAGCCCGTCGAGCCCGCCCTTGGAGGCGCAATAGGCGGCGTGGTCCTCGAAGCCGATCCAGGACGAGAGCGAGGAGACGTTGACGATTGCGCCCTTCACGCCGCGCTCGATCATGCTGCGCGCGGTTTCCTGGGCCACAACCGCCGCGGCGATCACGTTGACGTTGTAGAGATGCTGGAAGCTCTCGACCTTGGCGTCGAGGAACGGCTCCAGCGTGGTGGTGCCGGCGCAATTGACCAGCAGGTCGATCGGCTGGGCCGCGCGGGCCGCCTCGCGCGTCGCGACCGGGTCGGCGAGGTCGACGGCATAGGTCTCGCAGCCGATCTCGGCCGCCAGCGTCTCCAGATCCTTCGGATCGCGCGAAAGCGCCACGACGGTGGCGCCATATTCGGCCAGCAGCAGCGCCGTGGCGCGGCCGATGCCCTTGCCGGCGCCGGTGACCAGGATGCGCTTGCCCTTGAATTCAGTCATGGATTTCCTCCCGATATCGTTGAGCGAAACTAGCCCGAACCCCGGGGAAAAGGCCATGGGGTTGATCGCTCCGGATTATCGTCCCCAGATTGTCAGCGGCCCGCAGGCGGTGAAGCCCAGCGCGAGGGATTGGGCGAGCGCTTCGCCGCGCTCATAGCCGAGGAGCGGCAGGTTTCCCGCGAGGCCGAGCGCGAAACGGAGCGCCCCTGCGCGGCATTCGGGTGCTGCTTCGTCCGGGACGAAGACATTCGACCAGCCCACGGCGCCGGCGGAGCGGTTGAGCGCCGCGCCGGCAAGGATCGTGTCGCCGCGCCAGCCGCCGATCAGGGTGATGGCGGGATCCTCGAGCAGCGTCGCGGCGAAAGGCGAGGGGGTGCTGGCGTCGCCCGACCATCCGGACTGCCAGGCATCGAAGGCTTCCGGCGTCCCGACGATCCGCCAGTCGAGACCGTCTGGGTCGCCTTCCGGTGCCGGATTGGCGGGCAGGCGGGCGATCCAACTGGCAGAGAAGAGCGGTGCCAAGCCAAGCGGGGCGAGATCGAGCGTCGCGAAGCTGTCCTTGATCGCGAAGCCGCTGCCGAGTTCGTTTGCGAGCGCTTCGAGGGCGGCGCGCTGGCGGCCGTCGTCGTCAGGAGTAAGCGTGACGGCATTGGGATAGAAGGGTGGCGCCGGATGCCGGTTGAGCCAGACGTTCGGCCGGAACTCTCCCGGGCGGCCCCAGCTGCGGCACACGGCGTCGCACCATTCTGCGTTGTTGCGGGCGGCAAGGCGGACGAGATCGCTCATCCGCCCTGCATCCCCTGGCGGCCGGCTGCCGTCAAGCGTCAGTCCGGACGGCGGTTGGCGCTCTGGCGTTCGATCATCCAGCCGGGATATTCCGCCGGCAGCGCGCTGACTTCGTCGAGGCGCTTCAGTTCCTCGGCCGAGAGCGTCACGCTCGTCGCGGCGAGATTGTCGTCCAGCTGTTCCACGCTCTTGGCGCCGATGATCACCGAGGTCACGACCGGCTGGTGCAGCAGCCAGGCGAGCGCGATGCGGGCGACCGAGACACCCTTGGCGTCGCCGATCTCGCGCATCACGTCGATGACGTCGAAGGCGCGATCCTTGTTGATCGGCGGGAAGTCGAAGCTGGCGCGGCGGGCGCCGTCCGGCCCCTTGCCGTCGCGATCATACTTGCCGGACAGGAAGCCGCCGGCGAGCGGGCTCCAGACCATCAGGCCGACCTTCTGGTCCCGCAGCATCGGCGCGATGTCGCGCTCCAGGTCGCGGCCGGCGATGGTGTAATAGGCCTGAAGCGAGGCGAAGCGGGCCCAGTTCTTGTGATCGGCGACCCCCAGCGCCTTCATGATCTGCCACGACGCCCAGTTGGAGACGCCGACATAGCGGACATGGCCCTGGCGGACGAGATCGTCGAGCGCCCGCACGGTTTCCTCGACCGGGGTCAGCGGATCGAAGCCGTGGATCTGGTAGAGGTCGATATAGTCGGTGCCGAGCCGCTTCAGGCTCGCCTTGACGGCGTCCATGATGTGGCCGCGCGAAGCGCCGCGATCGTTCGGGCCGGGGCCGGTCTGGCCGAGCGCCTTGGTGGCGAGCACGATGTCCGAGCGCTGGCGGCCTGAATTGACCATGGCGCGGCCGGTGACTTCCTCCGAGACGCCTTCCGAATAGACGTCGGCCGTGTCGATGAAGTTGACGCCGGCATCGAGCGCGCGGGCGACGATGCTGTCGGCGACCGACTGGTCGAGCTGGCCGATCGCCGTCCAGAAGCCGCGGCCGCCGAAGGTCATGGTGCCGAGGCAGATTTCGGAAACGAGAAGTCCGGTGCCGCCGAGTGTCTTGGTGCGCATAAGTGAGATCCGTTCTGGTGGGGGGGCGCCAGGGCGCCGATCAGGAGATAGGGCAGGCGGCCGGACGCGCCAGGGGGCGGTCCGGGCGCGGGCTTTGGCGTGGCTAGAAGCTGCCGTCCGTGGTTGCGGAGAGCGGGCGGCTCGCTTCGAGTTCGGATTGCAGCCGCTCGATCTTGGCGGCGAACACGCCGGCGGAATCGGAGCCGGCGGCATAGCGGAACAGCGGCTTCTCGCGGGCAGCGAGTTCGACGATCACGGCCGCGAGCTTGGCCGGGTCGCCGGCCTGCTGGTGGTTGCGATCGCGATAGCCGGCGCGGATCTGGGCCGAGATTTCGGCATAGTCCTCGATCGGCTTGGCGCCGAAGCGCACCGAGCTTTCATCCAGGAAATCGGTCCGGAAGAAGCCGGGCTCGACCACCGTCACATGGATGCCGAAGGACTCAACTTCCTGGGCCAAAGATTCCGAGAAGCCCTCGATGGCGAATTTGCTGGCGCAATAAAGCGAGCCGCCCAGCCCGCCGCGAATGCCGGCGATGGAGGAGATGTTGAAGACACGGCCGGCGCGCTGCTGGCGCATGACCGGCAGGACCGCGCGGGTGACGTTGAATAGGCCGAAGACATTGGTCGCGAACTGGCGCTCGGCGTCTTCGGGGGCCGATTCCTCGAACAGGCCGAGATGGCCATAGCCGGCATTGTTGACCAGCACGTCGATGCGGCCGAACTTATTGACGGCGGCTTCGACGGCGGCGGTGATCGCGGCCGGGTCGGTGACGTCGAGCGCCAGCGCCAGGACGCGGTCGGCGTACGCGGCGAAGGCCGCGCGGATCTTGTCGGGGTCGCGGCCGGTGGCGACGACGCTGTCGCCGCTCTGGAGTGCCGCCTTGACGATCTCGGCGCCGATGCCGCGCGTCGAGCCGGTGACGAACCAAATCTTGCTCATGTCGAACTCCTTCGATTGCAGGACCAAGATGGGGCGCGGGGTAACGAAGCGTTACCAGGAAGCTACCAGCTTCTTGCCTGATCCTCTCAGAGTGTCGATCCAGGCTGCGACCGCGCTTGCGCGATGCGAAAGCCGGATGTCTTATCGGAGCCATCATGGAAGCGATGAACGAACTCCGCGCGCTGATCGAACGGCATTGCGTCTCGACCCGTTTCGAGACGGCTATCCCGCGCGTCACCCTGCTGCGCTCCTGCACCCAGACCGGTCCGGCCCGCGTGCTCTACGAGCCGCTGTTCTGCGTCGTGGCCCAGGGCCGCAAGCAGGTGATGGTCGGCGACAAGATGCTGATCTATGACACGGCGAAATATCTGGTCGTCTCGGTCGACCTGCCTGCCAGCGGCGCCATCCTGGATGCCAGCGCCACCGAGCCCTATCTCGCCTTCAGCATGCGGCTCGACCGCGGCGCGCTCGCTTCGCTGCTGCTCGAACTGGCGAGCATCGACGATGATGGCGCGCCCTCGGCCGGCATGGCCGTCAGCCCGATCGACGCGGAATTGCTCGATCCTGTCATCCGCCTGTTACGTCTTCTGGACCGTCCCCGCGACATGGCGATTCTATCCCCGCTGATCGAGCGCGAAATCCTCTATCGCCTGCTGACCGGGGCGCAGGGGCGCATGCTGCGGCAGATCGCGCTTTCCGACAGTCGACTATCCTGCATCAGCCGCGCCATCGACTGGATCAAGCACAATTACAGCGAGACCATGCGCGTCGAGGCGCTGGCCGAGATCGCCGGCATGAGCGGATCGTCGTTTCACCGGCATTTCAAGGCCGTGACCTCGATGAGCCCGCTGCAGTTCCAGAAGCAGATCCGATTGCAGGAAGCCCGCCGCCTGCTGCTGGTGCAGCGCGCCGACGCCGGCAGCATCGGCTTCGCGGTCGGCTATGAGAGCCAGTCGCAGTTCAGCCGCGAATATAGCCGCCTGTTCGGCGAGCCGCCGGCGCGCGATGCCGCCAGGCTGCGCGACCTCTCGGCGCTCGATCCGCAGCGCCTGTCGCAGCCCGTCTGACCTTGGCCAACGAAAAACGGCGCGGGAGGGCCCGCGCCGTTTCCAAAGAGCTTGGGTGGTAGGCCCTCTATTCCTTGACCGCTCCCGTCATCGACGAGACGTAGGAGTCGACGAAGAACGAATAGAGGATGACGACGGGAAGCGAGCCGAACAGCGCGCCCGCCATCAGCGCTCCCCATTCGAACACGTCGCCGCGCACCAGTTCTGTCAGCACGCCGACCGGGATCGTCTTGTTCTCCGACGACTGGATGAAGGTCAGCGCGTAGATGAATTCGTTCCACGACAGGGTGAAGGCGAAGATGCCGGCCGAGATCAGCCCCGGCACGGCGAGCGGCAGGATGACCTTGATGAGGATCTGCCAGCGCGTCGCCCCGTCGACCAGGGCGCTCTCCTCAAGCTCGAAGGGAATCGAGCGGAAATAGCCCATCAGTAGCCAGGTGCAGAACGGAATCAGGAAGGTCGGGTAAGTGAAGATCAGCGCCAGCTTGGTGTCATAGATTCCGAACTGGAAGACGATGACGGCGAGGGGGATGAACAGGATCGAGGGCGGAACGAGATAGGCGAGGAAGATCAGCAGCCCCGCCGGCCGCGATCCGGTGAACCGCACCCTTTCGATGGCGTAGGCCGCGAAGACGGATGCCGCGAGGGAGAGGACCGTGGAGCCGAAGGCGACCAGCATCGTGTTCCAGAGCCAGCCCGGATAGGACGTTTCGAACAGCAGATACTTGATGTGGTCCAGCGTCGGCTCGACCACCCAGAACGGGCTGTATTGCTCGTAATTGGTCAGCTGATGGTTGGGCTTCACCGCCGTGATCGCCATCCAGTAAAACGGGAAGATCAGGACGAAGACGAAGACGGCGAGCGGGAGATAGATCGTCACGATCCGGCGGGGCAGGCGGTTCAGATAGCTCATGCCCTCCGCGTCATCGTTGAGGGACGGGTCGTTCTGTGCGGTAATTGCCATGGTTTCTCTCCTAGTCTTGACCGCCCTGCTGCCACTTCCGCCGTTGCAGGCCGAAGAAGCTGAACAGGATCGCTGCGAGCAGGAAGGGGATCATCGCGACGGCAATCGCCGCACCCTCGCCAAGCTGGCCGCCGGGTATGCCGCGCTGGAACGACAGCGTCGCCATGAGGTGGGTCGCGTTGACCGGGCCGCCCTTGGTGAGGACGTAGATCAGCTGGAAGTCTGTGAAGGTGAACAGGACCGAGAAGGTCATCACCACGGCGATGATCGGGCTCAGCAAGGGCAGCGTCACGAGACGGAAGCGCTGCCAGCTGGTGGCGCCGTCGAGCGACGCAGCCTCCTGCAGCGACGGCGAGATGGTCTGCAAGCCGGCCAGCAGCGAGATGGCAACGAAGGGAATGCCGCGCCAGACATTGGCGGCGATCACCGAGATGCGGGCATTGGTGGGATCGCCGAGGAAATTGATCGGGCCGTCGATCCAGCCGATCTGCATCAGCGACCAGGAGATGATCGAAAACTGCGCGTCGAAGATCCACCAGAAGGCGAGCGCGGAAAGAACCGTCGGCACGACCCAGGGCAGAAGCACGAGAGCGCGAAAGAAGGATTTGAACGGCAGATTCTCGTTCAGGATCATCGCCAGCCAGAGGCCGAGCGCGAATTTGAGGACCGAGGCGACGAAGGTGTAGACGACCGTGTTGAAGACGGAGGTCCAGAAAACCGGGTCGTGCCAGAGATAGCGGTAGTTTTCCAGGCCGATGAAGACGCCGTCGCGGCCGATCTTCGCATCGGTGAAACCAAGCCAGACGCCGAGGCCGAGCGGATAGGTCAGGAAGCAGATCAGGAACGCCGCGGCCGGCAGCATGAACATCAGTCCCATCGCATTCCGGCTCTGGAACATTTCCGCGATGCGCGATGGCGGCTTTTGGGTGGGGTAGGCACTCATGGACATCTCCGCGCCCAGCAAGGAATCAGGGTGTTTCCCGCCGCTTGCGCGGCGGGAAAGGAGGGCGTCGACTAGACGCGGTAGTAGCGCTGGGCCCGGCGCTCGGCCTGGGCGATGGCGTCTTCCGGCGACATCTGGCCGGTGACGGCGGTCGCGTACATGTCGACCAGCACATAGTCGGCCATCGTCGCGGCCGAGGCGGTGCCGAGCGGGCCGGCATAGCCATTGGGACGCAGCGAGCCCGATGCCTTCGCATAGGCCGCATGGATCGGATTGCTGGTCCAGACGGGGTTGTCGGCAAAGGCCTTGAGCGGCTGGCAGCAATAGGCGCTGGCGCCTTCGATCCAGCTGTTCATGTTATCCGGCTGGTACATGAACTGCAGATAGGCCTTGGCGGCTTCCGGATACTTCGTGTGCTTGAAGACCGAGAGGGTCGAGGCCTGGTGCAGCTCGACGGATTCACCGACCGGGCCGATCGGCAAATTGACCGAACGCATGTCCTCGGCAATCTCCTTCATCGAAGGATCCTTGAGGGCGGCGTAATAGACCGAGACGCCGTTGGCGGTCAGCGACACCTGGCCGGCCAGGAAGGCGCGGTTGTTGTTGACGTCCTGCCAGCTTTCCGTGCCCGGGATGAAGGTCTTGTAGAGCTCCTGCGCATATTTGACCGAAGCCAGCGTCTCCGGGCTGTTGAGGACGACATTGCCCGCCTCATCGACCATCTTGCCGCCATGGCTCCACAGCAGCCAATGCGCATAGTTGTTGCCGTCGCCCACCGCCTTGCCATGCGGGAAGCCGGCCGGCGTGCCCTTCGCCTGCAGGGCCTTGCAGAGTTCGAGGAAGCCGGCCGTATCCTTCGGGAATTCGTTGAAGCCGGCCGCCTTCATGTGGCTGTCGCGATAGACAATCGCGTTGCCGATGGCGCAGAGCGGCAGGGCAATGAACTTGCCGTCGCGCTTGGCATAGCCCTCGAGGCCCGGATACCAGCCGCCATTGGCGCTGCCCAGATATTCGCCGAGTTCCGTCAGGTCGACCAGCTTGTCGGGATATTGCTGCGGATCGTCGAACCAGCTCATCACCATGTCCGGGCCCGAGCCGATATTGGCTGCAACCGCCGCCTTCGGGCGGACGTCTTCCCAGCTTTCCTTGTCGATACGAACCGGGACGCCGGTGGCGTCGGTGAACTTTTTGGTGTTGGCGAGCCAGGCGGCTTCTTCGCCCGGAACGAACGGGACCCAGCGCAGCAGCCGCAGCGACGCGCCTTCCTCCGGCTTGTAGGTCGGCGCAGCGGCCTGGGCGAATGCCGGGCTGATGCCGAAGCCACCGAGGCCTGTGGCGGCGACGAGTCCGGCGGATGTGGTCAGAAAATGGCGTCGGTTCAAAGTCATGGGGTTCCTCCTCCTCCTGCTTTTGCGGGATTTGCCTGCCAGGCAGGCAACGCCGTCCCGAAGCGGCGCGGATCTTGGGACTCGCCTAGAGGCGAAGTCCCGTGGCGGCGTTGAAGATGTGCGTCGAAGCCGTATCGATGCCGATGTTCAGCGTCTCGCCCGGCTTGGCGGCGACGCGCTCGCGGAACACGCAGGTGACATCCGTTCCGGCGAGCTTGGCGATGATCTGCGTCTCCGAGCCGGTGGGTTCGGTGACCAGAACGGTTGCGGGGATGCCAGCGGGATCGAGCCGCATGGCCTCCGGCCGCAGGCCATAGACGAGATCCTGCCCCTTGGCGGCCTCGATCTCCCGGTCGACGGGGAGCACGGTTCCATCGGTGGCGACGAAGCGGCGCGCGTCGTTCGGATCGAGGTGTCCCTTGATCATGTTCATCGAGGGCGAGCCGATGAAACCGGCGACGAACAGGTTGACCGGCCGATCATAGAGCTCGAGCGGCGCGCCGATCTGCTCGACGCGGCCATCCTGCATGACGACGATCTTGTCGGCCATGGTCATGGCCTCGATCTGGTCGTGCGTGACATAGACGGTCGTCGTCTTCAGGCGCTGGTGCAGTTCCTTGATTTCGGCCCGCATGGCGACGCGCAGCTTGGCGTCGAGATTGGAAAGCGGTTCATCGAACAGGAACACCTGGGGATCGCGGACGATGGCCCGGCCCATGGCGACGCGCTGGCGCTGGCCGCCCGAGAGCTGGCGCGGGTAGCGTTCCAGAAGGTGGGTCAATCCGAGGATCTCGGCGGCGGGGCGGACGCGCTCGTCGATCGTGGCCTTGCTCGCGCCCTTCAGCGTGAGCGAGAACGCCATGTTGTCGGCGACCGTCATATGCGGATAGAGCGCATAATTCTGGAACACCATGGCGATGTCGCGTTCCTTCGGCGGCACTCGATTCACGACCTTGTCGCCGATGCGGATCTCGCCCGCGGTGATGTTTTCCAGCCCCGCCAGCATCCGCAGCAGAGTCGACTTGCCGCATCCGGACGGGCCGACCAGGATGACGAACTCGCCATCATCGATCCGGACATCAACGCCCCGGATGATGGGCTGAGCACCGAAGGACTTCTTCACATTTACGAATTCTACTGACGCCATGCACGTCCTCCCGGAATTTTATGGTTGTGCCGCCTTGGGCTGAATTTGGGCGGGGATGGTTCGAAGCCCGCCTTGGTCCCGGGCGCCGGCTCCGTGCGCCCCTCAGGACACGTTGGCTCCGCATAGGAGGGCGGTCACGCCCTGTGACGGACCTGCGGATGCCGCCGGAAAGGGGGCCTGCAAGGCTCCCGGCGCCTGTCGCCCTTTGCGCCCGCTATGTCCCTCACGAGGCCGAGTGCGCCGGAGCGCGGCCGAAGTGGCCAACTAGAGGGCGAGGGGGCGTTGCGGCACACATACGGTCGATCGCCCCGCCAACAGCCAGAGGCTTCGCGCTTCGCCGTACCAGCGACCGTCTCATTCGTCGCACGAAAGGTAGTGGGAATTCGACCCGATGATCAAAGACAGCTTCTCCCTCTGTCTGTGAAATGCGCTCCCTCGCGCCTCTCTATTGATCCTATGAAAACTTATCCGGCGGGGTCAACCGACTGTTGGGTGTATTTCCCAAGAAGGTCCGAGTCTGTGTATTTGTTGCGATGCAACAATATGATTATTGGCCGTGACTTAATCCATAAATACTGACAAATTATCGATAGTATTTACTGTATAGCTTCAAATGCATTTTCCCTTTCCGTAATCGGAATCCTGACCGGTGGGGAGGCGCTTGGCGGGCCTGCCGGAGACTGGATGGGGCTGCCAGCGCAGTGGGAGTTGGGGCGAGGCGGCGCGATGACAGAAAACGAAAACGGCGCGGGATGAGCCCGCGCCGTTTCCTGTGTCAATTAAGACGGGTGAGGCTTATGCCATCGCCTTGGTCAGGTTTTCGCTGACCTTGTCGAGGAAGCCCGTCGTCGACAGCCACTTCTGGTCCGGGCCAACGAGCAGCGCCAGATCCTTGGTCATGTCGCCGGCTTCGACCGTATCGACGCAGACCTTCTCGAGCGTCAGCGCGAACTTCGCCAGTTCGGCGTTGTCGTCGAGCTTGGCGCGATGGGCGAGGCCGCGGGTCCAGGCGAAGATCGACGCGATCGAGTTGGTCGACGTCTCCTTGCCCTGCTGGTGCTGGCGATAGTGGCGCGTCACGGTGCCGTGGGCGGCTTCGGCTTCGACGGTCTTGCCGTCGGGCGTCAGCAGCACGGAGGTCATCAGGCCGAGCGAGCCGAAGCCCTGTGCGACCGTGTCGGACTGGACGTCGCCGTCATAGTTCTTGCACGCCCACACATAGCCGCCGGACCACTTCAGGGCGGAGGCGACCATGTCGTCGATCAGGCGATGCTCGTAGGTGATGCCGGCTGCCTTGAAGGCGGCGGTGAATTCGGCGTCGAACACTTCCTGGAACAGATCCTTGAAGCGGCCGTCATAGGCCTTGAGGATGGTGTTCTTGGTCGAGAGATAAACCGGATACTTGCGCATCAGGCCGTAGTTCAGGGAGGCGCGGGCGAACTCGCGGATCGATTCGTCGAGGTTGTACATCGCCATGGCGACGCCCGCGCCCGGGAACTTGAAGACTTCCTTCTCGATGACGGTGCCGTCTTCGCCCTCGAACTTGATCGTCATGCGGCCCTTGCCGGGGACGAGAAAGTCGGTCGCCTTGTACTGGTCGCCAAAGGCATGACGGCCGACGATGATCGGCTGGGTCCAGCCGGGCACCAGGCGGGGCACGTTCTGGCAGATGATCGGCTCGCGGAAGATCACGCCGCCGAGGATGTTGCGGATGGTGCCGTTCGGCGACTTCCACATTTCCTTGAGGTTGAATTCCTTCACGCGGGCTTCGTCCGGCGTGATGGTGGCGCACTTGACGCCGACGCCGACCTTCTTGATCGCCTCGGCGGCCTCGACCGTCACCTTGTCGTTGGTGGCGTCGCGATGCTCGATGCCCAGGTCGAAATACTGGAGGTCGAGATCGAGGTAGGGGTGGATCAGCTTGTCCTTGATGTTCTGCCAGATGATCCGGGTCATCTCGTCGCCGTCGAGCTCAACGACGGGATTGGCTACCTTGATCTTCGCCATGGATGAGAACCTCGCTTCGGGGTTGGACGGCTCGGCTTGCCGGCGGAAGGAGGCCGCGGGCGGCAAGGCAGCGCCGAGGATGGTGCGGGCTCCCCTATAGCATCGCACTCAAAACGCGCAAAGGCGCGCGGGCAGGAGAATGTTGCCGCGGCGCGGGGATTCGAAAGCGTCGGCGGGGCTGCGTCAGGAGACGTGCGACGGCAGCATCCGGCGTCGTTTGCCGATGGCACGCTTGATCCGGGCGTGCAGGCGACGCGGCGCGCTCAGATGCAGTTCGATATGCGCATGGACCGGCCATTTGCCGCCATGAAGCGCTTCGACGCCCTCTCGCAGCAAGGGTTTTGGAATGAATGTCGCCAGCTTGCGAATGGCCCGGCGTTCCCCGAATGTTGCGGCAAGCTGCCGGACCTGCTCGTTGAAGAACTGGTCGCGGTTCCAGTCTGCGAGGTCGCGCGCCGTCGCGAGGCCGCCCCACTGGAACAGGGCCGCCAGCGCGTTCCAGTACCGCTTTTCGCCGATCCGTACCGAGAAGTCGGCTGCGTTGGCGACGAGAACCCGGACGCCCTCCCGCATGCGGATGGATTTGTATTGCGTTGCCGGGCCAGCGTCGCTGCCCAGATGGGCGAGACTCGGCGTCGAGGCCGCGAAATTGCTGCCATGGATGCGGTAGGTCGAAAGCGGAAGATCGATGACCATCGAGCCGCCGAGAAGATGGGCGAGACGGTTATAGTGCCCGTCCGCCGAGAGCTTCGGGAGGTCGCACGCTTGGCACGCCGGCGCGAGCATGGTGAGGATGAAGCGGCGGTACATGTTCGCCGTGCCGGGGGACCATGGCCACTCCATCGGCACGGGCTGAAGCAGGCGCGTGTTCCGGTGGAGGACTTCGTAGGTTTCGTCGTCGATCGAGCGAAGGCGAGGCACGATCTCGGCCGGGCGCAGCCCGACGGATGTCACTTCTGGTCGTGTGCCAGCGGTATTGCGCCGTCCGTTGACGATCGCGCCATCCGGTCCCGTCTCCAGGGTGGAACTGGACGTAAAGACCACATTGAGCCGGCTCGCCAGATGCGCCTGGATATGCACCGAGGCAAAGTTCGACAGCAGCGTGTCGTCGGAGTCGACGAACGTGACGAAGTCGCCGGTCGCCAGTTCCAGGCCGCGCAGGGCGCCTCCCAGGGGGCCGAGATTGACGTCGGAATGGATGACGCGAAAGCGCGGGTCCGCTGCGACGTGCTTTTCGATGACCTCGTGGCTCTCATCCGTCGAGGCGTTGTCGACGATCACGACTTCGAAGTTCGGATAGTCCTGGGCGCGGATGGAATCGATCGTGCGGCCAATGTACCGGCCGTAATTCCAGTTGCGGACGATGAAGGACACTTTGGGAAGCTGTACGTCTCCGAAAGCTGCCAGCCGGGATGTCGCGACGCCGCCAATCGTCAGCTCCTCGCCGAGGTTGGCGCGGCTCGATGCTGGCAGTTCCGATGATCCGGAATGGTCCAAGCGGTCCAACATGACTCGAATTGCGCCCTTTCGAGGTGCTCATCCCCGTTCGATTGATCGGTTTGCCTCGGCCTCATGAGCTTGCCACGGCCAAACCTGCGAATGAGTTGTACTGGTATTAACATGCTCGTCGGTGCGCAATGACTGGTTTGGAATTCGTCCAAAATAGCCGTTGAAAAGGCTGCCGCTGAGGCAGGATCACAACACTGGAAAGCATATCGGTGTCGGTAGACTGCATGGGACGCTACGACGATGTCGATTCAGCAGAGGACAGGATGTATTCGCGCCGCTTCGCGCGGCGAATCGAGCGGGTTCGATTGGTCCAGTGTAATTGCCGTGACATGTCTTGCTGCGGTGGGGTGCGGATCCCCACGCGCCAGATTCTTCCGGGGCGTCCTGCGACAGGGAAGGCCTCAGCGCGCGCGAGATCTGCCCCCTTGCTAGCTTTGGCGGCGCTTCGCCTTGCGGGCGCGAAGATGCTGGCGGAGCCTCTCGTTCATCTGTCGCAGGACCGTGGTGTGAAGCGCGAAGTGCACACGCAGCGGCAGGCCGGCTCCGTGGTGCTTCCGGAGGATCGCCAGCACGGCGGGGCGAGGCAGTTGGCTGTCCAATCGGTGAATGGCCCGCCTCTCACCAAAGGCGCGGACGAGCAACGGCAGCAGGCCGTCGGTACGCTCCGCGATTTGTGAGGGGCTTGGCACTTCGCCGGATCCCGGCGGCAGGCCGCCAAGCAACAGGGTCAAGCCGTCCCAATAGCGTTGCGCGCCGATGCGGCGGGCGAAGTCCGAACCATTGGCGGCCCAGACCCGGAGCCTGAGCCGGTCGTCGGCGACGGTTCCCCCGGCCACGCCCTCGTCGGTTGGCTCGGGAACGGCACCTGGCAACCGTCTCGAAAGCGGCATCCCGATCCCGGCCGACCCGCCAAGCAACTGGCAGAGGGGCGCATATAGCGCGGTAGGCGAGGATGGCTGTTCCGTCGACGCGCCGGCGCCTGGATCCAGCAGATCGATGATGAAGCGCCGATACATCTGGGCCGCGTCGGGAGAGGCCGACCAGCCCAGCCTTGCCGGCTCGAGCAGCGTGGTGCGCGAGGCGAGATCCGCGAAGACGTCGTCGTCGAGGCAGGAAAGCCGCAGGACCGGCGTTGCCGGCTGCAGCCACGCAGCGGCTGACCCGGACGCCAGGGACGCGTGTGGCAAACCGCCGCGTGCCGGTTCGTCCATTGAGATCGATGAGGCGGTGAAGGCGATGTTATGGCGGCTCGCGAGATGAGCCTGGATATGGACGGCGGTGAAGCTCGGCACGGGAAGCTCCGTCGCATCAAGAAAGGTGACGAACTCTCCCTCGGCAGCCGCAAGGCCAAGAGACGCCCGGCCGAACGGCCCCGGATCCGTATCAACGGACACCGTCTTGAAGCGCGGATCACCGTCGATCAGGTGCTCAAGGGTTGTGCGACTGGAGGCGGTGGCGCCGGCGTCTACGAGAATGGCTTCGAAGCGGGGATAGGTCTGCATCCGCATCGCTTCGATGACCCGGGCGAAATCGTCGCCGGGCTGGCGCGTGAGCACGAAGGAGACCAGAGGCAGCCGGATGGCGCCGGGGTCGGCCAAGGTCGCCTCCCCATGATCCTGGATGGAGAAATTGGATCTATCCATGGCGTTTCCCATCCAGAGCGATCGTGTCGAGTGCGGATCGGCCCTCCCACAGCAAGGCGACCGTCATGCCCTCCGTTGCTTCCGGAAGTTCTTGCGGAACCAGCGTTCCTGCCGCTTGTTGCCCTTCTCGAACGAAGCGCGCCCGGAATCGAAATGCTGCAATTGGGGCGCGGTCACGCTCGAATTCCTGCCGTGGATCCGATAGCCGGATAGCGGCTCGTTCAGCATGATGCTCCCGCCTTCCGTGTGACAGAAGGGGGCCGCGGAGGCGTCGAGCGCGAACTTGACCTCGATCGGATCGCGGATCGCCCGCATCAGGCGTTCGATCTTCGGCCGGCGGTAGACGATGGAGGTTCCCGGATACCAGCACCAGCGCCGCTGTGTCGGCGGGATTAGAGTCACGGAGAGCCGTTGTGGCGCGTCCTGCTGCGTTGTGACCGCGGTGTCGACCCAGCCCGGCCGGTCCACGCCCAGTTCCTTCCACCAATGCGGCATGTTGCCGGCGACAATCGTGCCGTGTCGGTCGACCTGCAGCGTGTCACCCGTCGACACGTCGGCGCCGATATTCAGCAGCAGATGCGCGCGAATGTGGTGGCTGATGAAATGCGGAAACAGGAAATCGTCGGTGTCGAGGAAGGACGCGTAATCGCCGGAGACGGGATGCTGCGTCAAAATGTGGTGCGCGGCGCCGAGTTGGCCGATGTTCTGCGCCAGTTGGATGAAGCGTACCTGCGGATGCTGCTCGACGAAGGTCCTGATCAGGGCCGGGCTGTCGTCTTCGGAGCCATTGTCGAGGACGATGATTTCCAGCGCCGGGTAGTCTTGCGCCACCGCGGATCGGAGCGCCGTCAGCAGATAGGCGGCGTAGTTCCAGTTGATCGCGATGATCGTAACGAGCGGCAGCTTTTCGCTGCCGCTCACGCCGTAGGCCCGGCGCCACTCGGTCTCGTTCATGCAATGATGCGTCGCGCGGCCAGGGCCAGCGCGATGTAGCTCCAGCCCGTGAAGAGCAGCGAGATGCCCGCCAGCGTGCCGGGGACCCAAAGGCCCGAGAACGGATACTGCAGCAGTATGAACAGGCCGGCCAGGAAGGCGATGATGCCGGCGGCAAGGATCCAGCCCCAGCCATCCATCGGCCGGACGCGCATCGACAGGGCGATCTGGAAGATGCCCTTGGCCATGAAGACGGAAGCGATGATCAGGGTGAGCGCGACGCTGCCGACGACGGGCGACATGTAGATCGCGATGCCGCCGATCAGCACGACGATGCCGACAACCAGCTGCCACAGGAAGCCGCCCCAGCCCTGGACGCTGAAGGACTGGAAGATCTGGACCGCGCCGGCGATGACCAGGACGACGGCGAGGAAGATCGTGACGGTGACGCTGGAGATCAGCGGCATCGCGATGGCGCAAATGCCGCCAATCACGAACACGATGCCGAGAAACAGGAACCAGCCCCACTTTTCTCGAACGCTTGTCGAGAAGCTCTTACCGGCTGTCAGATCTGCGGCCATTTTCGCGTCCTCCCCATGAACCGTCCGTGTTGCCAAGGTTGCGACTCGGTAGAGCCCTGCAACCTGCTTTGCGCAGTGCAAATATAGCGTGAGAGCTCTCTATGGGCTAGGAGAGGGCGAAATCAACATGATGCACGGACGCAATGGTCGCTTCTGAACTTCTCGTCGACGGGCCCGCCGTCATTCTCGTCGAACCGCAGCTTGGCGAGAACATCGGCACGGCCGCCCGCGCCATGGCGAATTTCGGTCTGCGTGACCTCCGCATCGTCAATCCGCGCGACGGCTGGCCGAGCGAGAGCGCGCGCCGCGCCGCCAGCCGGGCCGACCATGTCTTCGATCGCATCCGCCTGTTCCAGACGGTGGAGGAAGCTGTCGCCGATCTCGGCTATCTCGTTGCGACCACGGCCCGCTCGCGCGAGCTTGCCAAGACGGTTCGCGGCCCCGCCGCCGCCGCCGGCATCATGCGCGGGCATATGGCCGGCGGCGTGAAGACCGGCATTCTGTTCGGGCGCGAGCGCATCGGTCTCACCAATGAGGAGATCTCGCTGGCCGACGAGATCGTGACGCTGCCGATCGACCCGCAATTCGCCTCGCTCAACATCGCCCAAGCCGTGCTGATCCTCGCCTATGAATGGCGGCGCAGCGGGCTCGAGACGGAGGAGGCGGGGCTTCGCTTCACCACGCCGAACGATAGCCGGCCGGCGACCAAGCAGGAGCTGATCGGCCTGTTCGAGCATCTGGAAGGCGCGCTCGACGCGGTCACCTTCTTCCGCCCGCTCGAGAAGCGACCCGTCGTCGTGCAGACCCTTCGCGCCATGCTGCAGAAGGCGCAGTTCACCGAGGCCGATATCCGCACGCTGCGCGGCGTCGTCGCCGCGCTGGAAAACCGGCCTACCCGGCCGCGCCGTCGCGCCGATGGCACGGAAACCACGAGCCGCGAGGCCGAGGATTGACCGCCAGGCTGCTGGTCTTCGATTCGGGCATTGGCGGCCTCTCGGTTCTGCGCGAGATCCGGCGCCCATTGCCGTCCGCCGATATCACCTATGTCGCGGACGATGCCGCCTTTCCCTATGGCGACTGGGAGGCCGGTCCGCTTTCCGATCATATCGTCGCGCTGATGGGCCGGTTGATCGAGCGCTTCCGGCCGGATGCGGTGGTGATTGCCTGCAACACGGCCTCGACGCTCGTCTTGCCGCCGCTGCGGGCGCTGCATGCGATTCCCTTCATCGGCACGGTGCCCGCGATCAAGCCGGCGGCCGAGCGTTCCGGCAGCCATGTCGTCGGCGTGCTGGCAACGCCGGGCACGATGAAGCGGGACTATACGCGCGAACTGATCCGCAGCTTTGCTCGGGATTGTCATGTTCGGCTGGTTGGCTCGTCGGAGCTGGCGCCGCTGGCGGAAGCGGTGATGCGCGGCGATGCCGTCGACGATGCCGCCCTTCGCACCGAGATCGAGCCGGCCTTTATCGAGGTCGAGGGCAGGCGAACCGACACGATCGTGCTCGCCTGCACGCATTATCCCTTCCTGATCGACCGGCTGGAAGCCGTGGCGCCCTGGCCGGTCACCTGGATCGACCCGGCCGAGGCGATCGCGCGCCGGGTTCTGTCGGTCCTGTCGTTGACGGCCGAGCCGTCGGACGTCCCGATGGCGGAGGGTCAGGCCTTCCTCACCTCCGGCAAGGCCTGGGCGCCTGCCCAATTGCGCCTGCTGTCGCAGTTCGGCCTGACCGGCGCCGTCCTAGACTGAAACGGGCGCGGGCCTGCCGCGCCCGGTCGCTCAGCCGCGATGGGCGTCCATCAGGATCTCGAAGGAACGCTTGCGGTCGGCCGGATCGTAGAAATCCGTCGTGACGATCAACTCGTCTGCCCCGGTCTGCTCGATCACGGCCGCGAGCTTCTGCTTCACCGTTTCCGGGCCGCCGATGATCGCCACACCGAGGTGTGAGCGGACATAGGCTTCTTCGCGCGGCTCCCAGCGGCCTTCCATGCTGTCGACCGGCGGCATCAGTACCGTCGGCTGGCCGCGCACGAGATTGACCAGGCGCTGGTACTGCGTCGTCACCTGGTAATTCGCTTCCTCGTCGGTTTCGGCCGCGATCACCGGCAGCCCGACCATCACATAGGGCTTCTCCAGATATTCGGAGGGGCGGAAGAAGTGGCGGTAGGTCTCCAGCGCCTCCATCAGCCGCTGCGGCGCGAAATGGCTGGCGAAGGAGAAGGGCAGGCCGAGCAGCGCGGCGAGCTGGGCGCTGAAGGTCGAGGATCCGAGCAGCCAGACAGGCACGTTGGAGCCTTCGCCAGGAACGGCCCGCAACTTCTGGCCCTCGGCGGCGGGCGCGAGCAGCGCCAGGAGTTCCTGCACATTCTGCGGAAACGCGTTGTCGTCGTCCGTCATGTCGCGGCGGAGCGCCCGCATCGTCATCGGGTCGCTACCCGGCGCGCGGCCGAGACCAAGATCGATGCGGCCGGGATAGAGCGCTTCCAGCGTGCCGAACTGCTCGGCAATGACGAGCGGCGCGTGGTTGGGCAGCATCACGCCGCCGGACCCGACGCGGATCGTCGACGTGCCGCCGGCGAGATAGCCGATCAGCACCGACGTTGCCGAACTGGCGATGCCCGGCATGTTATGGTGCTCGGCCACCCAGAAGCGATTGTATCCGAGCCCTTCGACATGGCGCGCGAGATCGAGCGAGTTGTTCAGCGCCGCGGTGACGGTCCCGTTCTGGCGAACCGGCGCGAGGTCGAGGACGGAGAGCGGAATGGGGGATGGCTGGGGCATGGATCGGTCCGGTGGGGCAAATGTGGACTCCCATGTGGGAAGCCGCGCCCGGATCGGGAAGGTCGCGGCGCGAAAATTTTTGTATTGATCGGTACATAAATCTGTGTCCCTTTTCGCGGCCTCTGTGCGACGCTGAGCGCACGGCAGGCAGGCAAGGGACGTGGCGATGATCGGTTGGGGCATTCTGGGCACGGGGTTCATCTCCGATACCGTCGCGGCGGCGATCGGCGAGAGCCCGGGGTCTCGGCTTGCCGCCGTTGCCGGGCGCGACGTCGCCCGCACCGAAGAATTCCGCGCCCGCTTCGGCGGGAACCGCGCCTATGGCTATGCCGCCGAACTGTTTGCCGATCCCGCCGTCGACATCGTCTATGTCGGCCTGCCGAACCATCTGCATCACGGCTTCGTCGCCGAGGCGGCGGCGGCCGGCAAGGCGGTCCTCAGCGAAAAGTCGCTCTCGATCGACATGGAGAAGAGCCGCGCGCTGGTCGATGCGGTGGCGGTGAACGACGTCTTCTTCGTCGAGGGACTGATGTATCTCGCCCATCCGCTGATCGCACGTTTCGTCGATATCCTTCGGGATGGCAGGCTTGGGACCGTGAAGTCGATCCACGCCAGCTACGCGGCCGACATCTGGCAGGTCGTCAATCCGCAAGGGCGGGGCACGCTGTACAATCTCGGCTGCTATCCGGTCTCGCTGCTGCAACTCGTGGTGCAGACCGTCGCCGGCGAGGGCGCTTTCCGGGACCGGCGCCAGACCGGCACCGGCTCGATCTCCGCCCATGACGGCAATGTGAGCGAGGCGGCGCTGGCGGTTCGCTTCGGCAACGGCATTCTGGCGACCGTCCAGACTGCCGAGACCTATGGCATGCATCCGGAATTCATCGTCGTCGGCGACAAAGGCAGCCTGCGCTTCCTCGACAATCCCTGGCTGCCGCAGGCCGGCACCAGCCGGCTGCTCTTCACCGGCTTCGATGGAACGGTCGAGGAAATCCAGGTCGAAAGCGATGCGGACGCTTTCCTGCATCAGGTCCGCATGGTCGAGCGCAGCCTTGCCGCCGGTTCGAAGATCGCGGACCGGCCGTCGCCGAGGCCGGCGGACTCGATCGAGATCATGGAGATGCTGACCGAGTGGGAAGCGGACATCCGTCGCGTTCCGGCCTGAAGGGCCGGACTCGCTCACTCTCAAGCCTTTCACTAGCTTCTAGACGCGGCGTGGCCGCAACCATCAGGAGATCGCAATGGACCTTCAACTGTCGAACAAGACGGCTCTGGTGACCGGCTCTACCGGCGGCATCGGGCTGGCGATTGCCAGGACCCTGGCCGAGGAAGGCGCGGCCGTCATCGTCATCGGCCGTTCGGCTGAGTCGGTAGAGAGGACCGTTCAGGAGATTGGCGCGGCGCGCGGCATTGTCGCAGATCCCGCCACGGCCGAAGGCGCTGCCGCGCTGACCAGTGCCGTGCCCTCGGTCGACATTCTCGTCAACAATCTCGGCATCTACGAAGTGAAGCCCTTCGCCGAGATCACCGACGCGGACTGGCTGCGCTTCTTCGACGTCAACGTGCTCTCCGGCATCCGGCTGGCGCGGCACTATTTCCCAGCCATGCTGGAGCGCAACTGGGGCCGCATCATCTTCGTCTCCAGCGAATCGGCGCTGCAGGTGCCGCCGGACATGATCCACTACGGCATGACCAAGACGGCGCAGCTTTCCGTGGCGCGCGGCCTGGCCGAACTGACCAAGGGCACGGCGGTGACGGTCAATTCCGTGCTGCCGGGGCCGACGCGTTCGGCCGGAATTGGCGATTTCCTGCGTTCCGTCTTCCCGGGCAATCCCGGCAGCGAGGCGGAACTCGAGAAGGAATTCTTCCGGCAGTATCGGTCGTCGTCGCTGCTGCAGCGAATGATCGATCCCAAGGAGATCGCCGCGCTGGTCGCCTATGTCGCGAGCCCGCTCGGGGCGGCCACGAATGGCGCGGCGCTGCGGGTTGAGGGCGGCTTGCTGATGTCGGCTACCTGAGGCGGCGAACCGTCTCCGGCATTTGACTCATCCGGGCTTCTCCTCTACACCCCGGCCCATCGCGTCGGCTCGTTCGGGCCGGCGTGGTATTTCACGCACCCGCGGAAACGCTCTTCGTTTCCTGTCGGCCGGCCCAAAAGACCGGCAGAGGAGGGCACGTGTCCCTGTAACTCGTATCCAAGGGATATGCGATGTCGAAGCGTGCTTCGTCTAAACATAAGATTGACCGCCGTCTTGGCGAAAACCTCTGGGGTCGTCCCAAGTCTCCGGTCAACAAGCGCGAATACGGCCCCGGCCAGCATGGCCAGCGCCGCAAGGGCAAGGTTTCCGATTACGGTACCCAGCTTCGCGCCAAGCAGAAGCTCAAGGGCTACTACGGCAACATCTCCGAGAAGCAGTTCCGGAAGATCTATGCCGATGCGACCCGTCGCAAGGGCGATTCGTCGGAGAACCTGATCGGCCTCCTCGAGTGCCGTCTGGACGCGATCGTCTATCGCGCCAAGTTCGTCCCGACCGTGTTCGCCGCGCGCCAGTTCATCTCGCACGGTCACATCAAGGTCAACGGCCGCCGCGTCAACATTCCGTCCTTCCAGGCGAAGGTCGGCGATGTGATCGAGGTCAAGGAAGCTTCGCGTCAGCTGACGATCGTCCTCGAGGCGACCCAGCTCGCCGAGCGTGACGTTCCCGACTACATCGAAGTCGATCATCACAAGATGAGCGCCAAGTTCTCGCGCGTGCCGGCTCTGGCCGACGTGCCGTATCCGGTTCACATGGAACCGAACCTGGTCGTCGAATTCTATTCGCGCTGATCCGTCAGCGTTATCGAGTTCTGGAAAAGGCCGCCTTCGGGCGGCCTTTTCTTTTTCGCCGCCTTTGCCGGCATTTTCGACCTTCGGATTGGCGGGTGGGCGGCGTATCAAGGAAACATCCGGCCAAAAGGGTGCGACATGACCGAAATCGGGATCGAGAAGCGGCGCGGGGGCGATCTCGTCGGCTTTGCGGCCATTGCCACGACGATCATCGGCTGGGCATCGGCCTTCGCGGCCATCCGCGTCGGTCTCACCGCGCTGACGCCGGTCGAGCTGGCCGCCGCGCGCTATCTCGCCGCCGCCGTTCCGGCCGGTCTCTATCTGCTCATCGCCCGTCCGCCGCTGCCTTCGCTTCGGGATTTCCTGCGTCTGATCGTCATCGGCGTGCTGTTCATTGCCGCCTATGCGGTGCTGCTCAACACCGGCGAGCAGACGATCGCGGCGGGTCCGGCCTCGTTCATCATCCAGATCAATCCGATCATCGTGGCGCTGATCGCCATGCCGTTGCTCGGAGAGCGCTTCGGGCTTGGCGGCTGGGTCGGCACGCTGGTGTCGTTCCTGGGCGTTGGGCTGATCGCCTATGGCAGCGGCGACGGGCTCGGGCTGAATGTCGGAGCGCTGCTGATCCTCGGCGCAGCGCTTTGCACTTCGGTCTCGACCATCCTGCAGAAGCCCATGCTTGGGCGCATGCCGGCGCTGGCTGTCACCGCCTGGGTGCTCCTTCTTGGTAGCCTTCCGTTAACCCCGGCGATCCCCGACACGCTGGCCGCGCTGAAACTGGCGCCCCCTGCCGTCCTCTGGTCGATCGCCTATCTCGTCGTGCTGCCCACCGTCGTCGGCTACCTGACCTGGGCGATCGCGCTGAAGCGCTTCCCGGCCTCGCGCGCCTCCAACTTCCTCTATTGCATCGCGCCGACCGCGACGCTGATCGGCTATCTGTGGCTGGGCGAAGTGCCCTCGCCCACCAGCCTGCTCGGTGGCGCCATGGCGATCGGCGGCGTCGTCATCGTCAATCTCACCCGCCGGCGATAGGGTCGCGGGCGTTTGGGCTTGCCGGGCGGCTCGCGAAGCGGCATCAAGGCGGCAACAGCCGGAACCCACACACCATGACCGAACTGCTCGACATCGCCCGCCGCATCGCGGCCTCGGACCCGCTGGAGGCGGAGAGCAGCGACGCGTGCCATCCGATGTTCCGCAAGGGGCCGGATAGCGTCGAGTTCGGCAAGCTGCGCAAGCGGCTGATCCGGCAGGTGCGGCAGGCGCTGGACGATTTCGCCATGGTGCGGCCGGGCGACCGCTGGCTGGTCTGCCTCTCCGGCGGCAAGGATAGCTACACGCTGCTGGCGCTGCTGCTCGATCTGAAATGGCGGGGCATGCTGCCGGTCGACCTGCTCGCCTGCAATCTTGACCAGGCGCAGCCGGGCTTTCCGGCCGAGATCCTGCCCAATTACCTGACCAAACTCGGCGTGCCGCACCGGATCGAGCGGCAGGACACCTATTCGATCGTCACCTCGAAGATCGAGCCCGGCAAGACCTATTGCGCGCTCTGCTCCAGGCTGCGGCGCGGCCATCTCTACCGGATCGCGCGGGAGGAGGGGTGCCAGGCCGTGGTGCTCGGCCATCACCGCGAGGACATACTCGAGACGTTCTTCCTGAACCTCTTCCATGGCGGCAAGCTCGCCTCCATGCCGCCGAAGCTGCTGAACGAGGAGGGCGACCGGCTGGTGCTGCGGCCGCTCGCCTATGCGGCTGAGGATGACATTGCCCGCTTCGCCACGGCGATGCAGTTTCCGATCATTCCCTGCGACCTCTGCGGTTCGCAGGAGGGCCTGCAGCGCAATGTCGTCAAGCAGATGCTGGCGGACTGGGAAAAGCAGACGCCCGGTCGCAAGGAGATCATGCTGCGCGCGCTCGGCAAGGCGAATCCGTCCCACCTGCTCGACCGCAACCTGTTCGACTTCGAAAGCCTGGTCGGCAAGCGGTAGGCGAAGGCCGCGCCCGCTTATGCCGTCATCAGCCAGAGCGCCAGCAGCGCGCCGATCAGGGCCGGCGGCATGACGAGGATGCCGAGCTTCAGGAAGGTCCAGGCGCCGACGCGCTGACCCTCTCGCCGCAGCGCGACCAACCAGAGGATCGTCGCCAGCGAGCCGGTGATCGACAGGTTGGGTCCGAGATCGACGCCGACCAGTACCGCGCTGGTGACCGAATGCGGCAGCTGCGCCGCCTCGATGGTCGCGCCGGCGATCAGGCCGGTCGGCAGGTTGTTGAGCAGATTGCTGGCGATGGCGACGATGATGCCGGCGCCCGTCGCCGCCCAGCCGATCGATTGCGCCGCCGATTGCTGGGCCAGACGCGCCAGCGCGTCGATGACTCCGGTCAACTGCAGCGCCTCGACCAGCACGAACAGCCCGGCCACCAGCGGCAGCACGCCCCAGGAAATGTCCCGCAGCACCGGCCAGGGGGATTGCCGGCTGCCGAGCAGGATCCCGGCGGCGGTCAGCGTTCCCGCGATGAAGGTCGGCAGGCCGAGCTGCCAGTCGAGCGCGGAGGCGACCAGCAGTAACAGCGCCGTCGCGGCGATGCCGCCGGCCGCAAGCTTGCCGCCGAAGGTCAGGACGACGGGCGGGATGTCGGTCCTCAGCCGGTCCGGGATGGACCGGCGCAGCGTCAGCCGCAGCATCAGATAGGTCAGGCCGATCGCCGCGATCGAGGGCAGGGTGAAGGTTGCGAGCCAGGTGGTCAGCGGCGGCATCTGGCTGCCGAAGATCACCAGGTTGGCCGGGTTGGAGATTGGCAGCACGAAGCTCGCGGCATTGGCGATGAAGGCGCAGATGAACAAATAGGGCAGCGGCTCGGCGTCGGCGGCGCGGGCTGCGGCATAGACGGCCGGCGTCAGCACCACGGCGGTGGCGTCGTTCGACAGGAACACCGTGACGACGATGCCGACGACATAGATCAGCCAGAACAGGCGCGTGCCCGAGCCGCGCGCGTGGCGGACCGCCAGCGTCGCCAGCCAGTCGAACAGCCCTTCCTTCCGCGCCAGCTCGGCCAGAAGCATCATGCCGATCAGGAAGAGATAGACGTCGCTGCCGCGGCCGATGCCTTCCAGCGCAGCCGAGAGCGGCATCAGCCCGAGCAGTACCAGCAGGGCAGCGCCGCCAAACGCCCAGATTGCCTCCGGCAGGTTCCAGGGACGTACCAGGACGCCCCCGAGAGCGATGGCGGCAATGCTCCAGATGGCGACAGGCGCACCCATGGTCAGGTCTCGTGCTTGGCGGGGAACGGTTGGCGGGAGGCGGCTTCTGCCGTCTCCCGCAAGCTTGTGCCATATCCGCAGCGCCGCTTCCATGCGGCGTTGCGCACTTTTCGATCAGGGTTTGAACCAGGCGCGCGGCCCGCCATGCGGGGGCGGCGGCGGGCCGACGGGGCCGATCGCCTCGGCGCGTCCATCGGCGTGCACGACGAAGCTGGCGCGCAGGAAGCCATCGTCGAAGCGCCCCTGGACGGTGACCGGCTCGTCCTTGGCGACGAGCTTTCCGCCTTCGCCGGCGCGGCCCGTCTCGACCAGGGCGCGGCCGCTCGAATCCTGCAGGACGAACTTGTTGCCGTAGATCTCGGCGACCTGGCCCTTGACCGTTACCAGGCCGCTGGTCGGCATGGAGGCGATGGCGACCGGGGTCGTCGGCGCCATCTCCGGCGAGGGGCGCGTCAGGCTGACGGCACCGGCGCCGGCGATGATGCCGACGGCCAGGATTCCCAGAACGCCCAGCGTCATCGCCGCGTAGCGGGTCGAAGCGCCGTGTGGGGCGCGGGTCAATCGGGCATCGCCCGGCTTCGGCGCGTTCGGCTCATGAGAAGGGGTGACAGTGCTATCCGAGGACATCGCGATCTCCTTTGGTTGCGACATGCCCTTTTCTAGCGAAGGGCCGCCCAATCCCGCCTGAACCGGACCGTTCAGGTTGAGTTAAGCTCGGGAGACTAGCGATGGATCTCGCAATCGGAGCCAAGCCAAGACATGCGCGTCCTTCTCGTCGAAGATGACAAGCTCCTCGCCGAGCGGATCGCAGGCGCGCTTCGGGCCGAGAATTTCGCGGTCGACGTGGCGAGCAATGGCGAGGACGGCCAGCATCTCGGCGCCACCGAACTCTTCGATGTCGTCATCCTCGATCTGGGTTTGCCCAAGGTCGACGGAATATCCGTGCTCAAGGCCTGGCGCGCCGAGGAGCGCGGCGTCCCCGTGTTGATCCTGACGGCCCGCGACGGCTGGTCGGAAAAGGTCGAGGGCTTCAAGGCCGGCGCCGACGACTATCTGACCAAGCCCTTCAAGCTCGAGGAACTGGTAATGCGGCTGCGCGCGCTGGTGCGCCGCTCCAAGGGCCATGCCGCAACACGGCTGGTCTGCGGGCCGCTCGTCTTCGACGCGCAGGTGGGCACGTTCGAGCTGGACGGCCTGCCGCTGAAGCTGACGGCGCTGGAATGGCGCGTGCTCTCCTGCCTGATGTTGCGCAAGGAGGTGGTGGTCGAGCGCGCCGATCTCGTCGAGCGCGTCTATGAGGGCGATGCCGAGGTCGATTCCAACTCGCTGGAGGTGATCATCGCGCGGCTGCGGCGAAAGATCGGCCATGACCGGATCGAGACTTATCGCGGCCGCGGCTATCGGCTGACGGCCGAGTCGGCATCGGCATGAGGCTTCTTCCGGCCTCGCTGAGCGGGCGGCTCCTGGCCGGCGCCGCCGTCTTCGTCACCCTCGCGCTGGTGGCCGCCGCCGTCCTGATCAGCCTCATCCTGCAGCAATTCGTGACCGACCAACTGGACCAGCGGCTGGACAGCCAGATGGTCGTCGTCGCCGATGCCCTGCAACGAAACAGCGAGGGGAAGCTGGTCCTGTCGGTGGATGTCGATGGCCCGCCCTTCGATCGGCTTGCCTCCGGCTGGTACTGGCAGGCGAGCGGCGATGGGGTGGACCTGCGATCGAAATCGCTCGGCAACGGCTCCATCGACGTTCCGCCGCACCGCTTTGAGTGGCGCGAGCTTCTTTCGGGTCGGGGCAGCCCGGCCGAGGGGACGGGACCCGCCGGCGAGAGCCTGCATCTGCGCACGCGGACAATGGCCGCCGCCGGCCAGACCGTCACCCTTGTCGTCTCGGCCCCGCGAGAGGCGTTGCTCGGGCCGATGAAGAAGGCACTGGTGCCGCTGGTCGGCTCGCTGATCGCGATCGGTGTCGGGTTGCTGCTCGCCAGCTTCCTGCAGGTGCGATTGGGCCTGCGCCCGCTTCGGCATCTGCAGGCGAGCCTGCGCGAAATCCGCGCCGGCCGCGCGCAGCATGTATCGTCGGACCAGCCGGACGAACTGCGGCCTCTGGTGGACGAACTCAATGCGCTGATCGACCAGAATGCGCAGGGGCTCGAGGCGGCCCGGCGGCACGTCGCCAATCTCGCGCATGGGCTGAAGACCCCGCTGGCGACGCTGGCCATGGAACTGAACGAACCAGGCGCCGACCCCACGGGGTCGATGAGGCCGCTGGTCGAACGCATCGAGGGGAGTGTACGCCATCACCTTGCCCGCGCCAGGGCGGGGGCGCTCGGTGCTTCGGGGCGGGTATCGACGCCGCTGCTGGCGCGCTGCCGGGAGATCGCGTCCGTGCTGGGCAAGATCCATGCGGACAGGAACGTCGAGGCGGTGATCGTCGGCGACGGGACGCTCGCCGTCGCCTGCGAGATGCAGGACCTCGACGAGATGCTCGGCAATCTGCTCGACAATGCGTTCAAATGGGCCCGCTCTCGCGTCTCGCTCGCAGCCACTGCCGAAGGGCAGTTCGTCGTCATTCGCATCGAGGATGATGGCGTCGGATTGGCCGAGGAACGCTTGCCGGATGTCTTGCTGCCGGGAAGGCGGCTGGACGAGGCGATGCCCGGCCATGGCTTCGGGCTTTCGATCACGCGGGAGTTGGCGGAACTCTATGGCGGATCGCTGGCGCTTCGTTCCGGTCCGCCCGGCGGCCTCACCGCCATCCTCACCCTGCCCATCGCCAGCGCCTGAACGCAGCTCACAAAAAAAGCGGCGCAAAATGCGCCGCTTTCCTGAGGTCTTCTTGCCGATCAGCGCATCACGCAACGATGCTGCAGGCCGTCATAGCCGGTATAGGTGCCGGTGCGCGGGTTGAACGAGCGATAGCGGCTCGAGCAATACGAGACATAGTCGTCGCCGGCGTAATAGCGCGGCTGATTGGCCGAATTGGCGATCATGGCGCCGGCGGCCAGGCCGATGATGCCGGCGGCGGCCGCACCGCCCCAATTGTTATTGTCGCGATAATAGTAGCCGCGATTGCCGTAATAGCCGCGGTTGCCATAATAGCGGGGGCCGTTGCGGTAGCCGTGGTGGCCGCGCCAGTTGCCGCCGCGATGGCGACGCCAGTCATTGCCACCATTCCAGCCACGGTTATCCGCGACCTGGAAGGATCCATCGGACCGCACGCCGGACTGTGCCTGCGCCGTGGCCGGAACAGCCAGGAAAGACGTAGCAACAACCGAGGCAATCAGGCCCGCTTTCAGAAAATTCTTTGTCTTCGTCAGCATTGGATCGCTCCTCAAACGTCGAGTGAAGGACCGCGGACAGAATCGACACACGGTTAACATCAACACAGACGGTCCATTCGATGACTTATCAACGTTGAACGCAGGAGAACGTTCCTTCCGTCGCGAACTCCTTGCGATAGGGGCGATTATTTCAATCTGGGTTAGGGAAATCCGGCGCGGGGGTGTCGCAGCGGAAAGCTGCGCAAAGAAAAACCGCGCGAGACGGCGTCACGCGCGGTTTCGATGGGGTCGCGGAAAGGAGGGATCAGGCCGACTTGGCGACCGTGATGCCCTTTTCCGTCAGGAAGGTCTGCATCTCGCCGGCCTGGAACATCTCGCGGATGATGTCGCAGCCGCCGACGAACTCGCCCTTGACGTAGAGCTGCGGAATGGTCGGCCAGTTGGAGAAGTCCTTGATGCCCTGGCGGATTTCCGGGTCGGCGAGCACGTTGATGCCCTTGTAGTCGACGCCGAGGAAATCGAGGATCTGGACGACCTGGCCGGAGAAACCGCACTGCGGGAACGCCGGGGTGCCCTTCAGGAAGAGCACGACATCGTTGGAGCTGACTTCGTTCTGGATAAGGGCGTGGATATCGCTCATCTCAACTATTTCCTTTTTGCCGGCCGCTGGCCGATCTCAATCCGGAGCGCTGGTCTGCAGGGCGAGCGCGTGGAGGACGCCGCCCATGTTTCCCTTGAGCGCAGCGTAGATCATCTGGTGCTGCTGCACGCGGTTTTTTCCGCGAAAAGCCTCGGACACAACTTCGGCAGCATAATGGTCACCGTCACCCGCGAGATCGCGGATCGTGACCGTCGCGTCCGGGAGAGCCTCCTTGATCAGAGCCTCAATGTCGCGTGCGTCCATTGCCATCAGTCAATCCCCTCAGCCGTCGGTATGGGTAGGTCTGCCGATCACTCGGCGGCGGCCATGAATTCAGGGAACCAATTCTCATGGCCCTGCTTCAGCTTTGCAACAGATATGGTGGCGATGCCGGCGACATCCAACACCTCGCCGCCGACGGTGCCCAGAACCCGAGCCTCGACACCGGCTTCCGCCGCCGCTGCCGTGACCGCATCGAGCACCGACGGGTCGACGGTGACGACGTAGCGGGCCTGGTCCTCGCCGAACAGGAAGCCATGCGGCGTCGCAGCGCTTTCCGGCACTTTGACCGAAGCGCCGAGGCCGCGCGCCATCGCCATTTCGGCGAGGGCAACCAGCAGGCCGCCATCGGAAATGTCGTGGCAGGCGGTGACGAGACGGCTGCGGATGATGCCGCGCACGAAATCGCCGACGCGGCGTTCCTCGGCGAGGTCGACCGGCGGCGGGGCGCCTTCCTCACGGCCGAGAATCTCGCGCAGATAGACCGACTGGCCGAGATGATGGCCGTCGCGGCCGATCTGGACGATGACGTCGCCGGCATTTTTGAAGGCGACGGTCGCCATCACGTCGATGTCCGGCAGGAGGCCGACGCCGCCAATCGCCGGGGTCGGCAGGATGCCGACGCCGTTGGTCTCGTTGTAGAGCGAGACATTGCCGGAGACGATCGGGAAGTCGAGCGCGCGGCAGGCGGCGCCGATGCCCTCGATCGCGCCGACCAGCTGGCCCATGATCTCGGGCTTTTCCGGATTGCCGAAATTGAGATTGTCGGTGGCGGCGAGCGGCTCGGCGCCGACGGCCGACAGGTTGCGCCAGCATTCGGCGATCGCCTGCTTGCCACCTTCGAACGGATCCGCCTCGCAATAGCGCGGCGACACGTCGAGCGTGAAGGCGAGGCCCTTCTTGTCGTGGCCCTCGACGCGGATGACGGCGGCGTCGCCGCCGGGCTTCTGCGCCGTGTTGCCCTGGATCAGGTGGTCATACTGCTCCCAGACCCAGCGGCGCGAGGCCATGTCGGGGGCGGAGACCAGCTTCAGCAGCGCCTCGGCATAATCGTTCGGCTCGGCGACGTCCTCGGCCTTGAGAACGGCGGGAACCGGGCGGCGGACGAAGGGGCGGTCATATTCCGGCGCTTCGTCGCCCAGTTCCTTGATCGGCAGGTCGGCGACGACCGCGCCCTTGTGCAGGATGCGGAAGCGCAGATCGTCCGTGGTCCAGCCGACGATGGCGAAGTCGAGGCCCCATTTGTGGAAGATCGCCTCGGCTTCTTTCTCCTGCTCGGGGCGCAGCACCATGAGCATGCGCTCCTGGCTCTCCGAGAGCATCATCTCGTAGGCCGTCATGTTGGCTTCGCGGCAGGGGACCTTGTCGAGGTCCAGCTCGATGCCGAGGTCGCCCTTGGCGCCCATTTCGACGGCCGAGCAGGTGAGGCCGGCGGCGCCCATGTCCTGGATGGCGATGACCGCGCCGGTCTTCATCAGCTCCAGGCAGGCTTCCAGCAGCAGTTTCTCGCCGAAGGGGTCGCCGACCTGCACGGTCGGGCGCTTCTCCTCGATCGATTCGTCGAACTCGGCCGATGCCATGGTCGCGCCGCCGACGCCGTCGCGGCCGGTCTTCGAGCCGAGATAGACGACCGGGAGGCCGACGCCTTCCGCCTTCGAATAGAAGATCTTGTCCGCGTCGGCGAGGCCGGCGGCAAAGGCGTTGACCAGGATGTTGCCGTTGTAGCGCTCGTGGAAATTCACCTCGCCGCCGACCGTCGGCACGCCGAAGGAATTGCCATAGCCGCCGACGCCCGAGACCACGCCGGAAACCAGGTGGCGGGTTTTCGGATGATCCGGCGAACCGAAGCGCAGCGCGTTCATCGCCGCGACCGGGCGCGCGCCCATGGTGAAGACGTCGCGAAGGATGCCGCCGACCCCCGTCGCCGCGCCCTGGTAGGGCTCGATGAAGGACGGGTGGTTGTGGCTTTCCATCTTGAAGATGATCGCCTGGCCGTCATCGATGTCGACCACGCCGGCATTCTCGCCGGGGCCGCAGATCACGCGCGGGCCGGTCGTCGGCAGGGTGCGCAGCCACTTCTTGGACGATTTGTAGGAACAATGCTCGTTCCACATCGCCGAGAAGATGCCGAGTTCGGTGAGCGTCGGCACGCGGCCGATCAGATCGAGGATGCGCTGATATTCGTCGGGCTTGAGGCCATGGCTGGCGACGAGTTCGGGCGTGATCGGCGTGTCGTTCTGGAGCACGGAAACCTCAGGGGCAATCGGGTCGCGGACCGGCGGGCGGTCGGGATCTTGGCTGTCGGGATCAGTCGGGCGAAAGTCAGGCGACGGCGGAAAGCGCGGCTTCGAACAGAGGCCGGCCGTCGGTGCCGCCATTCAGCGGCTCGATCAGGTTTTCGGGATGCGGCATCATGCCGAGGATGTTGCGCTTCTCCGAAAGGACGCCCGCAATGTCGTCGACCGACCCGTTCGGGTTGGCGACATAGCGGAAGGCGATGCGGTCCTCGCCCTTCAGGCGGGCCAGCGTCTCGTCGTCAGTGCGGTAGTTGCCGTCGCCATGCGCGACCGGCGAACGGATCACCTGGCCCTTGGCATATCCGCGCGTGAACTGGCTCGCCGTCGTCTCGACGCGCAGCTCGACTTCCTTGCAGATGAACTTGAGCCCGGCATTGCGCATCAGCACGCCCGGCAGCAGGCCTGCTTCGCACAGGATCTGGAAGCCGTTGCAGACGCCCAGCACGGCGACGCCGCGTTCGGCTTCGCGGGCGATGGCGCCCATGATCGGCTCGCGCGCGGCGATCGCGCCGGAGCGCAGATAGTCGCCATAGGAGAAGCCACCGGGAATGACGATCAGGTCGACCTTGGGCAGGTCGTGGTCGCCGTGCCAGACGGTGACGGGCCGGTGGCCGGTGATCTTCTCGATCGCGGCGACCATGTCGCGCTCGCGATTGGACCCGGGGAAGACGACGACAGCGGATTTCATGGGCGATCCCAAATCAAAGTTGCTCAGGGCAGGGCGGGGGAGGAGAGCTCCAGCCGCCGCTCGATGCGATCAAGCCGTGTTTCGTGGCGATCGAGGGTCACGTAGATGTTGTGGAGGTCCGTCTGGAGCGCAATCATGTGCCCACGCATGGCCTGAAGCTCGGCCCTTATCTCATCGGTCTTGGGATCGATGCGCGTGACGTCATTCCGGATCGACTTCAGAACCTCGTAGATCAGTTCGTTGGTCACGTCCGCCATGAGGATGCTCCGCCTTCGGGATCAGTCCACGATCTCCACACGATAGTTCTCGATGACCGTATTGGCCAGAAGCTTGGCGGCCATGGCTTCGAGCTCGGTCTTGGCCTTGGCGGCATCGGTCGCTTCGACCTCGATGTCGAACACCTTGCCCTGGCGGACGCTGCCGACGCCGGCAAAGCCCAACGCGCCGAGGGCGCCTTCGATTGCCTTACCCTGGGGGTCCAGAACGCCGTTCTTCAGGGTGACGGTGACGCGGGCCTTCATCGGTAACTCCAAGTCGGGGTAGTGAAAGTCGGGGTGATCCAGAAATGCAAACGGCCGCCTCGCGGCGGCCGTTGCCATGAACGGGTGACTACTGAACGAGGACAGGCCCGCCGCCCTGCGGCCGCTCCTGCTCTTCGGTCAGGATGCCGAGACGGCGCGCGACTTCCTGGTAGGCCTCGACGAGGCCGCCCATGTCGCGGCGGAAGCGGTCCTTGTCGAGCTTGTTCTGGGTCTGAACGTCCCAGAGCCGGCACGAATCGGGCGAGATCTCGTCGGCGACGACGATCCGCATCATGTCGGCTTCCCAGAGGCGTCCGCACTCGATCTTGAAATCGACGAGCTGGATGCCGGCGCCCAGGAAGAGGCCGGACAGGAAGTCGTTGACGCGGATGGCAAGCGCCATGATGTCGTCGATTTCCTGCGGGGTGGCCCAGCCGAATGCCGTGATGTGCTCTTCCGAGACCATCGGGTCGTCGAGCGCGTCTGCCTTGTAGTAGAACTCGATGATCGAGCGGGGCAGAACCGTGCCTTCCTCGAGGCCAAGGCGCTTGGCAAGCGAGCCGGCCGCAACGTTGCGGACGACGATTTCGAGCGGGATGATCTCGACTTCGCGGATCAGCTGCTCGCGCATGTTCAACCGACGGATGAAATGCGTCGGGATGCCCATCCGGTTCAGATGCGTGAAAATGTGCTCGGAAATGCGGTTGTTCAACACGCCCTTTCCGTCAACAACCTCATGCTTCTTGTTGTTGAAGGCAGTCGCATCGTCTTTGAAGAACTGGATCAGCGTCCCAGGCTCGGGTCCTTCGAAAAGGATCTTGCCTTTGCCTTCATAGATGCGCCGACGACGGTTCATGGGCACATACCGTGGTTTGAGGAAATCCATATAGCCGGGGTTCCAATGTAAGGGATTCGCCGCGGCGAAGCTTCAGGCAAGCGACTCTTGAAAAGGGTCGCCTGCGCGGCGTGAACCTACTCGATCACTCGCCAATTCACAATGACGGATAAATGCGGCGCTTTGAGCACCTTCGAGCAACGAGTTCCCTTTCGGTACTGTCGTTGATTTGGGGTGGCGAGGAAGATATGCAAGGCCCATATCATGGCCGTGGCCAACAAGTTGACCGAGTGGAGAGACTGCGAATGACGACGTTCGACCAGCGCAAGGACGCTTTCGAGAACCGTTTTGCCCTTGATGCGGCGCTTCAGTTCAAGGCCGTCTCGCGGCGGAACAAGCAGCTCGGCATCTGGGCCGCGGCGCTTCTGGGCAAGTCCGGCGTCGACGCCGAAACCTATGCCTCCGACGTGATCGCAGCCGATTTCGAGGAGGCCGGCGACGAGGACGTGTTCCGCAAGATCCGCGCCGATTTCGACGCGGCCGGCGTTCAGCAGTCGGATCACCAGATCCGCCGCACCATGGACGAACTGCTCGCGCAGGCCGTCGAGCAGATCAAGTCCGAAGGCTAAGCCTTTCGCAGATCCTTCGGAGCACCGAAAAATGGCGTCGATTTCCCTTGTTTCGGTGCTCCGTTCGCGCGGCAGCTGCCTCACCGCGTGGCTGGCCAGTCCGGAGCCGCTGATCGCCGAAAGCGCGGCGCGCGCCGGCTTCGATTGCGTGACCCTCGACATGCAGCATGGCCTGCATGATCCGGGCAGCATCATGAGGGGCATCGGCGCGATCGCCCTGGGCGGCGTCCCCGCGATCGTCCGGATTCCTGTCGGGGATTTCGCCATGGCGAGCCGTGCGCTCGACATGGGCGCCAGCGCCATCATCGCGCCGATGATCAATTCGGTCGAGGATGCGCGCGCCTTCGCGGCGGCGACCAAGTATCAGCCGCTTGGCGAACGGAGCTGGGGCCCTGTGCGCGCCATGCAGCTCGCCGGCGCCACGGACGGCGCCGCCTTCCTGCGCAATACTAATGCCGAGACGCTGACCTTCGCGATGATCGAGACCCGTGCGGCGCTGGCCGCCCTCGACGACATTCTCGCGGTGCCTGGCATCGACGCGGTCTTCATTGGCCCGTCCGATCTCTCGATCGCCCTTTCGGACGGCGCCGACGTCAACCCGATGCGCCCGGACAACCAGGCCGCAGCCGCCGATGTCCTGGCCCGCGCCCGCAGGGCTGGCAAGCTGGTCGGCATCTTCGCCATCACCGGTGAGCAGGGCCGTCTTTACCGGTCGCTCGGCTACGATTTCATCGCGCTGGGCACGGACGGCATGTATTTCCACCTCGGTGCCTCTACAATGCTTGCAGAAGCGCGCGCTGGTTAAACCGGCACTATTTTACAAGTTCAAGATCAGGCGTACCTTTCCCGAGCAGTGATTCGGCTGTTTTCGGGGAAATTACACATGCAAAAAGCCATCGCAGAGTTCATCGGGACTTTTACACTCGTTCTGTTCGGCTGCGGTGCAGCCGTTATCGCGGGTCCCTCGATCGCCGGCGCCGGCACGGTCGGCGTTCTGGGTATTGCCTTTTCCTTCGGCCTGGCGATCGTCGCGATGGCCTATGCGATCGGCCCGATCTCCGGTTGCCACGTCAATCCCGCCGTCAGCCTCGGCGCTCTCATCGCCGGGCGCATGAATGTCAGCGACTTCATCACCTACGTGATCGCCCAGGTTGCGGGCGCCATCGTCGGCGCGTTGGTTCTCTTCATCATCATGCAGGGCAAGGCATCCGGCTGGACGGGCGGCATGGGCACCAATGGCTGGGGCTCCGGCTATCTCGGCGAATACAACGTCATCTCGGCGTTCATCTTCGAAGTGGTCGCGACCTTCATCTTCCTGGTCGTCATTCTGGGCGTCACGCACAAGCTGGTGCCGCACCACTTCGCCGGTCTCGCCATCGGCCTGACGCTGGTCATGATCCACATCGTCGGCATCAACGTCACCGGCGTTTCGGTCAATCCGGCTCGCAGCCTCGGCCCGGCCCTGTTCGCGGGCGGCGCGGCGCTGTCGCAGCTCTGGCTGTTCATCGTGGCGCCGTTCATCGGCGCGGCCCTGGCCGGCTTTGTCTACAAGGCCGGCATTCTCTATAACGGCGACGCGGCATAGCGCCTTCGAGGCCAAGCAAAGGGGCCGGTGCAAGCCGGCCCCTCGACGTCCCGAAAGAAGAACAAGCCCGCCCTTTGGCGGGCTTTCCTTTGCCTTCAGCCCTTCGCCAGTTCCGTCTCGATCGCTTCGACGACGGCCGGATCCTGCGGCTCCGTCTTCGGCGCGAAACGCGCGACGACCTTGCCATCGCGGCCGATCAGGAACTTCTCGAAGTTCCACGAGATATCCTCGTCGCCGGCCAGCGCGTCATAGAGCGGGTGGCGGTCGTCGCCCTTGACCGAGATCTTGGCGAACATCGGGAAGTCGACGCCATAGGTCAGGCGGCAGAAGTCCTGGATTTCTGCATTGGTGCCCGGCTCCTGGCCCATGAAGTTGTTGGCCGGGAAGCCGACGACCGTCAGTCCCCTGTCCTTGTAGGTCCGATAGAGCGCTTCCAGCCCGTCATATTGCGGCGTCAGTCCGCATTTCGAGGCGACGTTGACGACGAGCAGGACGCGCCCGGCATAGTCGCCGAGCGAAGCCTGGCTGCCGTCGATGCGGTTGACGGGAATGTCGTAGAGCGGGGAGGACATGCTGGGGATCTCGCGGTCTGATGGCAGGGAAACGAAAACAGGCGCCCTTAGAGATAAGGGCGCCTGCCAAAAGCTCAAAGCTTGTTCGTCGAATTCCTACGCTTCGCCGAAGACGCGGCGGAAGATCGTGTCGATGTGCTTGGTGTGGTAGCCGAGATCGAACTTCTCCTCGATCTCCGCGTCCGACAGGAGCGCGGTCACGTCCGGGTCGGCTTTCAGCTCGGTCAGGAAGTCGGCGCCCTGTTCCCAGACCTTCATCGCGTTGCGCTGGACCAGGCTGTAGGCGTCCTCGCGGGAGGCACCCTTCTGGGTCAGGGCGAGAAGCACGCGCTGCGAATGCACCAGGCCGCCGAGGCGGTCGAGGTTCTTCTGCATGTTGTCGGGATAGACGAGCAGCTTGTCGATGACGTTGGTCATGCGGGCGAGGGCGAAATCGAGCGTCACCGTCGCGTCGGGGCCGATCATGCGCTCGACCGAGGAGTGCGAGATGTCGCGCTCATGCCAGAGGGCGACGTTTTCCATCGCCGGCAGCGCCATGCCGCGCACCAGACGGGCGAGGCCGGTCAGGTTCTCGGTCAGAACGGGATTGCGCTTGTGCGGCATTGCCGACGAGCCCTTCTGGCCGGGGGAGAAATACTCCTCGGCTTCGAGCACTTCGGTGCGCTGCAGATGGCGGATCTCGGTCGCCAGGCGCTCGATCGACGAGGCGACGACGCCGAGCGTCGCGAAATACATGGCGTGGCGGTCGCGCGGAATGACCTGCGTCGAGACCGGCTCCGGGACCAGGCCAAGCTTCTCGGCGACATGCTCCTCGACGCGCGGGTCGATATTGGCGAACGAGCCGACGGCGCCGGAAATGGCGCAGGTGGCGACTTCGGCGCGGGCCGCGACCAGGCGGGCGCGGTTGCGGTCGAACTCGGCATAGGCCTGGGCCAGTTTCATGCCAAAAGTGATCGGCTCGGCATGGATGCCGTGGCTGCGGCCGATGGTGACCGTGTTCTTGTGCTCGAAGGCGCGGCGCTTCAGGGCGGCGAGCAGCTTGTCGACATCGGCGATCAGAAGATCGGCGGCGCGCACCAGCTGGACATTGAAGCAGGTGTCGAGCACGTCGGAGGAGGTCATGCCCTGATGCACGAAGCGGGCGTCCTCGCCTACGATCTCGGCCAGATGAGTCAGGAAGGCGATGACGTCATGCTTGGTGACGCGCTCGATCTCATCGATCTTGTCGATGTCGAAGGTCGCGGCGCCGCCCTTTTCCCAGACGGTCGCGGCGGCGGATTTCGGAACGGTGCCGATTTCGGCGAGCGCGTCGAGCGCATGCGCCTCGATCTCGAACCAGATGCGGAACTTGGTCTCCGGCGACCAGATCGCCGTCATTTCGGGGCGCGAGTAGCGCGGGATCATAGGCGGGCCCTCTTGGTTTCGCCCGGCAAATAGCAGACCAGGAGGGCCCGAACAACCCGATGGGGTGCTTAATCGAGCGGCGGGGGCGGCGGCGGCTCGTCCGGGTCCATGTAGCCATCCGGCGGCGGCGGGGGCGGTGGCATGCAGTCGGTGCGGCGCTCGGTGGTCGTGCCGGTCTCGTCCTGCGTCTCGATCGTCGTCTGGCTGCAGCCCGGCGGCGGCGGAGGCGGCTCGTCGCGAACGGAGGGCGGCGGCGGAACCTCGATATCCTCGGCCAGCACGATGTTTCCGGCCGATGCGGCGGATGGCACGGTCAGCGCGCCGAACGTGCAGGCGACCACGCCCAGCGCTGCCAGCCGCACCGTTCTCGATACCAAACCGCGTTGGTTCGAATGCAATGTCATGGAACGATCCTCTTGCCTGCCCCCGAGCTTCAACGGCGGGCCGGCGGAGGCGTTCCCACGATAGGCCGGTGGCGCCGGCGGGCGATCAGGGCAGTTGCGCCGTCACCGCCATGTAGCGGCCATCGGGGCCCTCGAAACCGCGCGTCAGTACCATGACCAGCACGACCAGCGTTGCCGGCTGGCCGAAGCGCTGCTGGATGATGACGTCGTTGATGCGGTAGTCGAGCGCCGTGCCGCGGCTCGCCGGCAGCGCCTTGTCCTCATGCAGGACCGTCTCGCCGCGCTCGTCCTTGAGCACCAGGCGGAAGCCCTGGGTCTTGTAGGCGGGATCGTCGTTGTTGGGGGCGTCGAGCGGGATTGTCTGCAGCGAGACGGTCAGCTCCGGCCCGTCGAGTTGCTGGACCGGATGGCGCCGGAACGTGACCGAATAGGGATCGCGCCCGCTCTCGGTGATCGGGTTGGAGGCGAGCAGCGTGCCGGGCTGGTCGAGGCCGTTCAGCTTATCGCCGGCCTGCTTGCGGGCGGCAGCGCGGGCCGCGGCGATCCCGGCGGTCTCGTCGTCCAGCCGGACGCGCACCGGCGTGCCGGCGACCCAGGCGTCCTTCTGCGTGTCGAGCACGAAGATGTTGGAATAGGGGAATCCGGAGCCGTCCTGGATGCCGAACTCCTCGAAGGCGAAACGGCTGCCGTCCGGCGTGAAGCCGAGGATCGAGCGCTCGGCGAAATCGCCGGCCATAGCGAGGGCGGGCGCGCCGGCGAGGACGCATGTCGCAAATAGCCTGGCAAGAACGCGCATGGACCTGTCTCTCCTCTGGCTTGGGGCGCGCGCGGGGATCAGCCCCGGGCGACCGCGTCCCGGATGGCGGCAATGTTACCAGCAAAGGCGCTGCTGCCGCCCTTGAAGATCGAGGAGCCGGCGACGAGCACGTCGGCGCCCGCCTTCACCAGGGCCGGGGCGGTATCCGGGGCGACGCCGCCATCCACTTCGATATGGATCGGACGGTTACCGATCATCGCCTTGATGCGGGCGACCTTGTCGACCGATTCCGGGATGAAACTCTGGCCCCCAAAGCCGGGATTGACGCTCATCACCAGCACCAGGTCGATCATGTCGAGCACATAGGCGATGGCGCTTTCCGGCGTCGAGGGATTGAGCGCGACGCCGGCCTTCTTGCCGAGATGGCGGATGGTTTGCAGCGAGCGGTGCAGATGCGGGCCTGCCTCGGCATGGACGGTGATCAGATCGGCGCCGGCCTCGGCGAATTCGGCCAGGTAGGGATCGGCCGGCGCGATCATCAGATGCACGTCGAACATGGCATCGGTCAGCGGCCGCAGCGCGCGGACGACCGGCGGGCCGAAGGTGATGTTGGGGACGAAATGCCCGTCCATGATGTCGAGATGGATCCAGTCGGCGCCCGCCGCCTCGACCGCGCGCACTTCCTCGCCGAGACGGGAAAAGTCCGAAGCGAGGATGGATGGCGAGATCAGCAGGGGCGCGGCCATGGTATCAGCTTTCAGCTTCGAGCCCCTCGATCAGCGGGGCGGGACGGGGTTCGTTCGGCCGTAACACGGCAATCGGGCCTCGGCAATTGCCCGCCCGCCCCGGGACGGGCAAACTCACGCCGTCCCAGGAAAGGAACAGAGCGATTCCCGCGATTCAACCGCCTTCCAGCACCCCGGAAATGGAGCGTTTCGACGCCATCGTGCTCGGCGCCGGGATCGTCGGCGTGTCGGCCGCCCTCAACCTGCAGAAGCGCAACCGAAACGTGGTCCTGATCGACCGGCGCGATCCGGGCGAGGCCACGTCCTATGGCAATGCCGGCGTCATCGAGCGCGACGGTTTCTATCCGATCGTGTTTCCCCGCCAGTTCGGGGCGCTGTGGAAATATGGCCGCAACGACGAAACCGCGCTGCACTACAATCGCCGCTTCCTGCCGAAGATCGCGCCTTGGCTGCTGAAGCTCAGGGCCGAATCCTCGCCGCGCGCCATCGACGCCTATGCCGAGGCGATGAACCCGATCCTGGCGCATGCGGCGAGCGAGCATGGCGTGCTGGCCGGCAAGGGCAGGGCGGTCGAGTTCTTCCGCGGCACGGGATGGCTCAAGGGCTATCGCAGCATCGCCCGCTTCGAGGCCGACACCAAGATGCAGCTGGCCTTGGCCAAGCGTTTCGGCGTTCGCTACGAGATCCTGGATAACCACGAGATCACGGATCTGGAGCCCGACCTCGCGCCGGTTTTTGCCCGCGCCGTGTTCTGGCCGGATACCGTCTCCGTCGCCAGCCCCGGCGGCGTCGTCAAGGCCTATGCACGGCTGTTCGAGGCGATGGGCGGCACCTTCGCGCATGGCGACGCGATGTCGCTTCGGCGCGAGAACGATCTCTGGGTGGTCGACATGGACGGCCGCAAGGCGACCGCGCCGGATGTCGTCGTGGCGCTCGGACCCTGGGCGATGGACCTGCTCAAGCCGCTCGGCTACCGCTATCCGCTCGCCGTCAAGCGCGGCTATCACCTGCATTTCAAGCCGCGCGGCGACGCCGCCCTCGAGCGGCCGGTCGTCGATGTCGCGCATGGCTATGCGCTGACGCCGATGCGGCAGGGCTACCGGATCACCTCGGGCATCGAGTTCGACGCGCGCGATGCGCCGCCGACCCCGGTGCAGATCGCCAAGATCCTGCCGCAGGTCAAGGCGCTGTTTCCGCTCGGCGAGCAGATCGAGGAGGAGCCCTGGATGGGATCGCGGCCCTGTTTCCCGGACTCCATGCCGATCGTCGGGCCGGCCCCGCGCCATCCCGGCCTCTGGCTGAATTTCGGCCACGGCCATCTGGGCTTCACGCTGGGGCCGGCCACGGGCCGGCTCCTGGCCGAACTGATCACCCGCGAAATGCCCTTCGTCGACCCCGCCCCGTTCAGCGCGACGCGGTTTTCCTAGTGGCCTGACGGGGGACGGTTCGAACCCCGTGATCGCGCCCGCGTGGTGGCAAGTGTTGACGGGCGAAGGCTGAAGCGGACGTTGGACGGTCGGCCATAGTCGGCCATTTCCAGCCGTTCGCAGCACCGTATCCACGGCCCGGTTCTGGTCCAGGGCCAATACGATGCGCCGGGGCGCCCTGCGGATGCCGGCCAGCTCAATCGAGATCCGTCGCGTTGTCAGCGGGATTCTATTATAATGGTCGGAAGCGCATCGGAGGAGGGTGCCGTGAAAGCCATCGACCGCAGGGTACTGATGAAGGGCGGGCTCGCGGCTGCGGCCCTGATCGGGCCGGCCGGGCGCGTCTTCGGCGAGACTAGCTCCCTTTCGGACCTCGGGGCCTCGCTCGTATCGTCGCCCGAAGCGACGATCTACTTGGCGCGCGAGATCGTCACGATCGATCCCGTCCGTCCGTCGGCGAGTGCGGTCGCCGTTGTGAACGGCCGCATCCTGGCGGTCGGGTCGCTCAATGACGTCCGGCTCATTCTCGGCGACCAGCCGCATCGCGTCGACGACAGGTTCGGAGACAAAGTCATCATACCGGGCTTCATCGCCCAGCACGATCACCCGGTCCTCGCCGCCCTGACCATGTCGTCGGAAATCCTCTCCATCGAGGACTGGGTTCTGCCATCCGGTACGGTTCGCGCCGTCAAGGACAAGCGGGACTTCATCGAGCGCCTGACGAAGGCCTCAAACGCACTGAGCGGACCGGACGAGCCGCTCGTGAGCTGGGGCTATCACCCGGCCTTCTACGGCCCTCTGACGCGCGAGGATTTGGACGCAGTCAGCTCCGAGCGCCCCATCCTTGTCTGGGCGCGCTCCTGCCACGAAATGATCCTCAATAGCGCGGCCCTTGCCGCCGGCGGCGTGACGCGGGCGGTGGTGGACGGATTCGACGAGACGTCCCGCAAGCAGTCTGATCTTGACCAGGGGCGGTTCTGGGAGCAGGGGCTGTTCGCGGTCCTACCGCGCATCGCGTTCCTGGTCGCGACGCCCGAGCGGCTGCGCGCCGGGCTCGAGCTGAGCCGCGACTATATGCATGCCAAGGGGATCACCTTCGGAAACGAGCCCGGCGGCATTCTCTCGAAGCCCGTGCAGGATGGGGTGAATGCTGTCTTCTCGAGCCCCGACATGCCCTTCCGCTGGTCGTTCATCGTTGACGCCAAAAGCCTCGTCGCCGCCCATGACGACGAGGCCGAGGTTATCGCCCGGTCGGAGGCGTTGGCCTCCTGGTACGGCGGAATGACCAGCCTCGCACCAAGGCAGGCCAAGCTCTTCAGCGACGGAGCGATCTACTCGCAGCTCATGCAGGTGCGCGAGCCCTATCTTGACGACCATCATGGCGAGTGGATGATGGACAAGGCGCTGTTCGATCGGGCTTTCCGCATCTACTGGGACGCCGGCTACCAGCTCCATGTGCATGTCAACGGGGATGCAGGACTCGACCGGGTGCTCGACGCGCTCGAGGCGAACCTGCGGCGCAATCCACGCTACGACCACCGTACCGTGATCGTGCACTTCGCAGTGAGCGCCTTCGAGCAAGTCCAGCGCATCCGCAACCTCGGCGCGATCGTCAGCGGCAATCCCTACTATGTCAGGGCGCTCGCCGACCAGTATTCGGTAGTCGGCCTCGGCCCCGAGCGCGCGGACGCGATGGTCCGGCTCGGAGACCTGTCGCGCGCGGGCATCCGCTGGTCCTTGCATTCCGACATGCCGATGGCGCCCGCAGATCCCCTGTTCCTGATGTGGTGCGCGGTTAACCGCGTCACCGCGTCGGGCCGCGTCGCCGCGCCCGATCAGAGGATCTCGGCGGAGGAGGCTCTGCGCGGCGTGACGATCGAGGCGGCCTACTCGCTGAAGATGGAGGACGAGATCGGCAGCCTCGCGCCGGGCAAGCGCGCCAACATGACGATCCTCGACCGGAATCCGTTGGCCGTGAACCCCATGGAGATCCGCGACATCGCGGTCTGGGGAACCGTCATGGAAGGTCGCGTGCTACCCGGCTCAAAGGGCGAGCGGCACGCCTCGAAAGTGCCGGCGGATGGCGGCGGGGCCGCTCCGGCGTTCGAACGGGCGGCATTGCAGCACGCGCTGAAGGTCGTGCACGCTCATCTCTGAGCGAGGTCGGCCGAAGCGTGGGAGCTCGCGTACGGCATATTGCGGAGATAGCCATGCTCCGTCGCCCCGGCGAAGGCCGGGGCCCATAAACACCGGCCCGGCAAGCCATAGCGAGCCCCGAAAGGCCTGTTGGTATGGATCCCGGCCTTCGCCGGGATGACGGCGGAGGAAGGAGACGCCTCCTCAAGCCAAGGCTGGGTCAGGCAGAAGCGGCCGCTTACGGACCCGTCTCCGGCACCAGCGCGCCGTTCTCCCAGCGATAGACCGAGAAACCCGCAAGCTGGGCGTCGCCCTTGCCGTCGAAGGCGACGGTGCCGAGCACCGTCGGGGTCGGGGAAGCCGAGAGTGTTGAGGCCAGCGTGTCGCCGGCAGCGGGGCCGCTCGACTGGCGGGCGGCGGCCCAGAGCTGGACGGCGGCATAGGCCGGCAGGACATAGCCCTGCGGCTCGATTCCGGCCTGGCGCAGGGCGGCGTTGGCCGTCTCGGCCGGGGGCTGCAGGCGCCAGTCGGTGAAGAAGGTGAGCAGCGTGCCGTTGGCAGCGTCGCCGGCCGCGGTGACGAACTCGCTGGTGGCAAGCGAATCGCCGCCCATGACGACCGCCGGCGAACCCTTGGCGCGCAGCGCCTTCAGGATCAGCGCGATGTCGCCCTGGTCGCCGCCGACGAAGACAACGTCGATCGCGTCGGCGATCAGGCGGTCGGCGAGCGCGTTATATTCCTTGGCGCCGGGATCGAACGTGTCGAGCCGCGCCTCCCGCTTGCCGGCCTCGTTCATCGCCTGCTTGGTGGCCTCGGCCAGCGGCTTGCCATAGGACGAGCCGTCATTCAGCAGGGCGATGCGCTTGTTGCCGAAGCGCTCGGCCAGGAAGGCACCGGCGGTCGGCGCCTGCGCGTCGTCGCGCGTGGCGAGGCGGAAGAGCGTCGGTCCCGCGCGCTGGTCGGTGTAGCGATTGGCGGTGACGGCCGGCGTGATGGCAAGCAGCTTGTTGTCCGCATAGACGCTGGCGGCCGCAATCGCCGCTTCGGCGCAGACATGGCCGACCACGAGCTGGTCGCCGCGTCCGACCGCGCGGTTGGCGGCGGCCACCGCCGCTTCCGGCTTGCAGGCATCATCCTCGATGTCGACGCTGATCCGTTCGCCGTTGATGCCGCCCTTTGCATTGAGCGCATCGACTGCCGTTTCGACGCCGGCGCGGATCTGCTTGCCGAGCGCCTGGTAGGGGCCGGTCATGGGGCCGACCGCGAGGATGCGGATATCGGCCAGCGCCGGGCCGGCAGTGGTGGCGAGCAGAAGGGCGAGGCAGGCGGGCAGGCAATTGACGCGCAACATCAGTGGTCCTTTTCGGGCTTGGCGCGATCATGCCCGGCGGCGGCGCAAAAGAAAACGCCCGCATCTGCGAGAGATGCGGGCGCTTGGCGTTCAAACGGCGATCGGCTTAGAGCTGCTTGTAGTCCAGCTTGCCGTCGGCGTCCTTGATCCAGGAGTAGACGACATAGTCGGCCGTGGTGCGGTCGCCCTTGGCGTCATAGGAGAGCGGGCCGAGAACGGTCTTCCACGGGCCGCCGGACTTGATGACTTCCGCGACCTTCTGCGGATCGGTCGTGCCGGCCTTCTCGATCGCCTGGGCGATGACCTGCACGCTGGCATAGGAGTAGAGCGTGTAGGCTTCCGGCTCGAAGCCCGAAGCGCGGAAGCGTTCCACCACTTCCTTGGCGTCGGGGTTCAGGCGCGGATCGGGACCGAAGGTCATCAGCGTGCCGTCGGCAGCCGGGCCGGCGATCGCCGCGAATTCGCGGTCGGTGATGCCGTCGCCGGAGAAGAGCACGGCCTTCAGGCCCTGCTCGGCCGCCTGGCGGACGATGAGGCCGGCTTCCTGGTGCAGGCCGCCGTAATAGATGACCTCGACGCCGGCCGACTTCATCTTGGAGATGAGGGCGGAGAAGTCCTTGTCGCCGACATTGATGCCTTCATAGACGACTTCGGTGACGCCGCCGGCATTGGCGGTCTTCTTGGTCTCGTCGGCAAGCCCCTGACCATACGGGGTCTTGTCGTGGATGATGGCGAGCTTCTTGTCCTTCAGGTGGTCGATGATGTACTTGCCGGCCACCGCGCCCTGCTGGTCGTCACGACCGCAGGTACGGAAGGTGTTCCAGAGGTCCCGCTCGGTGAATTTCGGGTTGGTCGAGGCCGGCGAGATCTGAAGGATGCCGTTTTCGGCATAGACTTCCGAGGCCGGGATCGACACGCCCGAGTTGAAATGGCCGACGACGAAGGTGACGCCGTCGCCGACGAACTTGTTGGCGACCGACACGCCCTGCTTCGGATCGGAAACGTCGTCGCCCAGCGTCAGGACGAACTTGTTGCCATTGATGCCGCCGGCTGCATTGAGGTCGGCGATGGCCTGCTCGGTGCCCTTCTGGATCTGGGCGCCAAAGGCGGCGTTCGGGCCGGTCAGGGGGCCTGCGGCGGCGATCTTGATATCGTCGGCATGGGCCAGTCCGGCCAGTGTCAGGCCTGCGGCGAGCGCCAGGCCTGAAATGAGGGTCTTCTTCATTCTTAAGTCTCCCGTTGGATCTGGAAGGTGGGCTTTCTGCCCTATCGGCGGATGACGGGTCGCCTTGGTCGGTTATCTTGCCGATTTCCTTAGGGCTGTCATCCGGATTCTAAAAAACAGTCTTGGTTCAACTTTGCGCAATTGTGCACGAGACAGGCGATCGTCAGATCGATCGCCAGGCAAACGGCCCCGACTTTGCGTAAAGCCAGTAATATTGCGACACCATCTGGTTGGTGCGGGTGTAGCGGTAGGCGATCGATCCGACGACCAGCACGAAGATCGCGTCGACGATCCAGTAATGTACCGAAAGCAGCGTCGCCTGGAACAGCGAGAAGTGGATGAAGCGAACCGCGAAGGACAGCAGCAGCAGGTAGAACAGCAGCAGGTAGAAGGGCCGCCAGGTTATGGCGCAGGCCCGCCCGGTCATCCAGGCGCCGGCGCCGCCCAGGATGACAGTGACGAACAGGAAGGTCGCCAGCGAGGCTTCTTCATAGAGGATGCCCGACATCAGGAATGCCTCCTTGGCGTGCAGGACGGGGAGGGGATCAATGGGCACCGCCTTCCAGGTAGGCGGCGCGGATTTCCGGCTTCTGCAGCAATTCCTTGCCGGTGCCGGACATGGTGACGAGGCCATTGACCAGCACATAGCCGCGATGGGCGAGCTTCAGCGCGTGATAGGCGTTCTGCTCGACCAGGAAGACGGTGAGGCCCTCCGTGCGGTTCAGCTCGCCGATCACGTCGAAGATCTGCTTGACGATCAGCGGCGCGAGGCCGAGCGACGGCTCGTCCAGCATCAGGAGCTTCGGCCGCGCCATCAGCGCGCGGGCGATCGCCAGCATCTGCTGCTCGCCGCCCGAAAGCGTGCCGCCGCGCTGGGCGACGCGCTCCTTCAGGCGCGGGAACAGCGTGAACATCCGCTCCACGTCCTCGTCGAAATGGGCGAGCTTGTCGAGCGCCGCGCCCATCTGCAGGTTTTCCAGCACGGTCATGCGCGGGAAGATGCGCCGGCCTTCCGGCGACTGGGCGATGCGCAGCCGGGCGATTTCATGCGTCGGCATCTCGGTGATGTCGCGGCCCTCGAAGAGGATCCGGCCTTCGCGGGCCCGCGGGTTGCCGCAGATGGTCATCATCAGCGTCGACTTGCCGGCGCCGTTGGCGCCGATCAGCGTGACGATCTCGCCCTGGTGGACATCGACGTCGACGCCCTTCAGCGCGATGATCTTTCCGTAATAGGTCTTGGCGCCCTGCACGGACAGCAGCGGCGTCCCGTTCTGACCGGTCATGTCGCCGCTCCCTCGATGATCTCGTCCAGCGCTTCCTCGACGACCTCGACCTCCTCGTCATCGACGCCGAGATAGGCGGCGATCACGCGCGGATCGTTGCGCACCTCGGTCGGCGTGCCGTCGGCGATCTTGGTGCCGTATTCGAGCACGATGACATGGTCGGAAATCTCCATGACCACGGACATGTCGTGTTCGATCAGCAGGATCGAGGTCTTCTCGGTTTCGCGGATGCCGAGCAGCAGCGCATTCAGCTCCGCCGATTCGCGCGGATTGAGGCCGGCGGCCGGCTCGTCCAGGCAGAGCAGCTCGGGCTCCGTGCACATGGCGCGCGCGATTTCGAGCCGGCGCTGTGCGCCATAGGGCAGGTCGCCGGCAGGATCGTCGGCGCGCGGCGTCAGACCGGTCTTTTCCAGCCAGTACTTGGCCTTTTCGACGGCCTGCTTCTCGGCCTTTCGATAGCCCGGCAGGCCGAGCACGCCCAGGATCGTCATGCCGGAGGCGAGCATCAGCGTGTTGTGCTGCGCGACCAGCAGGTTTTCGAGCACGGTCATGCCCGAGAACAGGCGGATGTTCTGGAACGTCCGCGCCACCCGCGCCTTGGCCGAGATCTTGAAGTCCGGCATGCGCTCGAGCAGGAAGGTCGAGCCGGCCTCGTGCTCGAGCCGCAGCATCCCCTGCGTCGGCTTGTAGAAGCCGGTGATGCAGTTGAACACCGTGGTCTTGCCGGCGCCGTTGGGGCCGATCAGCGCCGTGATGTCGCCGCGGCCGACGCTGAAGGACAGGTCGTTGACGGCGATGAGGCCGCCGAAGCGCATGAACACATGCTCGACCTTCAGCACCGGGCGGTTCTCCCAGGGCATCGGCGCGTCGCGGGTCATGGTGAGGGTTTCGCTCATCAGCCATGCCCCTCTTTGACGAGCGAGCCGGAGATCGTCTTCTTCTCGGCCAGGAAGATCGTCGGCTCGCGCGAGGACACGAAGCCGCGCGGCTTCCAGATCATGATGCCGACCATGGCGAGGCCGAAGATCAGCATGCGGAACTGGTCGGGATTGAAATTGTCGCCGAAGATCGTCTTGAGGAAGGCGAGTTCGCGCAGCAGTTCCGTGCCGCCGATCATGGCGACGGCGGCGAGCGCCACGCCGACCATCGAGCCCATGCCGCCCAGGACGACGATCGCCACGATGATCGCCGATTCCATGAAGGTGAAGGATTCGGGGCTGACGAAGCCCTGGCGTGCGGCGAAGAACGACCCGGCGAAACCGGCGAACATCGCGCCGAGCGCGAAGGCGGTCAGCTTGGTGTTGGTGGTGTTGATGCCGAGCGAACGGCAGGCGATCTCATCCTCGCGCAGCGCCTCCCAGGCGCGGCCGACCGGCAGCTTGCGCAGGCGGATCGTGACGAAGGCGGTGAGCAGCGCCAGCAGGAGGATCAGGTAATAGAGGAAGATCTTGTAGTAGGCCGATGAGACCGGCAGATCCATCAGCTTGGCGAAGCCGGTCGGCGAGGCGTCGAACTTGATGCCGAACAGCGTGATCTTCGGGATCGAGCTGATGCCGGAGGAACCGTTGGTGAGTTCGCGCCAGTTGATCAGCACCAGGCGGATGATCTCGCCGAAGGCCAGCGTCACGATGGCGAGGTAATCGCCGCGCAGGCGCAGCACCGGGAAGCCCAGCAGGATGCCCCAGAGCGCCGCGAAGATGCCGGCCATGGGCAGCAGGATCCAGAAGGACAGGCCGAAATGGCTCGACAGCAGGGCATAGGAATAGGCGCCGACGGCGTAGAAGGCGACATAGCCCAAGTCGAGCAGGCCAGCGAGGCCGACGACGATGTTCAGGCCCCAGCCCAGCATGACGTAGATCAGGATCTGGATGCCGAAATTGTCGACCCATTTCAGCGAGCCCTGGAAGCCGAGCAGGCTGACGATGATCACCGGATAGAGGAACAGGAAGACCAGCGAGGCCGGCGCGAACCAGCGCGAGACGGCCTGGCGCGCCGCGGACGGCGTCTCGGAGACGGGGCCGGCCCGCTCCTTGCGCGCCGCCATGGCGGGCCATACCAGCGTCAGCAGCAGGAAGCGGCCGACGACGATGACGCCGATGACGGAGGCGAGCAGGCCCCAGCGTCCCTGCACTACCAGCTCATTGCGCATGTTCTGTTCGGTGCGCAGGCCGACCAGCGGCCCGAACAGGCCGAGGGCGATCAGCCCGGACAACAAGGCATCCTTCACGGCCGCGGAGATGTCCGGGCCATGTTTTTTCGCGATCACGTCTGCCATGTCACACCTTCTCGACTTCAGGTCGTCCGAGGAGGCCCTGCGGCATGAAGATCAGCACGATCGCCAGGATCGAGAACGCCGCGACGTCCTTGTAGTCGATCGAGAAATAGCCGGACCAGAAGGTCTCGATCAGGCCGATCAGCAGCCCGCCGATCACGGCGCCCGGCAGCGAGCCGATGCCGCCCAGAACCGCGGCGGTGAACGCCTTGACGCCCGGAACGAAGCCGTCCGAGAAGTTGACGACGCCGTAATAGGACAGGAACAGCGTACCGGCGACGGCGGCCAGCGCGGCGCCCATCACGAAGGTCAGCGAGATCGTGCGGTCGACATTGACGCCGAGCAGCGCCGCCATCTTGCGGTCCTGCTCGCAGGCGCGTTGGGCGCGGCCGAGCGAGGTCTTCTGCACGAGATACCAGAAGCCGGCCAGCAGCACGGCGGTGGTCACCCAGATCAGGATCTGCTTGTAGGACAGCGTGACGGCGAAGTTGTTGGAATTCATCACCTCGATGCCGCCGCTCAGCATGGGCGGGATCGGCTTGTTGCGCGGGCCCTGGGCGACCTGCACGAAGTTGGAGAGCACGATCGACATGCCGATGGCCGAAATCAGCGGCGCCAGGCGGAACGAGCCGCGCAGCGGGCGATAGGCGACCCGCTCGATCGCCCAGCTCATCAGGCTCGTCAGCACCATGGCAATGACCATGACGATGATCAGCGCCAGTATCATCGACGACATGCCGAGAACTGTGGTCAGGACCAGCAGGAAAATCAGCGCGATGAACGCAGACGTCATGAAAACGTCGCCATGCGCGAAGTTCACCATTCCGATGATGCCGAACACCATCGTGTATCCGATCGCAATCAGGCCGTAGATAGACCCAAGCGTGATCCCATTGATCAACTGTTGTAGGAAAACTTCCATCTCGTGGATCCCCGCGTGCAGCGCAGTGCTTTATTGTTCCCGGAGGTTGTATCCGTAGACCACCCTCTCATTGAACCTCGATTAGGTACACGAACCGAACAAAACAACAAGCCATCGCCGAACACTGTCCGCGACGCGGTCGTAACGCTAAGTCATCCTTATAAAATGGCCGGCCGATTTTTGCCGGGGGAAGCGCCGTCCGGCTTGTCGTCGCCGGCCCGACCCGATACGACCAGACGTGACGGCGCCAGCAGGATTGGGATAGATACAGGCATGGATACGCTCACGGATCTGGTCGATCCGGCAATGTTCCGCGAGGCGATGAGTCGCCTTGTTGCTCCGGTCCACGTGGTGACCACGTCGGGCGAGGGCGGCGCCTGCGGCCTGACGGCCTCTGCCGTGACATCCGTTTCCGACCGTCCGCCGATCGTGCTGGTCTGCGTCAATCGCAAGAGCCTGACCAACGCCGCCTTCAAGCTGAATGGCAGCTTCTGCATCAATACGCTCGAGGGCAACCAGCAGGGCCTGGCCGAGGCCTTTGCCGGCCGCACGGGCCTGACCATGCCGGAGCGCTTCGCGCTCGGCTCCTGGGTGACGCTGGCGACCGGCGCCCCGGTGCTGGAATCGGCGCGCGCCAGCTTCGATTGCCGCCTGACCGAGGTGATCGAGCAGGGGTCGCATTCGGTGATGTTCGGTCTTGTCGAGGCCGTCCGCGTCGGTCCGAATGACAGCGCGCTGGTCTATCTCGACCGGACCTATCACCGGGTCTGAGCCCGACAAACGATCCAGGAATCAAGACCCTCACCCAACCCTCTCGCGCAAGCGGGCGAGGGCCTTTTGGCGTGCGGGGTGAGCTATTGCGGCTCGCTCGACGTGCTTCTTCGTTCGCGAGAGGAAGGCGCGGCGGCCGTCAGACCGCCGGCGGCAGGGCGGGCGGCAGGACCGGAAGCGGCGCCGTGGGCGGGGCCACCGTCTGCGGCGGCTTGGCTTCCTCGGCGCGCGGGTCGAGCGCGATCGTCTCCGGCGTCGCGTTCTTCAGCGGCGGCATCGATTGGAACGCATCGCGGGGGACGTCGCGCGGCGCCGGGCGACGCGACATGCGATAGGCCGTGTAGCCGATCAGCACGACATGCACGATGGAGAAGAAGGTGAACAGGCCGGCCGGGCCGAGATAAGTCATGGCGAGCGCGCCGATGATCGGGCCGATCATCGTGCCGAAGCCGGACATCAGCAGCAGGCCGCTCGCCACCTTCACGAAATCGTCCGGCGCGGCATAGTCGTTGGCATGCGCCACGGTAAGTCCGTACATTGGATAGATCATGCCGCCGAACAGGGCGATCATCCCGATGATGACGGTAGGCTGTGTGGGGCTGACGAAGGCGATGGCGAGGCTCATCACGATCGCCGCCGTAGCGACGCCGATCAGCACGAAGCGGCGGTCGATCTTGTCGGAGAGCTTGCCGAGCGGCACCTGGGTGATGGCGCCGCCGAGCACGGCCGCGCTCATGAAGAAGGCGATCACCGCCGTTGGCAGGCCGATCTTCTGGCCATAGACGGCGCCGAGCGTGCCGAAGGCGCCGTTGACGAGGCCGATCAGGAAGCAGCCCACTGCCGAGACGGGCGAATTGCGGAACAGGCTGCGTAGGTCGAGCGTGGTGGTCTTCAGCGGACGCGGCGTCTGCGCCGTCGAGAGCGCGGAGGGCAGGATCGCCAGGCAGTAGAAGATGGCGCCGAGCACGAAGAAGAAGAACCCTTCGGCCGGCGCGGTGGCGAGCAGCAGCTGGCCCGCGGTCGAGGCGGCGAAATTCACCATCTGGTAGACGGAGAAGATCGTGCCGCGGTTTTCGCGGGTGGCGCGCTCGTTGAGCCAGCTCTCCACGATCATCTGGGCGCCGGCAAAGCAGAAGCCGGAAAAGGCGCGCAGGCCGATCCACGCCCAGGGCGAGATCCACAGCAGGTTGATCAGGATGACGACGCCGGCGATCGAGGCCATGACGCCATAGGCGCGGACATGGCCGACACGGCGCACGATGCGCGGGACGATGATGCAGCCCAGCACGAAGCCGACCGCCCAGCCCGTGCCGATCAGGCCAAGCTCCGTGGTCGAGAACCCTTCAATCGCCCCGCGGATCGGGAGGAGCAGGCCGTGAATGCCGCCTGCGATGAGGAGAAGTGCCGACCCCATGAGGAGCGCGGCGACGGGAAGGAGCTGGGATGCCATTTTGACCGGGGGCGCCGAATTGCGGCCAATTCGATTTGAGGTGATGACTGACTTTGTCAGCCGTCCGCATGTCCAAAAGATGGCACTTTGTGGTGAATATCAGGTTTACAGAATGAAAAACCTGCGTCGCGCCAGATCTTTAGACTGGAGCAGCGTCCAAAGCAGCCTTCAGCACCAGAAGATCGCGCCAGACCAGACGCTTCTGCAGCGGTTGCAGTAGCAGATAGGCCGGATGCAGCGTTGCCATCGCCTGGATCTTGCGCTTGCCGGTGTCGTAGGGGAACCATTGACCTCGGACGCGCAAAAGACCTTCGTTCGTCGGCAATAATTCCTTGGCGGCCATTGGTCCGAGGCAGACCAGGAAATCCGGATCGACGAGCTCTATCTGCCGGTCGAGGAAGGGCCGGCAGATGGCGGTCTCCTGCGGGGTCGGCGCGCGGTTGCCCGGTGGCCGCCACGGAACGATGTTGGTCAGGCAGACTTCGGCCCGCGACAGGCCGATCGCGGCCAGCATGCGGTCGAGCAGGGGACCCGGCGGTCCCACGAAAGGCTCGCCCTGCAGGTCCTCGTCGCGGCCCGGCGGATCGCCGACCAGCATGACGCGGGCGGCGGGGTTGCCGCTCGCAAAGACCAGCGACTTCGCCGTCGTCTTCAGCGCGCAACCCTCGAAGCGCGTCAGCACGTCCTTCAGCGCTTCCAGCGTATCGGCGCTCGCGGCGGCTTCCCGGGCTGCGAGCGCGTCCGCCTCCGGCGACATGGCGGTGGCGATCGCCGCGGCGACGGTCGCTTGCGGATGGGGGCGGGCGGCGGGCTCGAAGCTTGGCAGGGGGCGATGCGCCGGCTCCGGCGCTGCCTCCTCGGCAACTCTCGCGACCAGGCGATTGACAGGCTCTTCCTCGATCGCCACGTCGACATCATTGGCGACGTACCAATCCAGCAGCGCCGCCAGCGCGTCGGGGGACGGGGATTGCAACTCGGAAGCCATCATATCGTTCTTGAGTAGGCGCAACGCTCGCCTATGTCGACCCTGTGGGGCCGCCGCACAATAGCATAATTCAGGGAGATGCCGCCGTGACCCGACGCCTGCTGGCCGCCGCCCTTGTCCTTCTTCCCGCGATGGCGCTCGCCGATGCGCCGAAGACGGGAGCGGCAGCCTTTGGCGACTGGCGGGCCGACCGGCCCGGCGTGCAGCGCTGGATTCGCCCGGGCGATCTGCCGGCGCCCTATGCGACGGAATCGGTCGCGACCCAGCCCGATATCGTGGCGCGGCCGAAGGGCAGGGTGCCGCGCGTTCCCGCCGGCTTCGTCGCGGAACTGGTCGCGGACGGGCTGAACATCCCGCGCGTCCTGCGCACGGCGCCAAACGGCGACATCTTCCTGGCCGAAAGCGGTGCCGGGCAGGTCCGCGTGCTGCCGGCCGGAGGCGGCGACCCGGCGGTCTTCGCCAAGGGGCTCGACCGGCCCTATGGCATCGCCTTCTATCCGCCCGGCCCGGATCCGCAATTCGTCTATGTCGCCGAGACCGACAAGGTGGTGCGCTTCCCCTATGTGGCCGGAGACCGGCAGGCGCGGGGCAAGAGCGAGGTCATTGTTGACGGATTGCCGAAGGGCGGATCGCACTGGACGCGCGACATCGCCTTCTCGCCGGATGGCAGGAAGCTGTTCGTCTCCGTCGGTTCGGCTTCGAATGCTGGTGAGTCGATGGGGAAGAAGGACAAGCAGGCCATCGCCGACTGGGAGGCCGGCCATGGGCTTGGCGCCGCCTGGGGATCGGAAGCCGGCCGCGCCGCGGTTCTGACCGCGGATCCGCATGGTCGCAATGTCAGCAGCTTCGCGACCGGCATCCGCAATTGCTCGGGGCTGGCGATCGAGCCTGTCAGCGGGGCGCTCTGGTGCGCCACCAACGAGCGCGACGGCCTCGGCGACAATTTGCCGCCCGACTACGCGACCAGCGTCCAGGAGGGCGGATTCTATGGCTGGCCCTGGTTCTATATCGGCGCCAATCCGGACCCTCGCCATGAGGGGGCGCGGGCCGATCTGAAGGCGCGCGTCACCGTGCCGGACGTGCTGATCCAGCCGCATTCGGCGCCGCTCGGCATCACTTTCTATGAGGGCGACACCTTTCCTCAGGACTATCGCGGCGATGGTTTCGTCGCCCTGCATGGCTCGTGGAAACGCGGCAAGCCTACGGGATACAAGGTAGTCCGCCTGCTCATGAGAGATGGCAAGCCGACGGGCGCCTATGAGGACTTCATGACCGGCTTCGTTCTCTCCGATGACAGCCTGTGGGGTCGCCCGGTCGGTGTCGCCACCGGCAAGGACGGCGCGCTCTATGTCTCGGAAGACGCCAATGGAACGGTCTGGCGCGTTCGGAAGGTGAAATAATTCGCTGCCCGCCGCGAGTGCTGCGGCTTGCGCTGGTAGGCAGGAGCGAACCTTGCCCGATCGGCATCATGTTGATGCGCAAGGCTCATCAAGTCCTTCGCTTCACTATATTTTCGGCATTGCCTGAGGTTTGTTGCTCTTCTAAAGAGGGGCCAACAACCGAACCGGATGGGCACGCATGGCAATCTCGGCAGAGCTTCCCGATCGCGAAGCGATGGAATTTGACGTTGTGATCGTGGGCGCCGGTCCGGCCGGGCTCGCGGCGGCCATCCGCTTGAAACAGCTCGATCCGGACGTCACCGTCGTCGTGGTCGAAAAGGGCTCCGAAGTCGGCGCGCACATCCTGTCCGGCGCGGTGATCGATCCGATCGCCCTCGACAAGCTGCTGCCTGAATGGCGGCAGGAGAGCGACACGCCGCTGAAGACGCCGGTGGTCGAGGACCAGTTCCTGTTCCTGGGTCCTGCCGGATCGGTTCGCCTGCCGAACTTTATGATGCCGCCGCTGATGTCGAACCACGGCAATTATGTCGTCTCGCTCGGCAATGTCTGCCGCTGGCTGGCGGCCAAGGCCGAGGCGCTGGGCGTCGAGATCTATCCGGGCTTCGCCGCCGCCGAACTGCTTTTCGACGAGAACGGCGCCGTTGCCGGTGTCGCGACCGGTGACATGGGCGTCGGCCGCGATGGCGAGCCGGGCCCCAATTTCCAGCGCGGCATGGAGCTGCGCGGCAAGTACACGCTGATCGGCGAGGGCGCGCGCGGCTCGCTCGCCAAGCAGCTGATCGGCTCGTTCGGCCTGGCGGAAGGGCGCGAGCCGCAGAAATACGGCCTGGGCATCAAAGAGCTCTGGCAGGTCGACCCGAAGCTGCACAAGCCCGGACTGGTGCAGCATTCCTTCGGCTGGCCGCTCGATTTCTCGACCGGCGGCGGCTCGTTCCTCTATCACCTCGAGGACAACCAGGTCGTCGTCGGCTTCGTCGTGCACCTGAACTACAAGAATCCCTATCTGTCGCCCTTCGAGGAATTCCAGCGCTTCAAGACGCACCCCGCGATTGCACCCGTTTTCTCCGGCGGCAAGCGCCTTTCCTATGGCGCGCGCGCGATCACCGAAGGCGGCTACCAGTCGGTGCCGAAGCTGGTGTTCCCCGGCGGCGCGCTGATCGGCTGCTCGGCCGGCTTCGTCAACCTGCCCCGCATCAAGGGCAGCCACAACGCCATGCTCTCCGGCATGGAGGCGGCAGAGAATGTCGCCGAGGCGCTGGCGGCGGGTCGCTCGGGCGACGAACTGCTGGGCTATGAGGCGAACTGGCGCAAGGGGCCGATCGGCCGCGACCTGAAGACGGTGCGCAACGTCAAGCCGCTCTGGTCGAAGCTCGGCACGCTGGGCGGCATCCTCGCCGGCGGCATCGACATGTGGGCCAACACGCTCGGCTTCACCCTTTTCGGTACGCTGAAGCACGGCAAGCCGGACTTTGCCGCGACGCGCCCGGCGGCCGAATGCAAGAAGATCGCCTATCCCAAGCCGGACGGCGTGTTGACCTTCGATCGTCTTTCCTCGGTGTTCCTGTCGAACACCAACCATGAGGAAGACCAGCCGATCCATCTGCAGGTGCTGGACCCGGCGCTACAGAAGACCTCGGAACACGACGTCTATGCCGGACCCTCGGCCCGCTATTGCCCGGCCGGCGTCTATGAGTGGGTGGAAGAGCCGAACGGGCCGCGCTTCGTGATCAACGCGCAGAACTGCGTCCACTGCAAGACCTGCGATATCAAGGACCCGAACCAGAACATCAACTGGACGACGCCCGAGGGCGCCGGCGGGCCCAACTATCCCAATATGTGATCACGTTTGCGTGATCATAAGTTTATCTTCTGTCCCCGTCTCGATGTCGCCCTGTGCTAGGCGCGATCCCTGATGCTGTGTTAGCAGGGGCGCACCGATCACCTGGAGATGTTGACAGTGCTATTTGAGAAGGTTTCTAAGTTTCAGCCTTATACGCTTGGGTTGTTGCGCATCGTTTCTTCGTTGATCTTCATGGCGCACGGAACGCAGAAGATTCTCGGCTTCCCGGCTTCGGATAAAGCGCCGGCCATGTTCAGTCTTTCGTGGACGGCGGGCATGCTGGAACTGGTCGGCGGTTTCCTGCTGCTGATCGGGCTGTTCTCGCGCCCGGTCGCCTTCGTGCTGTCCGGCCTGATGGCCTTCGCATACTGGATGGCCCATGCACCGCGGAGCGTCTACCCGGTGCTGAATGGCGGCGACGCCGCCATCCTCTATTGCTTCATCTTCCTGTATCTGGTCTTCGCCGGCCCCGGCCGCTGGAGCGTCGACGCGCTGCTGAAGCGCGAGCGCGCCTGATCAGGCCAGGAGGAAGTCGAGCAGGATGCGGTTGAACGCCTCGGGCTGCTCGACATTGCAAAGATGCGCGGCGTTCCGGATGACTTCCATCCGGGCGCCGTCGATATGCGACACCCATTCGCGCGCCTTGGCCGGCTGCACCGTCGCATCGTGGTCGGCACAGATCACCAGGGTCGGCGTCTGGATCAAGGCGAGGTCCTCGCGCAGGTCCATCTCGCCCAGCGCCTCGCAGCAGGCGGCATAGCCCTCGGCCGGCGTATCGAGAATCATCTCGCGGATGCGGGCCACGGTTTCCGGGTGGGCGGCGCGAAAACTTTCCTGGAACCAGCGGCCGATCACGGCGTCGACGAGCGCCGACAGGCCTTCGTTGCGCGCCGTCTTGGCCCGGCCTTCCCACATGTCGCGCGGCGGCAGATGCGGCGCCGAGGCGCAAATCACCAGCTTCTCGACATAGTCCGGCTTGTTGGCGGCCAGCCAGGCAGCGACCATGCCGCCCTTGGACAGGCCGACGACATGCGCCGTTTCGACGTCGACCGCGTCGAGCACGCCGCGCGCATCGCGGCCGAGCCGGTCGATCGTATAGGGCGTATCGGGCACGTCGGAGCCGCCATGGCCCCGGTCGTCGAAGCGGATCAAGCGGAAATGCTCGCGCAGCGCCGGGAGCTGCGGCTCCCACATGCCGAGATTGGTGCCGAGGGCGTTGGTCAGGAGGAGTGGTGGTTTGCCATTGTCCGGATCTGCCTCGACATTCAGTCGGATGCGATCGTCCATAGCGATCAGTGGCATGAGAAACCCCGTCAAACTTGCCAGCGGATCGGGTCGGCCCGCAGGATGGCGGCATGCTCCTGACGAGAGCATTGCTGGCGTCAGCCTATATAAGGGAACTGGTTCGGCCAAGAGGCTGGATCAACCGGTACTTCGTCAACCGCTGATCTTCCCCAATCCTTGGCGCGGCAAGATGAGCAGGCCTGGCAGCCCCCGGCCGTCTTGCGGGACGCGACGGCATGAGCGCGCCGTCGCGCGTTCCCGGAGCGCCGCCGCTATTTCTTGCCGCCGCGGGTGACAAAGCGTTCGAGCCGCTCGATCGCCCCTGTCCAGATCGCCAGCTGGCTGGCGCGGCTCGCCTCGTCGGCGAGGCCTTCCTGGGTGAGCGTCAGCATGGTGCCGCCTTGCTCGCCGTGGAACGTCACGGTCACCAGGCTCGGCGCCTCGGGCGCGGCCAGCCAGGTCCAGTTCATGGCCAGCGACTGGTCGGGTACAAGCGCTTGGTAGCTGCCGGTGGCCTCCTGCTGGCCGTCGGCGGTTTTGAAGCGGATGCGGAAGGCGCCGCCGACGCGGAGATCCGTCTCGGCCTCGACGCTGCCTTCTGCGGTGTCATGCGGGCCGAACCAATGGACAAGCTTGGCGGGGTCGGTCCAGGCCTTGAAGATCCGGGCGGGCGACGCCTTCAACTGGCGCTTCAGCGTCAGGCTTGGCTTGTCGGTCATGATGTTGGGTGCTCCACGAAAACGGCGGGGCGGCCGAACGGCGCCGCCCTCGACGCTGGTATCGATGCAGCCACCCCGCCTGTCAATCGAACGCGGCGCTCCCTCCCGCTCGATCCCGCCGCCAGGTCGTGCGAGCGGGAGCTGTCGGGACCTGGCGGGTAGATGGTTCCAGAGTCAGCGAAGACCGGCGATGGTGAACCCGCCGTCGACGAGCAGGGACTGGCCGGTGACGAACCGCGCTTCGTCCGTCGAGAGCCAGACGGCGACGTCGCCGACATCCTCGGAGGTTCCGACACGCTTGGCCGGCGTGTGGGCGACGAAAGGCGCCAGCGCGCTGGCGTCATTGTTCGTCATGCGCCGCGCCATCGGCGTGTCGATGATGCCGGGATTGATGTTGTTGATGCGGATGTTGTGCGGACCGACTTCCAAGGCCACCGCGCGGATCATCGCATCCAGCCCGCCCTTGCTGGCCGAATAGGCCGAGGATCCGAAGGAGGCGCCGGCCGCCAGCCAGGATGAGGTGTTGACGATAGCGCCGCCTTGGCCGAGGGCGATCATCGCCTCGACCTCATATTTCACCGACAGCCAGACACCCTTCAGATTAATGCCGATGACGCGGTCGAATTCCTCTTCGGTCATCGCGGTGATCGGCGCGAAGCCCTCGATGCCGGCATTGTTGAAGGCGGCATCGAGGCGACCGAAGCGGTCGACGGTCGCCTTGACCAGCGCCTGGACCTCGCCCGACTTTGCTACGTCGGTGGAGACGGCGAGGGCGCTGCCGCCGGCTGTCTCGATGAGGCGGACGGTCTCGTCCAGTTCGGCGGCGCGCCGGCCGGCAACGACGACCCTGGCGCCCTCGCGGGCATAGGCCAAAGCTGCCGCGCGGCCGATGCCGCTGCCGCCGCCGGTAACGAGCGCGACGCGATCCTGCAGGCGGGGGGAGGGTGACTGGGACATTTAGACCTCATCCTTGGGACGGATGGCGCGCCGCAGACCGGCAGGGCCATCGATTGGTGACGAGGTGCAAATGGCTGTCGCGATTGTGAAACATAAGCCATGGTGCTTCGCATGTAGTCATGGGTGACATTCATCAATCATGCGTGCCAATGAACTGGCCGAACTGACGGCTTTCATCGCGGTCGCCGAGGAACGCAGCTTTCGCCGCGCCGCGGCGCGGTTGAACCTGACGCCTTCGACGCTCAGTCACTCGCTACGGTCGCTGGAAACCAGGTTGGGCGTCCGCCTGCTGAACCGCACGACGAGGACCGTCTCGCCGACCGAAGCAGGGCAGGCGCTGCTCGACCAGATCGGTCCCGCCTTCGCCAGTGTCGATCGGGCGGTCGAGGGGGTGAATGCGTTCAGCGCGCGGCCGCATGGCACGGTGCGCCTCAACGTGCCGCGCATGGCGGCCGCGCTGATCCTGGCGCCGCTGTTCCGCCGCTTCACGCAGGCCTATCCGGAAGTCACGCTGGAGGTCGCCGTCAACGACGCCTTCGTCGATATCGTGAGCGGCGGGTTCGACGCCGGCATCCGGCTCGGCGACAGCATCCGCCAGGACATGAGCGCGGTGCGGGTTTCCGCGGATTTCCGGGCTGCGATCGTCGGTTCGCCCGATTATTTCGCCCGGCATCCGCCGCCGAGGCAGCCGCAGGATCTGCGCGATCATCTCTGCATCGGCCGGCGGGAGATTTCGAGCGGCGGGCTCTATCGCTGGGAATTCGAGAAGGACGGCAAGTCCCTGGCGATGCCCGTCACCGGGCCGCTGGTGGTCGACACCTTCGACACGCTGCTGATCACGGCGGCCGTGGAGGGCATCGGCCTGCTCTACGCCGCCGATATCCTCGTCGCGAAGGAACTCGCGGATGGGCGGCTGATCCGCGTGCTGGAAGACTGGAGCCCGACGGTGCCGGGCTTCCATCTCTATTATCCCGGCCGCCGCCATGTCTCAGCCGCCTTGCGCGCGCTGATCGAGATGATCCGCGTCGAGTCCTGAGCGTTCCGGACCTAGATCGGGCCGTAGGGCGGCTCGGGGATCGCCTGGTGCGCGGCGCGCAGCGCGGCCGACCAGCGTTCGCGCAGGCCCGCGAAATAGGCGTCATTGTCGTCGATGCGATGCGAGATCGAGATCTTCAGCTCGTCGCGACGGACGACCAGGACATCGATCGGCATGCCAACGCCGAGATTGGAGCGCAGCGTCGAATCCATCGACACGAGGCCGAGCTTTAGCGCTTCGGAAATCGGCGTGTCGGCGGTGACGGCGCGGTCCAGGATCGGCTTGCCGTATTTGTGCTCGCCGATCTGCAGATAGGGCGTATCGGTCGTCGCCTCGATGAAATTGCCGGCCGAGTAGACCATGAACAGACGCAGGCGCCCGCCCTTGACCTGGCCAGCCAGCAGCATGGTGACATCGAAGCTCGCGGCCTGCTGCTCCATCGACTTGCCATGGATGCGGTAGACCTCGCGGATCGCCCGGCCGACGAACTGCGCCACCTTGAACATGCTGGGGATGGTGTAGATCGTGTCGATCTTGCCCGTTTCCGGGTTTTCGAGGCCTTCGGTCAGGACATTGAGGACGGACTGGCTGACGGCAAGGTTACCCGCCGTGGCAAGCGCGATCACGCGCTCTCCCTCGGTCTGGTAGAGGTGCAGCTTCCGGAACGTCGCAATGTTGTCGAGGCCGGCATTGGTGCGCGTGTCGGCCAGCATAACAAGGCCTTCGCGAACCAGGATTCCAACGCAATAGGTCATAAATTCTTTATCCTGCCCCACCCCGGCCGGTGTTTTAGGCCGCTAAATTTGAGGCGCAAGTGAAAAATTGCCATCGACCTATCTCCGGGCCGAGCGCGCTTCCGACACACTGATCGAAATCGTCGGCGCGGTAACCCCGTCGCCATAGGCTGCCCCGCGTACCGGAGACGACCCGATTCGGTCCAATCCGATGGCCAGTCGGACATGAGTATCCGTCGGACAGAGATTCGTTGCTACATCGAATCCGACCCAGCCCACTCCATCGAGAAAGGCTTCGGCCCAGCCATGCTCGCTGGTCGCCGGCGCCTCGGCCTCCGGCCGGAACAGATAGCCGCTGGCATAGCGGGCCGGGATCCCGAGATGGCGAGCGGCGGCGATCATCACATGCGCCATGGCGCGGGCGTCGCCACGGCTGGCGGCGAAGGTGGCCTTGGCGCTGTCGTCGGTCGTCTCGCCGAGCAGGATGCGCTCGTGCAGGCTGTTCATCAGCCAGTGCAGCCGCGACAGCCGGTCGGTCGGCGTGGAGGCGGCGACATCGTCGGCAAAGGCGCGGATCTCGGCGTCGGGGACCGTCAGCGGCGTCCCGCGCAGGAAGACGCCGACCGGAAAGCGCTCCGCCTGGCCGCGCACCATGCCGGCCATGTCGTGCGTCTCGACATCGCCAAGCGCGGTGATGACCAGGCCGTCGAGCTTTCCCTGGGTGGTGAAGGACTGGACGACATTGCCGAACGGGTCGGTGGCGGTGTCGAGCCGGCAGTCGTGATCGACCTCGATGCGCCAGTTGACGACGAACTGGCCGTCATGGCCGCGCGGGGTCAGCCGAAGCGTCTGGATCGCGCCCAGAGCGGGCGGGTCGAAGCTGTAGGCGGTTTCGTGAACGATCCGGAGGCGCATGAACCGTTCCCGTCAGGCTAGATACTGGTCGGTGATCGCCTGTCCCAGACGGCCATTGTCGGCGATGAACTCGGTCAGGAATTCATGCAGGCCGCCGCTGAATACGTCGTCGATATTGGCGTTTTGCAGCCGGTTGCGGGTCGAGCGGGCGACACGCTGGGCCGGCCCCTGGCGGCCATAGGCGAGCGAGAGCTCGTCAAGGAAGGCGCAGATGTTCTCGTAGCAGGAGGCGAGCGAGCGCGGCAGCTGGTCGTTCAGGACCAGCAGATCGGCGACGAGCCAGGGCTTCAGGCTCTCGCGATAGACCCAGTGATAGGCCGTGTTGGCCGATACCGAGCGCAGGATCGACGACCACTGGAAGAAATCGAGGCCACCGCCGACGCTCTCCTCGGCCGGCAGCAGCAGGTGATATTTGACGTCGAGGATGCGGGCCGTGTTGTCGGCGCGCTCGATGAAGGAGCCGAGGCTCGAGAAGAAATAGACGTCGTTGCGGATCATTGTCCGGTAGGCGGAGCCGTCGAAGCGCAGCGAGGCTTCCTTCACATAGACCAGGAAGTCGTTGAGGCGCATGCGGTCGCGCGAGGCGCCGTTGAAATCGCGCAGGCCGAGCCAGGCGCCGTTGATGGCGTCCCACATTTCCGACGTCAGCGCGGTGCGCACGGTGCGCGCGTTCACCCGGGCACGCTCCAGGCAAGAGCGGATGGAGGAGGGGTTTTCCGGCGAGAAGGCGAGGAAATCGATGATGTTCTCGGCCGTCGGTTCCCGGTTCAGCGACTTGAACAGGCCGAGCGCGCCGGTGGCGGCGACGGCGGATTCCCATTCGTTCGAGCCGCCGGCATAGGCGATCGGCATGGCGGCGAGGCGGTTGGCGGCGTCGATGATGCGGGCGGTGTTTTCGGCGCGCTCGACATAGCGGGCAAGCCAGAACAGATTATCGGCGGTACGGCTCAGCACGGAAAACAACTCCGGATGGTAAGACCCTCGCTCCGATCCCGCCCCGTGACGGGGAGGGAAGAAGCGGCTGTCGCAAGTCGATCCAGCCCGCGCGCCGCATGCCTTGCCCGATGAAGAGCGGAGGCATGGTGCCGGGGGCTATCCAGTTCAGGCATCGAGCACCCACGTGTCCTTGGTGCCGCCGCCCTGGCTCGAATTGACCACCAGCGAGCCCTCCTTGAGGGCGACGCGGGTCAAGCCGCCGGGAACGATGCGCACCTTGTCCTTGCCCGAAAGCACGAAGGGACGCAGGTCGACATGGCGCGGCGCGATGCCGGCATCCACGAAGGTCGGCGAGGTGGAGAGCGCCAACGTCGGCTGGGCGATGAAATCGTCCGGATTGGCGCGCAGCTTGGCGCCGAACTCCTCGCGGGTCTTCTTGTCGGCGGCCGGGCCGATCAGCATGCCATAGCCGCCGGAGCCCGCCACTTCCTTGACCACCATCGTGTCGAGATGTTCGAGGACGTATTTCAGCGCGTCCGGCTCGCGGCAGCGCCAGGTCGGCACGTTCTTCAGGATCGGCTCCTCGCCGAGATAGAAGCGGACGATCTCCGGCATGTAGGAATAGACCGCCTTGTCGTCGGCGACGCCGGTGCCGACCGCGTTCGACAGCGTGATATTGCCGGCGCGATAGGCATTCATCAGCCCCGGCACGCCGAGGATCGAATCCGGCCGGAAGGTGAGGGGGTCGAGGAAGTCGTCATCGAGGCGGCGATAGAGCACGTCGACGCGCTTCGGCCCCTCGGTCGTGCGCATGTAGACGACATTGTCGCGCACCTGCAGATCGCGGCCCTCGACCAGTTCGATGCCGAGCTTGTCGGCCAGGAACGAGTGTTCGTAGAAGGCCGAGTTGAACGGGCCAGGGGTGAGCAGGGCCACCGTCGGGTCGCCGGGGGCCGAGCGCGGCGCGACCGATTTCAGCGTGGCGAGCAGCGCGTCCGGATAATTCTCGACCGGTGCGATGCGGTGCTCGGCGAACAGGTCCGGGAACAGCTTCATCATCACTTCCCGGTTCTCCAGCATGTAGGAGACTCCGGAAGGCGTGCGGGCGTTGTCCTCGAGCACGTAGAAGGTGTCGGGGTCGACGCGGACGATGTCGATGCCGGCGATCATCACATAGATGTCATGCGCCAGCTTCACGCCGGCCATTTCCGGCTGGTAGTAGGGATTCTGGTAGATCAGGTCCTGCGGCACGATGCCGGCGCGCAGGATGTCTCCCTTGGAATAGATGTCGGTCAGGAAGGCGTTCAGCGCCTTGACCCGCTGTTCCAGTCCCTTCGAAAGCTTGGTCCATTCCGGCGCGGTGATGATGCGCGGAATGATGTCGAACGGAATGATCCGCTCCTCACCATCATTGTCGCCATAGACGGCGAAGGTGATGCCGATCCGGCGGAACAGCAGTTCCGCCTCGGCGCGGCGCGTCGAAAGGAGATCCGGCGGCGTCGCGTCCAGCCAACGCTTGAGGATCTCGTAGCCCGGCCGGCAGCTTTCGCTGCTCGCGCTCATCTCATCGAAGGCGACGACCATTGCGCGCTATCCCCCTTTGGTTGTCGTCACTCCCCAACCGCAAGCCCCGTGCCAGACAAGAATTCTCCCGGCTGCCACGGCGCCTCCAGCACGGGAGCGCGAGCACCATTGCATATGAGCCGGGCAATCTTGGCTAGGGGCTATCTGCCAAATTCGGCAGTTCCGCATTGACGCGGCGCGGAAGGCACCATTTGCCGCATAAATAGGCATTTTGGACCCGCCGCCGATCAAAGGGCTTCGGCACCAGGGAACGTAAACGGCCTGCTGGCGTTTTCCGATTTCTCGCCAGTGCGATCTTGCGCGCCCTAGGGCCCGACAGGTCGGGCCGCGCTTCGAGCGAGCGCAGCGACTCCGTTTTTCCGGAGGCTGCATCTTCGCATCGGGCGGGACCGGACAGCTCGGCGCGCAACTCGGATCAAAGGACATGGCCATGCAGAAGATCACTCCCTTCCTGTGGTTCGATAATCAGGTCGAAGAGGCGATCATCTACTACGTCTCGATCTTCAAGAGTGCGAAGGTCGGCAAGGTGGCTCGCTATGGCGAGGCGGGCCCGGGCCCCAAGGGCAGCGTCATGGCGGCGTCGTTCGAACTGGAGGGACTGGAGTTCACGGCGCTGAATGGCGGTCCTCACTTCAAGTTCAACGAGGCGATCTCCTTCGTGGTGAAATGCGATGACCAGGCGGAACTCGATGATCTCTGGGAGCGGCTTTCCGAAGATGGCCAGGAACGGCGCTGCGGCTGGGTGACGGACCGGTTCGGCATTTGCTGGCAGATCGTGCCCAGTACGCTCACCCCGATGTTGACCGACCCGGACGCCCAGAAATCGCAGCGCGTCATGGAGGCGCTGCTCCAGATGAACAAGATCGACATCGCGACGCTGGAGCAGGCCTTCGAGGGCCAGCCGGTCGAGTCGTGACGTCCCTTATGGGGCGGACGGTGGCGCGGCGCGAGCAACTCCACTAGTTTGCAGCCGCGGCGCGTGCGCCGCACAAAGATTTCCAGAAGGATCGGATTCACGATGCAGTATCGCCGTTTGGGCAAGTCGGGCCTGCAGGTCAGCGAGTTTTCGCTCGGCTCCTGGGTGACGTTCGGCAAGCAGGTCGACCAGCGTGACGCGCTCGACATCATGACGCTGGCCTATGACAGCGGAATCAATTTCTTCGACAATGCCGAGGGCTATGAGGCCGGCGTCTCCGAGACGCTGATGGGCGAGGCGCTCGCCAAGCTCGCCTGGAGCCGGGATTCCTACATCGTCTCCAGCAAGGTGTTCTGGGGTGGCTCGAAGCCGACGCAGCGCGGCCTTTCGCGCAAGCACGTCACCGATGCCTGCCACGCGGCGCTGAAGCGGCTGCACGTCGAATATCTCGACCTCTATTTCTGCCACCGCCCCGACATCGATACCCCGATCGAGGAAACGGTGCGCGCCATGCACGACCTCGTGCAGCAGGGCAAGGTGCTCTACTGGGGCACGTCGGAATGGTCGGCGCAGCAGCTGACCGAGGCCTGGGCCGTGGCGAAGGATCTGAAGATCACGCCGCCGACCATGGAGCAGCCGCAGTACAATCTGTTCGAGCGCGACAAGGTCGAGGGCGACTATCGCCCGCTCTACGACCTGATGGGCCTCGGCACCACGATCTGGTCGCCGCTCGCTTCCGGCATCCTGACCGGCAAGTACAACAAGGGCATTCCCGCCGGCAGCCGCCTGGACCTGCCGGGCTATGAGTGGCTCAAGGAGCTTTGGCAGAGCGAGAAGGGCAAGCAGCGCATCGGCCAGGTCGAGAAGCTGGCGGCGCTGGCCGAAGAGATCGGCATTCCGATCCACCACATGGCGCTGCTCTGGTGCCTCGCCAACAAGAACGTCTCGACCGTCATCCTCGGCGCTTCGAAGAAGAGCCAGCTGCAGGACAACCTCGCCGCCCTCGACAGCCGCGACAAGCTGACGCCCGAAGTGCTCGACAAGATCGACGCCATCCTCGGCAACAAGCCGGCCGCGCCCGAGCGCTACTAGGCGGTCCCGGTCCGCTTCCCTTTCACGAAGAAGATGTCATGGCCGGGCTTGTCCCGGCCATTTCCTTTTGTGCCTGCCGCCGGGACGTCGCGACATCTGTGGTTGTGGCCTTGTTGGCGGCGCGCGCCGATGTATCATGGCCCAATTGCCGTAGCGCTATCCGGGGTTCGTCGATGACGTTGCCATGCTTTTCCGTTCGCTGGTCGGCGTGCGCCACGGCCCTGTTCCTGGGCCTGCTGCTGATCACTGGCTCCGGCGGCCCGGCGAAGGCGGGGACGCTGGAGGACGTGAAGGCGCGCGGTACGCTGGTGTGCGGTGTCAGCGAGGGGCTGGGCGGCTTCTCGGAGAAGGACGAGCAGGGCACCTGGCGCGGCTTCGACGTCGATTTTTGCAAGGCGGTCGCGCTCGCCATCTTTGCCGATGCCGGCAAGGTCGAATACGTGCCGCTTTCGGCCTCCGACCGCTTCCAGGCGCTGATGGACCGAAAGGTGGACCTGCTCTCCCGCAACAGCACCTGGACGCTGGCGCGCGATGCCGGGCAGTCGCTGGAGTTCGTCGGCGTCAGCTATTTCGACGGCCAGGGCTTCATGGTGCCGGCGCTCTATGGCGCAACCAGCCCGCTGCAGCTGAATGGTGCCACCATCTGCGTCGTCAGCGGAACCACGACCCAGGACAACGCCACCGCCTATTTCGAGCGGGCCGGGCTTAAGGTTTCGTTCCTGCCCTTTGAAGCGCGGCAGGATGCGCGCAAGGCCTATGCGGACGGCAAGTGCGACGCCTACACCGCAGATCGCTCGGCGCTTGCCGGCGAACGGGCCGACCTGCCGAAGCCGGACGACCATGTCATTCTCAAGGATGTCATCTCGAAGGAGCCGCTCGGGCCCGTGGTGCGCGATGACGATCCCAAATGGGTCAACCTCGTGCGCTGGGTGTTGTTCGGGCTGATCGACGCGGAGGAGGTCGGGCTGACCTCCGATTCCATCGCCGCCGACAAGGCTCAGCAGGCGGGCATGCTCGGTTCCCTGAGCGGGCCGTCTCTGGGCTTGCCCGATGGCTGGCTCACCCAGGTGATCGGCGGGGTCGGCAATATGGGCGAGATCTTCGAACGCAATCTCGGCGAGGAAACGCCGATGCAATTGAGCCGTGGCATCAACGCACTCTGGACACAAGGCGGGATCCTCTATGCGCCGCCCCTTCAGTAACGCTCCGATCCGACACTTCCGGGTCCGCCTCTGCGCGGCAGCTTTTCTTGCATTCGCGACCCTATTGCCGTCGCTTCGGGCTGCCGAGGCCGCGACCGTGCAGGAACAGCAGCGCAACCTCGCCGTCATCCGCATCAATGCGATCGACCTCCTGGCGCGCGAGAAGCGGCTGCCCCTGCCGATCCAGCAGCGCCGCGAGGTGCTGCGCGCCTATTACGAGGAACAGGCCGGAGAACTGCTCTGGCTGCGCGACGACCGCGCCGAGGCGCTGGTCGCGATCCTCAACGATGCGGGCTCGGACGGATTGCGGCCGGACGACTATCCGACGCGCCAGCTGTTGTCGCTGATGCAGAATACCGACCCGGAAGACGTTCGGGGTCTTGCCCTGATCGAACTGTTCTTTTCGGCCGCCTTTCTCGAATATAGCGGCGACCTGTCGGTCGGACGCTTCCTGCCGGCCAAGGTCGATCCCAATTTCTTTCTGAAGACCCGCACCTTCGATCAGGCGGCGGCGTTGCAGGCCGTCGCCAAAGCCGACGATCTCGACGCATTCTTCGACGCCTGGCAGCCGCCGAGCAGCTATTACGCATCCCTGCGCGGCGCGCTGGCGCAGTATCGCGAGCTTGCGGTGGAGGGCGGGTGGGACCTCGTTCCTCTTGGCCCGACGCTGAAGCCCGGCATGACCGATCCGCGCGTCGCCGCCCTGCGCGAGCGGCTATCCACGACCGATGGCGCCGATCCGGCGCCGGCGGGCGGGGCCGAGGTCTACGACGCCGAGCTGGTCAAGGCGGTCGAGCGCTTCCAGGCCCGTCACGGGCTCGATGTCGACGGCGTCGTCGGGCCGGCGGCGCTGGTCGCGATGAACGTGCCGATCGAGGAACGCATCCAGGAAATCGAGCTGGCGATGGAGCGCTGGCGCTGGATGCCGCGCGATCTCGGCCAGCAATATCTGATGGTCAACATCGCCGGCTTCGAGCTTCGGCGCGTCAAGGACGGCCGCGCCGAAGAACGCATGTCGGTCGTCGTCGGCAAGCCCTATAGCCGCACGCCGATATTCAGCGACCAGGTTCGCTACATCGAGATCAATCCCTACTGGACGGTGCCGTCCGGCATCGCCGTCAAGGAACAGCTCGGCAAACTGCGCACGAATCCCAGCGCGCTTGCCTCGCAGGGCTTCCAGGCCGTGCGCGGCAAGGACGTCTACGACCTTACCTCGATCAATTGGGCGAGTTACGGGCCGGGCAATTTCCCGTTCCAGCTGCGCCAACAGCCGGGGCCGAAGAATGCGCTCGGCCGCGTCAAGTTCATGTTCCCCAACCAGCACGATGTTTATCTGCACGATACGCCGTCGCGCGCCGCCTTCTCGAAAGCCGAGCGCGCCTTCAGTCATGGCTGCATCCGCCTGAGCCGGCCGCTTGAACTGGCCCTGCAGGTGCTGACCGCCGGTGGTGTCACCGGATGGAGCATGGACCGGATCAACCAGGTGGTGGCGACGGAAAAGAACACCGTCGTCAAGCTGGCAACGCCGCTTCCCATCCACCTGACCTACCTGACCGCCTGGGTGGACGAGGACGGCGTCAATTTCCGCAAGGACATTTACGGCCAGGACGCCAAGCTGCTCGCCGCCCTGGATGGCAAGGCGCTGGCCTGGTGAGGGCAGAGTCTGCCTGACGGGTGATTCTCTGCCATGACGCTGTGCCGACCGGTCCCTTACCTCTCCCTGAGAAGATCTTCGCATACCGGAAGCCGGTGTTGTGCAGATCTCGATTTCCAACATCCTGAGGAGGCTTGCGCAGCAAGCCCTCTCGAAGGACGCACTACCTGCGGGCAGATCTGCCGGCAACTGCCTCCCTGCGTGCTTCGATACGGCCCTCCGGGCCTCCTCAGCATGTTGAGATGGTGCTTCTCAGGAGGTTGGAACGGTAACTGGGACCCGCTCGGGAGAAGCTTCGAGCCTCCACTCGCTTCAATCACTCACTTCGGCCGGAGACTAGGAGAACCCGGCTTCCTTCGTCTCGATGCGCGCCGCGCGACGGGTCGAGATCAGGAAGGCGGCGATGAAGGTCGCCGTCAGCAGCAGCACGATGGTGGGGGCAGGCGCGCTGTCGAGGAAGAAGCTCAGATAGACGCCGGAAAGCGAGGCGATCACCGCGATCGCGGTCGCGAGCCACAGCATCGTGCTGAACTTTCGCGTCAGCAGGAAGGCGATCGCGCCGGGCGAGACCAGCATGGCGATGGCGAGGATGATGCCGACCGCCTTCAGCGCGCCGACGATGGCGAGCGACAGGATCGCCAGCAGCCCGTAATGCAGCCAGTTGACGCGCAGGCCCACGACCCTGGCCTGGACGGGATCGAAGCTGTGCAGCAGCAGATCCCGCCATTTCAGCGCGAGGATGCCGGTGATGACCAGGGCGATGATCCCCGTCTCGGCGATGTCGCGCCAGCCCACCCCCAGCATATCGCCGAACAGGATATGGTCGAGGTGAACGTCGGTCTCGATCTTGGTGTAGAGCACGATCCCAAGCCCGAACATGCCGGAGAACACGATGCCCATCACCGTATCCTGCTTGATGCGGCTGTTTGCCTTGAGATAGCCGCTGGCCAGCGCGCAGCCCATGCCGGCGAGGAAGGCGCCGATGGCGAGCGGCGCGCCGACGATATAGGCGATGACGACGCCCGGCAGCACCGCATGCGAGAAGGCGTCGCCCATCAGCGACCAGCCCTTCAGAACCAGATAGCAGGAGAGCAGCGCGGTCGGCACGGCGACCAGCGCCGAGATGATCAGCGCGTTGCGCATGAACTCGAACTGAAACGGCTGCAGTAGGATCTCGAAAACGGTCATGATGCCGTCTCCAGCGCTTCCGCCGCGCGGCGGCGGGCGGCGAGCAGGCCGTGCTTCGGGGCGAAAACGAAGGCTGCGAGGAAGATCAGCGTCTGCAGCACGACGATGATGCCGCCGGTGGCGCCGTCGAGGAAATAGCTCGCATAGGCGCCGGTGAGGCTGGTCAGCGCGCCGACGGCGACGCTGATCGCGAGCAGCCGTGGAAAACGGTCGGTGAGCAGATAGGCGGTGGCGCCCGGGGTCACCACCATGGCGATGACCAGGAAGGCGCCGACCGTCTGCAGCGCGGCCACCGTGCAGGCCGAGAGCAGGGTGAAGAACAGGATCTTCAGCGCCGTCGGGTTGAGGCCGATCGAGCGGGCATGGCTCTCGTCGAAGAAGGTGACCATCAGGTCCTTCCATTTCACCAGCAGGATGGCGAGCGAGACGAAGCCGATGATGGCGAGCTGCAGCGTGTCCTCCGGCGTGATGGCCAGGATGTTGCCGAGCACGATGGTCTGGATGTTCACTGATGTCGGCGACAGCGACACCATGAACAGGCCGAGACCGAAGAAGCCGGTGAAGATCAGCCCGATGATCGCGTCTTCCTTCAGCTTGGTGCGCTGGTTCAGGAACAACATGGCCGCGGCGGCGAGGCCGCCGGAGAAGAAGGCGCCGATGGAAAAGGGCAGGCCTAGCATGTAGGCGCCGGCGACGCCGGGCACGATCGAGTGGGAGAGGGCGTCGCCGATCAGCGACCAGCCCTTCAGCATGAGATAGGCGGAGAGGAAGGCGCAGACGCCGCCGACCAGCGCGCTGACCCACATGGCGTTGAGCATGTAGCTGTAGCCGAAGGGCTCGAGCAGCAGGGTCATCAGCGCTGCGCCTCCGCGCTCTCGGCCTGGGCCAGCAGCGGGCTTTCGTCGTCGCTCAGGATGTCGATCGTACCGCCACCGCCCGCCGCCGGATCGAGCACGACATGGCGCAGCACGCCACCAAAGGTCTTTTCGAGATTGGCGCGGGTGAAGGTTTCGCGCGTCGGGCCATAGGCCAGCACCGTGCGGTTCAGCAGCACGGCGCGATCGCAGAATTCCGGCACGCTGCCGAGATTGTGGGTCGAGACCAGCATCACCCGTCCTTCGTCGCGAAGCCCGCGCAGAAGTTCGATAATCGCGCCTTCCGTCTGCACGTCGACGCCGGTGAAGGGTTCGTCGAGCAGGATGACGCGGCCATCCTGCGCCAGAGCGCGGGCGAGGAAGACGCGCTTGCGCTGGCCGCCGGACAACTCGCCGATCTGGCGTTTTCGCATGGCGCTCATGCCGACCCGTTCCAGCGCCTTGTCGACGGCGGCATGATCGCGTGCCGAGGCGATACGCATGAAATTCATGTGGCCATAGCGGCCCATCATGACGACGTCCTCGACCAGGACGGGAAAGTTCCAGTCGACGTCCTCGCTCTGCGGCACATAGGCGACGAGGTTCTGCTTCAGCGCCTTCTCGACCGGCTGGCCGAGAATGGTGATCTCGCCGCGCGAGACGCGGACGAAGCCCATGATCGCCTTGAAAAGGGTCGACTTGCCGCTGCCATTGACGCCGACCAGCGCCGTGATGGTGCCGGTCGGGATCTGGAAGCTGGCGTCGCGCAGCGCGGTATGGCCATTGCGGTAGGTGACGGTCGCGTTGGCGACCGAGATGCCGTCGGCCAGCCGGGTTCGGGCGTGCAGGGGAGCGTTCATTCCGTGGCCGCCTCGGTCTGTGTGATGCCCTTGGCGATCGTTTCCGACGTGACGCGCAGCAGGTCGAGATAGGTCGGCACCGGCCCGCCGGCCTCGCTGAGGCTGTCGACATAGAGGACGCCGCCATAGGCCGCGCCGGTTTCGCGCGCCACCTGCTTGGCCGGATTGGCTGAAATCGTGCTCTCGCTGAACACCACCGGGATGGCGTTGGCGCGCACCGCGTCGATCACCTTGCGCACCTGCTGCGGCGTGCCCTGCTGGTCGGCGTTGATCGGCCAGAGATAGAGCTCCTTCAGGCCGAAATCGCGCGCGAGGTAGCTGAAGGCGCCTTCGCTCGAGACGAGCCAGCGCCTCTCGGCCGGGATCGCTTCGAGCGCAGTGCGGATCGGCGCCACGGTGGCATCGATCTTCGCTTTGTAGGCCTCGGCATTCGCCTTGTACGTGTCGGCATTGGCCGGGTCATGCTGCACGAAGGCGTCGCGGATGTTGTCGACGTAGAGGCGGGCGGCGGCGGGCGACATCCAGGCATGCGGGTTCGGCTTGCCGGAATAGGGGCCCTCGGCAATGCCCATCGGCTCAACGCCGGCCGAGACGGTCGCCTGCGGCACGCCGTCCAGATTGGCGAAGAACTTCTCGAACCAGAGTTCGAGGCCGAGTCCGTTCCAGAGGATGAGCTGCGCGTCCTGCGCCTTCACGATGTCGCGCGGCGTCGGCTGGTAGTTGTGGATCTCGGCGCCGGGCTTGGTGATCGATTCAACGATCGCCGCCTCGCCGGCAACGTTCCGGGCCATGTCGGCGATGATGGTGAAGGTGGTGACGGCCTTGAATTTCTGGCCCTCCGCGGCGGCAGCGGCCGCCGGCGACATCATCGTGGCCGCCAACAATCCGGAGACGGCGAGGAGGAAGCGGCGGCGCGTGCGGTCGAGCATGTTGGGTCCAGTCCGTGCAATTGCGACTTACTCGCAATAAGCTGGCATGGCAAGATCGCAATTGCAACTCATTCTCAATAATGGGGCCAGGTGCTGTTCCGGCTTGGCGCGGGCAGCGTGTGCGAGCGTTGCAGACACGGGCAGGCGGCAAAGGCGGGATAGCGGCCGCCCGGCGGTTGCAAAGGGCGCCTCTCGGCGACACTGTCGGTCCCGTCACGCGGGCTGCGATGCGCGCCGAAGAGGGGAAACACATGCTTCAGACGCCAGAACAGCGGGCCATGCTGGCCGTGCTGGACCATGCGCCGATGGGTTTCGCGCAGCGCTGGTACTGGCTGCTGTCGACCGGCGGCACCACGCTGGGCGGCTTCTCGGTCTTCACACTCGGCGTCGCGCTGCCGCTTCTGATGCAGACCTTCGTCATCGATGCGACCATGCAGGGCCTGCTGGGCGCCGCCCTTCTCTTCGGCGCTGTGCCGGGCTCGCTGCTCGGCGGTCCGCTGGCCGACCGGTTCGGCCGCAAGCCGCTGATGATCCTCGACATGGCGATGATCACGCTCGGCGCGCTGATCTGCGTCTTTGCCGGCAGTCCCGACATGCTGCTGGTGGGCCTGTTCATTTTCGGCGTCGGCGTCGGCATCGATTATCCCGTCGGCAGCGCCTATGTCGCCGAGTGGATGCCGATCCAGTCGCGCAGCCGGATGATGGTCGCGACCATCGCGTTCCAGGCGGTCGGCTTCGTCCTGGCGGCGGCGTTGACCGGCTCGGTGCTGTGGTGGGTCGAAAGCGCCTCGGCGTGGCGCGGCTTCATGCTGGCCCTGGCGGGCCTGCCGCTCCTCTATCTCGTCCTGCGCCTGCCGCTGAAGGAAAGCCCGCGCTGGCTGATGGGCAAGGGGCGCAATCTGGAGGCCGCCCGCGCCATCGGCGCCGTGGTGGTCACCGACAAGGCCAAGTTGGAGGCGCTGGGCCAGGCCGCCGCCGCCAACGTGCATCTGGTCGCCAGGGACGCGGAGGCGGTGAAGGCGCAGGGCATGGCCGCCTTGTTCGGGCGCAGCTATCGCCGCCGCACGGCGCTGGCCTGCGTGCCTTGGTTCCTGATGGATATCGCGTCCTATGGCATCGGCCTGTTCACGCCGTTGCTGCTGGCGGACCTGCATTTCGGCAAGGCTGCCCGCGGGCCGGTCGCGTCGGATTTCTCCGATATTGGCGGCTCGTCGCTGATCGACCTGTTCCTGCTGATCGGCTTCCTGATCGCGTTCTGGGTGGTCCCGCGCTACGGCCACATTCGTCCGCAGGTGCTGGGTTTCCTCGGCATGGCGGTTGGCATGGTCGCGCTGGTCGCGGTGCTGTGGAGCAGCGGGACGGCGGGACCCGGCGCGATGGCGGTGTTCCTCGGCTTTGTCCTGTTCAATCTCGCCATGAACATCGGGCCGCATTCGACCACCTTCGCGCTGCCGGCGGAGCTTTTTCCGACCCAGTTGCGCGGGGCCGGCTCCGGTTTCGCATCGGCCGCCGCCAAGGTCGGCGCGGCGCTCGGCGCGTTCCTGCTGCCGATCATCCGGGCGGAATATGGGCTCGAAGCCGTTCTGCTGTTGGTGGCGGTTGTCAGCCTCGCCGGCGCGCTGGTGACGGCATGGCTGGTCGAAGAACTGGGCGGCGCGGCAAGCCTGGAGGACCGGCATGGCGACGCCATCGCCTCAAAGCCGACCGATCCGAAACCCGCCGTCAGATCAGCTTGAGACCGCGAAAGCTGGCGTGGCCGTTGCGTCCGACGATGATGTGATCATGCACGGCGATGCCGAGCGGGCCGGCGATATCGACGATTGTCTTGGTCATTTCGATATCGGCGCGCGAGGGCGTCGGGTCGCCGGAAGGATGGTTGTGCACCAAGACGATGGCCGTGGCCGATAGCTCCAGCGCGCGCTTCACCACCTCGCGCGGATAGACCGGCGTGTGGTCGACGGTGCCGACCTGCTGCACCTCATCGGCGATCAGCACGTTCTTGCGGTCGAGGAACAGGATGCGGAACTGCTCCTTTTCCTCATAGGCCATGGCGGCGCGGCAATAATCGATCACCGCGCTCCACGAGCCGAGGAGCGGGCGCTGACGCACCGCGCCTCGGGCGTAGCGGGTCGCCGCGGCATGGACGAGCTTGAGGTGGGTCGCGACCGAGGCGCCGACGCCGGAAATCTCGATGAGCCGGGCTTCCGGTGCCGCCAGCACGTCGGAAAACGTGCCGAAGCGGTTAAGCAGCGCCTTGGCGATCGGCTTGGTGTCGCGCCGGGGCACGACCTGGAACAGGATCAGTTCCAGCAGCTCGTAATCGGCGACGGCCTCGGGGCCGTTTTCGCGGAAGCGCGCCTTCAGCCGCTCCCGATGCCCCGCATAGTGGGGTACATTTTGGAGATTGTCGTCGAACCCGCTCATTCCCCGGTCGGGTAGGGCGGGCAGGTATAGCCGCGCGGCGACAGGGTGAAGATCTCGCAGCCCGTGTCGGTGACGCCGACGGTGTGCTCGAACTGGGCCGAGAGCGAGCGGTCGCGGGTGACGGCGGTCCAGCCGTCGCGCAGCACCTTCACATGCGGCCGGCCGAGATTGATCATCGGCTCGATGGTGAAGATCATGCCGGCACGCAGTTCGACGCCTTCGCCGGGATTGCCGTAATGAAGGATGTTCGGCGTGTCGTGGAACACCTTGCCGACACCATGGCCGCAGAAATCCCGCACGACGCTGCAGCGCTCGGCCTCGGCATAGGACTGGATCGCGTAGCCGATGTCGCCTGTGGTGTTGCCGGGCTTCACCGCCGCGATGCCGCGCATCAGCGATTCATAGGTGACCTCGACCAGCCGGACGGCGGCGCGCTTGACGTCGCCGACCAGGTACATCCGGCTGGAATCGCCATACCAGCCATCGACGATATAGGTGACGTCGACATTGACGATGTCACCATCCTTGAGCGGCTTGTCGTCGGGAATGCCGTGGCAGACCACATGGTTGATCGAGGTGCAGGTCGACTTGGTATAGCCGCGATAGCCGAGCGTCGCCGGCAGCGCGCCGTGGTCTGCGCCGAACTCGTAGACGAAGCGGTCAATCTCGTCGGTGGGGATGCCCGGCTTGACGATGTCAGCGAGGCCGTCGAGGCAGGCCGCGGCCAACTGGCCAGCGCGCCGCATCGCCGCGAAGGCTTCCGGGCCGTAGAGACGGATCTGCCCGGTATTCTTCAGCGGGGTGGCATCGGCATCGACATAAGTGACCATGTGTGTACTCCGTGCCCCGCCAGCACATCATCGAGTGGACGCGGGGACAAGCCTGAATATGAGATTTGCCCCCGATCTGGCGTATCGGGCCGCGAGTTACAAGAGGATTCGCGTCAGGCGGCCTCAGCGCCACACCGTCCGGGCGACGTGCCACCCTCTGTCGTCATCCTGAGGCGCTTCGCGCAGCGAAGCCTCGAAGGAGCATCCAGCAGGCTGATGCTTTCCTGCCAGCAAGTTCCTGGACCCTCCTTCGAGGCCCGGCTACGCCGGGCACCTCAGGATGATGATCGAGTTTTGGAAGGCAGTCCTGGCCGGCATCGTGCTCTCGCCCTTGAGCGCCCGGCGCTGGAAGGCTAAACCCATTCCAGACCGATGGAGTTAGTGAATGGCCGAAACTGCCACTGAAGCGGCGCCTGTCGTCGTCACCGCAGCGATCCTCGTCATCGGCGACGAGATCCTTTCGGGGCGGACCAAGGACAAGAACATCGGCTACATCGCCGAATATTGCACCCAGATCGGCGTCGACATCCGCGAAGTGCGGATCGTGCCGGATATCGAGGATGAAATCGTCGCCGCGGTCAACGCGCTGCGCGCCCGCTATGACCACGTCTTCTCGACCGGCGGCATCGGGCCGACGCATGACGACATCACCGCGGATTCGATGGCCAAGGCCTTCGGCGTGACGATCGACCATGATCCGCGCGCCGTCGCCATCCTGACCGACCATTATGCAACCGGCCAGTTGAACGAAGCGCGGATGCGCATGGCGCGCATTCCCGCCGGCGCCGACCTGATCCTGAACAAGGTATCGAAGGCGCCCGGATTCACGCTCGGCAACGTGCATGTGATGGCCGGTGTGCCGTCGATCATGCAGGCGATGTTCGACGAGGTGGCGGCCAAGATCCCGACGGGCGCCAAGATGCTGTCGCGCACCGTGCCGGTCGGCATGGGCGAGGGCCGTATCGCCAAGCAGCTCGGCGAGATCCAGCTCGATTATCCCGATGTATCGATCGGCAGTTATCCGAAGATGCTCGACGGAACCTTCGCCACCGACATCGTGCTGCGCTCGCGCGACGAAGCTCGGCTCGACGAGGCCGCGCGCGCCGTCGAGGCGATGGTGGCCGCCTTGATGCAGGCGAATGGCTGACATGACCGGAATTTCTGTGGATCGCCCGATGTGCGGATTGCCAGGCGCGGGGCCGCATCCCAAGGGTTCGCCTTCCAACACGCGCAGGAGACTTTGATGGTGGACGCTCGCAGCGACAAGGCGTTTCCCGTATCCTGGGACCAGTTCCACCGGGATGCGCGGGCGCTGACCTGGCGCCTCTCCGGCGACCAGAAATGGCAGGCCATCGTCTGCGTGACCCGCGGCGGCCTGGTGCCGGCGGCGATCGTGGCGCGTGAGCTTGGCATTCGCATGATCGAGACGATCTGCGTCGCCTCCTACCAGAACTACAAAGAACAGGGCGAGTTGAAGGTCCTGAAGCCGGTCAGCCAGGAGATCGTCGATCTCGGTGGCGGCGAGGGCGCCGGGGTGCTCGTGATCGACGATCTTGTCGACACCGGCCGCACCGCCAGGCTGGTGCGCGAGATGCTGCCCAAGGCGCATTACGCGACGCTCTATTCCAAGCCGATGGGGCGCCCGCTCGTCGACACCTTCATCACCGAAGTGTCACAGGATACGTGGATCTATTTCCCCTGGGACATGGGTCTCACCTTCCAACCGCCGATCGTCGGCTAGAAGCGCGACCGGTCGCGTCTTCTTCACGCGAACTGCACGCCCTTCGTTCGAACACGCTCAGGAGACAGCGAAATGACCGATCCGAACCCGCCCGTCGACGACGAAGATTTCGAGGCTTTTGCCGAGGAATATGAGGAACACCGCGACGCCCTCTACGACCTGATCTCGGACTATGCCGACGACAAGCAGCTCGATGACGGCCTGCTCGCCGCCATGGTGCTGGATCTCGCCGTCTCGCTGCGCATGATCGCCTATGCCAACAGCGTCGAGAAGCCTTCGGTCAGCGGCCTGAAGATGGAGCTCGATCGCTTCAACAAGGATGCCGAGGAACACGCCCGTTCGGCCAAGCAGGACGCCGAGGACTTCATCGCCGAGGTCAAGGCTTCGCGCGAAGAGGGCGGCGAGCCCAACGCCTGATCGGCGCTGAACTCGCGAAATATCAAGGCGGCGGCTCCTCTCGGGGCCGCCGCCTTTTCTTTTTACGGGTTAGCCGCGCGTCACCATGGCGATCCCGATGGCGATCGGCACGATGCCCAGGCAATCCACGAGGCTGACCGGCTCGCGAAAGATCAGCCAGCCGAAGAAGAGCCCGAGCGGCGGCATCAGGAAATGCAGCGACGAGGCTTCCGTCGCCGTCTTCTTCTGCAGCAGGCGGAACCAAAGCAGGTAGCCGCCGATCGAAGCGGCGATCACCAGATAGCTCCAGCCGCCGATGAGCGCGGGCGTCAGGCGTACGTCGCCGAGGCTTTCGGTCGCGAGCGCAACGGGCAGCAGCAGGATGCCCGCCGCGAGCGACTGGATCGCCGTGCCGGTCCACAGGTCGCCGCCGGGCTTCAGCTTCTTGAACAGGATGGTGCCGGCGACCAGCGCGACCAGGCCTGCCAGGACCAGAAGCGTGCCGTGTCCGTCCTCGATGCCGCCCGAGAGCCGCGAGCGCAGCAGGATGGCGACGCCGAGCATGCCAAGCAGCAGCCCGCTTAGCTTGAGCGCCGAGAGCTTTTCGCCCAGCACCGACGCCGCGACCAAGGCGGTGAGCAGCGGATTGGCACTGATCAGCACGGCCGTGAAGGCGGAGGAGACCGTCGCCATGCCGGAATAGCTGAGGCCGAGATAGAGGGCGCTGTTGAAGGCGCCGAGAATGGCCCAACTCGCGACCGTGCGCCGATCCAGCCGTTCCAGGCGGCCGGCGACCTTGGCCAGGGCGAGCAGGATCACCCCGGCGGCGAGGAAGCGACTCGAGAGCAGGATCAGCTGCGGACAATCCGGCAGGGCGAATTTCGCCGCCGCGAAAGCCGAGCTCCAGATCAGGCAGAAAAGCGCGATCAGCCCGAGATCGGCCAGGCTGTTGCCATGCTCGACACGGGCCCCCGGCGTTACCGCTGTTATCGTCACTCGATCCGTCATTTCCGCCTGCCTGTTGATTCAACATCCGGCCGGAGCCGGGCAAGGCATGGCATAGGCGCTTGGCGTGGCATTTGGAAATTCAATGTTCGGATGCTATTCATTCGATAATCGAATGCCTGCTCCGAGGTGCGCCATGTTCGATCTCGATCTCCTGAAAACCTTTGTCTCGGTCGTCGATGCCGGGGGCTTTACCCGTGCCGGCGAGCGGGTGCACCGGACGCAGTCGACGATCAGCCAGCAGATCCGCAAGCTCGAGGATCTCGCAGGAACGCCCCTCTTGCTTCGAGAGGGAAGGGGCGTGACGCTCACGCGCGAAGGCGAGCGGCTGGTCGGTTACGCCCGCCGCATCCTCGCGCTGTCGGAGGAGGCGCGCAGCGTCGTCGGCGCGTCGCTGGCGTCGGAGCATGTCCGCCTCGGCCTGACCGAGGATTTCGCGGTGGCGGAACTGACCGGGCTGGTGGCGGAATTCGCCCGGCTCCGCCCGGAATGCCGGCTCGACGTGCGATGCGACCTTTCCGTGGAACTGGAGCGCGGGCTGGAGCGCGGCGATCTCGATATCGTGCTGATGAAGCGCGACGCCGGCGGCGGTCCCGCCGAAGGTGTCTGGCCGGAGCGGCTCGTCTGGGTCGGCGCACGCGATCTCGACTGGAAGCGCGCCGATCCGGTACCGCTGATCGCGTTTCCGCAGGGCTGCCGCTATCGCGACCGCGCCGTGCATGCGCTGGAATCTTCGGGCCGGCGCTGGCGGGTGGCCTATGAAAGCGCCAGCCTGATCGGCATCGAGGCGGCGATCGCAGGCGGCCTCGGCGTCGCGCTGGTCGAGGCGCGGGCGGTCCGCCCGGCCTATGCGGTGCTGTCGGGCGAGGGCTTTCCGTCCGTGCCCCCGACCGAACTCGCGCTGCGGGTGGCATCCGGCGCGCGCCGTCCCGTCCGGGACCTGGCCGACCTCGTCATCGCCTTTTGCGAACGGGAAGGCCTCGCGCGCGCCGCTTGAGGTCGCCTAGCCGGCGAGGGCGCCGGCTTCGGCCGTAAGGGTGAGGCCGATCGCCTTGCCCGCGCCGTCGATGGCGCTGAACACGTCGGAGCCGTCGACGCTTTCCCTGTTCCACGCGGTGATCGCGCCGGCGCGGATATGCAGGTGCATGTCGGGCTGCATGGCATTCAGGAAGCCATGGCTGAACGAAACGCTGGTCAGCGTGCCGGTCCAGCGGTGCACGACGCCGGTCTTCACGGCCTGGAGCGTGACCGGCTTGCCGGCGGCTTCCGCGGCCTTGAGCGGACCGTCGGCGGGCTCATCGCCCGGACCGGGGCGGGCGGCGGCCGGGGCGGCGTCGAGCGGCGTGCGCGCAAGGCCATCGAGCGCCGCATCGAAGCCCTCCAGCCCGTCCAGCGCGGTGAGCTTGGCGATCGTATTGCCCTGGGAATCGAGGATTTCGAGGAAGGGCAGGACGTTCTTCATCACCATCTGGTCGGTGACGATCTGGGCGATGGCGGCGAGTTCGAGCCGCGTCTCGCGGCCCGGGCCGCGCAGCACGGCAAAGCCATCCTCCAGCGTGGCGGTCTCGATCGCGCCGATGCCTTCCAGCAAGGCGCCGTCCGCGCGCACGCCGAGAATGAGATTGCCGATGGCCGGCACGCGGCTCAGGACAGCAAAAGGTTCCACCGCCAGGGCCTGGCGATGCGAAACGGGATCGGTCATGGGAGCACCCTCTATGGCTCGTCTTCCAAAGCTTGGGCGAGCCGTCGTGGTGCCACGATTCCCCCGCGCCGATGTAGCAGCGGGAGGGAGGGGATTTGAAGGTCTAATGTTGGGCTGGGTCGTATCGCCGCCCTCGCGATCGCAGGCGGCCCTGCCGGTCCTATCGCCGGAGGCGACCCGTCAGCGCCACGAGCTCATGCTGGCGATGCGTGTTCGTCTTGGAAAAGATGGACTTCAGATGGGTCCGCACGGTGTGCAGCGACAGGTTGTTCGCTTCGGCAAAGGCGCCGAGGCTGTCGCCCCGTTCCAGCGCCAGAACCAGCCGGATCTCGGCCTGGGTGAGGCGGAAGTCGGAAACCAGCCGTCGGCGCGCCTCGTCGACGGAATCGGCCTTGCCGTAGGGGCGCAGCACGACCAGGAAACTGGCGGGTGAGGGGAAGAGCACGCCCACGCCGGTCGTGTCGGGAAGAGGGCCGGCGATCGGCAGGATCGAGATCGTCATCGGCGTCTCGGGATGGTTGAGCACCAGGTCGTCGGGCGGCGGTTGATAGCGCAGGCCGTCGCCACGGTGACGCAGCCGTTCGAGAAACAGCGCCTGAACCTCGGGCAATCCGAAACGCAGCAGGTCGCCGCTGCCGATGGCAACCGCATCGTTACGGCCGAGGATGTCAGCCAGCGCCTGATTCGACGCGATGACCCTGCCGCTGGCCGTGACGATCAGGGCGGGAGTTTCGAGCGCGTGCAGCAAGGAAACGTCCCCTCGAAAGCGGGGCGTCGCCTGCGCGAGCACCCGGTTTATGTCCAGCGATTGACGCATTCGCCCGCCGATCCCTTGCAGGATCGACCCGACAAAGCTGTGCATCTCTTGCCCGAATCTCCCATCGTAATGGGCCGCGAGTACGGCCGCGCGGCTTCCCTCCTTGATCAGGGATATGCCGGTGGCGCTATCCATCTGTCCTTCGGGGCGTGCCAGGTCATGGTAGAACTCCGTCTTGCGGAACTCGTCCGGGGGCAGCAGGTGGTCGGACCATACGGGGCGCTTGATGGTGGAGCGGATCATCAAATCGCGCCAGGGCGATATCCGGACATAGTAGTCGGCGTAGTTGCGTAGCGTGCTGTCCATGAAGCCGCTGCTGTGGATCGTCAGGGACTTGGATGCTTCATGGTCGAGGACCTGAAAGGTGACCTTCGAATCCAGTGTCTTCTGGCGAAGCAGGTCGATGAAGTCGGCCCAGCGCCCTGGCTCGAGCGCCGCTGCGTCCGCGACCTCGCCAAGCTCGGAGAGTGCCTTCGTCAGATAGGATCTGCGTCTGTGCATGCGCGCCTCGCCGCAACCCTAGGGTATTTTGTTCCGCAGTTGAAGATATGCTCGTAGAGATCGGCAGCTTTCACACCGACAACTGAAATGGGCCGCGTAAGACAGTCGGGTGTGCCTGGTCTCGTCGTGACCGTGAGGAACCTTACATCGGCGGGCCGCGTTTGCTTGCCGATCGGGATTGGCAACGCGCCGGCCCCACGTGGAGGAGATCTCCCATGAGACTTCGAATTCTACTCGCAACGACCCTCTTTGCTTCCGCCCTGATCGGCGTCGTGCCCGCGGTATCCGCGCAGGGCGTTATGATCGACGAGGGCGGTGTCCGGGTCGTCCCGCCTCAGGGCCGGGGCTATGACCGCTACGACCGGCAGGATCGCCAGGACAGTTACGATCGCGGCATCGGCCCGCGCGATGCGCGTCGCATCGCACGCGGCGCCGGCATGGCCGATGTGAACAGCGTCGGCCGACGCGGCCGCGCCTGGATCGTCGACGGCGAGGATTATCGCGGTCGCGACATCCGCGTGACCATCAGCGCCCGCAGCGGCGAGGTGATGGACGTCCAGCGCTACCGTCGCTGATACGTTTCCTTAGACGCGAAAGGGGTCCAGCCCGAAAGGCTGGGCCCCTTTTCTGTATCCGGATCACCGCTTCGGTCGCCGTGCCGCAGTGCGACAGAATGGTCGGGACGGCCTGGCGTCCAAGACATGAATCTTTGCCAAAACGCCCATGTTGCATTGCGGGACTGGAAGCCTTCGTCCGTTATCGATAGTGTATTTTCTGGCTCAGAAGCATCCGGCGCCGCGACCTTCGTGTCGTCGCGGCCAGTTTGAAATTAGTTCGAATGTAGTTTCGTTTTAGCGCAGAGATATCGCATGGAAGAGCTGTTCTCCGGTCAGTCTTACCGGGTATGGGCGGATTTGCAGAACGATGGGCCGGCGGTGGTCTGCTTCGATCCCTGGTACAACCGCCAGGATCCGGAGCGTCCTGCGTTTGGCCTGCGCTATTTCTCGACCAACAACATCAATGTCGTGGCCGTGAAATCCCATGGCAATCACTGGTACCAGCATGCCGAGATGGATGAGGTCGTCGACCGGATCAATGAGCGGCTGGGCAGTCGGCAGCGCGTCGGCTACGGCTCGAGCATGGGCGGCTATGGCGCGCTCAATTTCTCCGAGCGCCTGTCGCTCGACCGCGTGCTGCTGTTCGCGCCGCAATTCTCGGCCGATATCCGCACCGTGCCATGGGAGCGGCGCTGGCAGAGCGAGCAGGATACGCTGGCCTGCCGCTATGATGCCGTGGCGCAGATCGCCCCGGTCGGCGGCTACATCTTTTTCGACCCCCACAATCGCAACGACCAACGGCATGCCGATCTGATCCGGCAGCGCCATCCTTTGACGCCCATCAAGATGCCGTTCTCGGGCCATCATGCGCTCGACTGGTTCAGCCAGAACCGGACCATCAGCGCGCTGATCCGGTCGCTGGTGTTCGACGGCACCCGCGAGCGAGAGGCAATTCGCGCCCGGCGGCAGGATCGGGCCAAGGTCGCGACCTACTGGCTCAATCTCTCGGCGCATCTGTGGGCCAAGGGACGGATGGGTAAGGCGTTGCAGGCGGCCCGGCGGGGCGCGGCCTGCGAGAAGGGCGACATGATCTTCGCGCGCCACACCTATGCCATGTGCCTCTACGCCACTGGCGAGACGGAGGCCGCCAGCGCCATCTGGCAGGCGGCGCTCGCCAATCCCGAGGAAGCGAACCGCCAGCGCTGGCTGCTCCGCCAGTCGATCGCCGATCATGGCTGGGAGGAACTGCGCAGCGCCTTTTTGGAGCCGGCGGCATCGGCCTAGGCCGACGCGCGTCGGCGCCGCGCACTGCGGAGTGACAGCTGGGGGCAGGGCGGGTCTCGCTAGCCCTCCCGTTTTACGACGCTTCGCGACACGATTTTACACAACTGCGTTGGGAGTTGTGCAATTCCCCTATCCAGCACGTCCCCAAGATGGCAGAAAGCCGCCGCTGCGGGCGTGGCGAAACTGGTAGACGCAAGGGACTTAAAATCCCTCGACCTCGGTCATGCGGGTTCGATCCCCGCCGCCCGCACCAGCGCCAAAAAACCTAGATGTCGATGCCGTCTTCCGGACGGTCGGCGCGGATTTCCGCGACGGCGCGCATCAGGATTTCCACGACGCGGTGCTGCTCGATCGAGGTCGCGCTGATCTTCGAGGCGATCGCCGCCTTTAGGGCGCGCCGTGCATCGTTCATTTCCGGAATGACGCCGGGAATGTCGCGATCGGGCCGGTCGTCGCGCAAGGCGGCCTCGCCGCGTCCGAACCATTCCCGCGCCTGCGCGATGCGGCGGCCGATTCGGTCGAGATGGTCGAGGATCACGTCGACCGCGAGCCGGTTCTCCGCCAGATAGGCCGTGCCCATCGGCGAGATGGAATAAACCTTCTTGTTGCCCTGGCTGCTCGCCGTCGCGTGGCCCGCCTCCTCGAGATAGTTGAGGGTCGGATAGATCACGCCCGGGCTGGGGCTATAGCTGCCGCTGGTCAGTTCCTCGATGGCCTTGATGATGTCGTAGCCATGACGGGGCAGATCCGCGAGCAGCGAGAGCACCACCAGGCGCAGATCGCCATCGGCGACCATGCGGCCGACACGGAATCCGTCGCCACCTCTTCCGCCCAGCGGCGCGCGGCCCGAGACCGGGCTTTCGGGGCTGTCGCCGCGGCGGGCCATCGACAACAGGCCGCGGCCATGGGCAGCGCGCGGATCTCCCGGAGGGGTATGAGGCAAGATCGCTCCGATATCGTAAGATACAAAATCGCTAAATCGATCGCTCTTTCGCGTCAAGATATATCTTACGACATGTCGTGGTGGGGGTGCAGGTGAGGCGGCGGTCACGCTGACCTCGCTTCTGTGTCGCTCGTCATTGTATGTTGACGCGCCGTTCGGATGATGCGCGGCCCGACTGACCCCGTAGCAGAGCGAACCAGCGCCTATGGACATGCCGACTGCCATTCCCAGCCCTGCCACGCAGGCGATTCCGCTCGACGAGAAGCGCTGGCGAAAGACGCTGTTCGGCATGCTGCTCGATTCGCGCGCCCGCTTCGGCGGCAAGCGCGAGGTAATCGAGGACAATCAGCGCAAGCCCATGACTTTCGATCGCGTCGTCATCGGCGCGCAGGTGCTGGGCCGGGTATTCGCGGCGAAGACGAAGCGTGGCGAACGGGTCGGCCTGCTGCTGCCCAACGTCGCCACCGTGGCGCCGGCCTTCTTCGGCCTGGTGGCGTTTGGCCGGGTGCCGGCGATGCTCAATTTTTCCGCCGGGCCGAAGAACCTGCTCGTGGCCTGCAAGGCGGCCGACATCAAGCATGTGATTTCCTCGCGCCGCTTCATCGCCGAGGGCAAGCTGGAAGAACTCGTCGCGGCGCTGCAGGCGCATGTCGAGATCCTCTGGCTCGAGGACATCGGCAAGACCGTCAGCAAGTTCGACAAGCTGCGCGGGGTCGTCTCGTCTTGGCTGGCGCGTCCGCTGCATGCGCTTTCCCGCGTCAAGCCGGACGACATCGCCGTCCTGCTGTTCACCTCCGGCTCGGAGGGAGCGCCCAAGGGCGTGGCCCTGACGCATGCCAACGTGCTCGCCAATGTCGAGCAGTTCCTGCGGACGCTGGAGCTGAAGTCGGACGATTCGCTGTTCAATCCGCTGCCGGTTTTCCATTCCTTCGGCATGACGGTCGGCCTGATCGCGCCCTTCGCGATCGGCATGCGCGTGTTCTTCTATCCGACGCCGCTGCACTACAAGCAGATCCCGGCGCTGGTGCGCGATAGCGGCTCGACCATCCTGATCGGTACCGACACCTTCGCGGCCGGCTGGGCGCGCATGGCCGAGCCCGAGGATTTCGCCAAGCTGCGGCTCGTGGTGCTCGGCGCCGAGAAAATCAAGCCGGCGACCCGCACGCTCTGGCGCGACCGCTTCGGCATTGAACTGTTCGAGGGCTATGGCGCAACCGAAGCGGCGCCCGTCGTCTCGGCCAACACGCCGCTCTATCACCGCGACGGCACGGTCGGGCGGTTGCTGCCGGGCATGTCCTATCGCATCGAACCGGTGCCGGGCCTCGAGGAAGGCGGTCGCTTCTGGATTCGGGGACCGAACGTCATGCTCGGCTACATGCGCGAAAGCGCGCCGGGCGTCCTGGAGAAGACCCCGGATGGCTGGCACGACACCGGCGATATCGTCACGCTCGACGCGGACGGCTACATCACCATTCGCGGACGGGCCAAGCGCTTTGCCAAGATCGGCGGCGAGATGATCTCGCTGGCGGCGGTCGAAGCCTATGCGGCGCAGGTCTGGCCGGACAATATCCACGCCGCCGTCTCGGTGCCGGACGAGCGCAAGGGCGAGCAGATCGTGCTGGTGACCGATCGGGTCGAGGCGGACCGCAATGCGTTGATCGCCTCCGCCAAGGTGCATGGCGTGCCGGAAATCATGGTGCCGAAGCGGATCGTCACCGTCGAAGCGCTGCCGATGCTGGCGACCGGCAAGACGGACTATCTGGCGATCGCGGCGTTGGCGCGGGGATAGGTTTTGCGTGCATGATGCGCGGGAAGGGGAAGGCGCTGTTGCCGGAGGTTCGTTGCGCATCGTGGCGATGACGGCGTCCGCGTCTTTCGAAACTGCGTCCTACCCCAGCGGATCGAGCCGATCCGCCATGTTGCGACCAAAGCGGACATGATGAACAGCAACACCGAGCGCATTCGAAGCGGGATCGACGCGATCCTGGACCGGCTTCGATCGATAGGCTGGGTTGCGCTGGTCGTGTTCTGCGCCGCCGAGCTCGGCATTCTGACCCGGCCGCTTGGCTTCGTCGCGGCCTTCTGGCCCGCCAATGCCATCCTGCTTGGCCTCTTCGTCATTCGTCCGGCCTTCTCGGACGTCTATGGCTGGCTGGCGGCGGTGGCGGCGTTTCTCGGTGCCGGCTATCTGAGCGGTGATGAATTCGCCACCAGCCTGTGGCTGACGGCCGCCAACATACTGGGCGTTGCGAGCGGCGTGCTCCTGTTCCGGCGCCTTGGGGCGGAGGATCGGGCGCTGCGCCATCCCCTGTCGGTGCTGCGGATGCTGCTGATCTGCGTCGCCGCCGCCGGCACCTCGGCTGTGGTGGGTTGCTTGATCGCGCCCGTCTTGTCGAATTTCTCGATCCGCACCGGCATCGCGTTCTGGTTCACCACCGAGCTCAGCAACTACGTCATCATCCTGCCGGTTCTGCTGACCCTGCCGGCGGTGTGGGACCTGGAGAAGCTCGCCACTTCGCTGGTCAATTTCGAGCCCGATGCCAAGACGACGATGCCCATGGCGGCGCTCTGCCTCTCGGTGGTGGGGTCCGTCGCCATTGGCGGGCCGGGCGCGATCGCGTTTCCGGTGCCGGCGCTGCTCTGGTGTTCGCTCACCTACGGATTGTTCCCGACGACCCTGCTGGTGATGGTCACGAGCCTCGCCATGCTGGCGGCGGAGTCGGCCGATCTCTACGTCCTGATGCCCTCCGACGATCTGCTCGACAGCAAGACTTCCTTCCGCCTCGGCCTGACCCTGCTGGCGATGGGGCCGCTGACGGTCGCGACCATCTCGGTCATGCAGAGGAAGCTGCTGGCCCGTCTCGATCGCGCCGTCAGCATGGACGGCCTGACCGACATCCTGGCGCGTCGTGCCTATCTCGAGCGCAGCGCCGTGCTGCTCGCCAAACCGCGCGCCAATCTCTTTTCCGGCGTCGCCGTGCTGATGATCGACATCGACCACTTCAAGCGGGTCAATGACCAGCATGGCCATGCGGCGGGCGACGCGGTCCTGATCGCGGTGACCGATGCGATCGCCGGCGAGCTTCGGCGCCACGATCTGTTCGGCCGGGTCGGCGGTGAGGAGTTTGCGATCACCCTGCCGGACATTCCCTGCGACGACGCCGTCGCCATGGCCGAGCGGCTGCGCCATACGGTGGAGCGCTTGTCGGTGCCCGCCGGAGGAACCGATATCCGGGTCAGCATTTCGATCGGCGTCGTGCACAGGGTGCGCCATCCGGCAGGCGGCGTGATCGAGATGCTGCCGCTCGCCGACGCCGCGCTCTACCAGGCGAAAGCCTTGGGGCGGAACCGGATCATCCTCTATGCGGCGCCGAGCCGGACCAGCCCGGCAATTCTCTAGGACGACCGCCAGCCATAGATCCAGTCGTAACGCTGCAGAAGCCTCCGGCCGCCCAGCGCCGTCATGGCGAGGTCGCGGGCGGTCGCCATCGGGCCGCCCAGATGATAGATCTGTCCGGCCTGGCGGGCCGTCTTCCAGACGCGCATCACCCGGGGGCGGCGCTGCGCCTGGTAGCGTTGCAGCGCGTCGGGGACGGGCGCGTTGGACAGTTCGCGGGCTATCACGTCTGCATCCTCGATCGCCATCGCCGCGCCTTGCGCCAGGAACGGCAGCATGGCGTGCGCGGCATCGCCGATCAGCGCGATCCGGCCATCGACCCAGGTGCCGGTCGGGGCCACTTCCGTCAGGCACCAGCGCGTCCATTGCAGGTCGAGCTCGGTCAGCCGGCTGATATAGCGCGTGCTGTCGCGATCGAAGCGCTGGCGCAGAACCTCGGCGGCGCCCGGGCCGCTCCAGCTATCGTCGCCCCAGTCTTCCTCGATCACGACGATGATGTTGATCAGGCGGGCGCTGCGCAGCGGGTAGATGACGACATGGGCGTCGCGGCTCAGCAGCACGGTGGTGCGCTCATGCGGCAGGTCGCGAGGCGCGATCCCGACGGGAATGGTCGATCGCCAGGCTGTGCGGCCGTTCGGCCGGGGCGGCGAGGCGCCATCGACAGCCTGCTTCAGTTTCGAGCGCACGCCGTCGGCCACGATCATGGCGTCGAAATCGAGCGTCTCGTCGCCCACCGACAGCGTGGCGCCGTCGCGCGTCTGGCGCACCGCCGTCGCCTCGGCGCCGAGCCGCAACTCGATCCGTGGCTCCGCCTCGACGGCTTCGAGCAGGATGGATTGGAGATCGGCGCGATGCAGCAGCCGGTAGGGCGCGCCATAGGCCCGGCGGGCGCTCTCGCCCAGCGGCAGGCTGACGATCGGCTCGCCGGTCCGGCCCGAGCGCAGGTCGATCGCCTCGGGCAGCACCGCGGCGCGATCCAGCGCTTCGGTCAGGTCCAGCGACTCCAGGATGCGCCCGGCATTGGGCGAGATCTGCAGCCCCGCGCCGACTTCCGACAATTGCGGCGCGCGCTCGACCACGGTCGAGGCGATGCCCCTTCGCGCCAGCGCGAGGGCGGTGGTCAGGCCCGCGATGCCCGCGCCTGCAATTCCGACGCGGATCGACGTCATGCCCCGGGTCCGTTACGCCGCGATCGGATCGATGAACAGGTGGCCGGGCGGCGACGTCTCCGTGCCGTGCAGGCGGGGATTGAAGCGATAGAGGGTCGAGCAGTAGGAGCAGACCTTCTCGTGGTCGTCGCCCATGTCGATGAAGATGTGCGGGTGGTCGAAGGGCGGCTTGGCGCCGACGCACATGAATTCCTTGACGCCGATCTCGATCGTCACGACACCGGAATCGTTATGGAAATGCGGAATCACATGTGCGGCCATGGCGGGGGTCCGTCGGTTCGAAGCAACAATTTCGCGGACCATAGCGTTGTGATCGCGCTATGAACAGACCGGGCTCACTTCCGGCGCGGCGACACCTTGGCGCGGCCGCAACCATCCTTCATAAGTGCGCCGCAGACATCCTCGGGTTCCCCTCATGCAAAGCTTCCTTTCGAACGGCTACTCCATCGCTTATCTCGATGAGGGCGAGGGGCCGCCGATCCTGCTTATCCACGGTTTCGGATCGAGCGCGCGGGTCAACTGGGTCAATCCCGGCTGGGTCGACACGCTGGTCAAGGCCGGGCGCCGGGTCATCGCCTTCGACAATCGCGGCCATGGCCACAGCGACAAGCCGCATGACGTGGGCGCCTACCGGGTCGCCGCCATGGCGGAGGATGCGCGCAACCTGCTTCAGCATCTGGGAATCGCCCGCGCCGACGTGATGGGCTATTCGATGGGCGCACGCATCGCGGCTTTCCTGGCGCTCGGACATCCCGAGATGGTGAAGTCGATGATCCTGGGCGGCCTCGGCTACGGCATCGTCACCGGCATCGGCCCGTGGGGCCCGGTCGTCGATGCGCTGGAGACGGAAGAGCCGGACAGCATCACGGATCCGATCGGCCAGATGTTCCGCAAGTTCGCCGACCAGACCAAGAGCGACCGCGTGGCGCTCGCCGCCTGCATGAAGGCGACGCGCCAGGCGATCTCGGCCGACGACCTCGCCACGCTGCGTCTGCCGGTGATGATCGCCGTCGGCGAACGCGACGAATTGGCCGGCTCCGCCGCCGACCTCGCCGAGATCATCCCGAATGCCGAGGTGCTGGATATTCCGAAGCGCGACCACATGCTGGCCGTCGGCGACAAGGTCTACAAGGCCGGCGTGCTGGCATTTCTGGAGAAGAATGGCCTGCGTTCCGTCTGAGCCAAACGCCTGTTCGGACAACGGGTTGGCGGCGTCGGTGCAGAGGATGATTCAAGCCGCGCGGCCCGTTTCGGAACGCGCTTAGGCGGTGAACCGGACCGAATTGGCTGTGCCGATGATTTGATTTCCGTTGCTTTTTCGCGTCCGGCCGATATGTCTCTCCCCCCGCCCTGAGCGCGCATCGCCGGCGCGGGTCGTGAGCAATATCTACTCACGGATGTCTGTTTTGCGGCATTTGGCCCCCATGTTAGGGTGCTGCCTGGAAATGGCTGCAGAGATGGATGGCAGCAAGGAGACGTCAATGTCGGCCGTCAATTCCCGCCTCGTCGGCGAGGGTCTCGCCAGCTTCGATCCGCTCTGGTCCGCCATGCGGGTGCAGGCCGAAGAAATCATGCGCGCCGAACCGGCCCTCGCGAGCTTCATCTACGCGACGGTTTTGAACCATGATCGTCTGGAAGACGCGGTGGCGCACCGCATCGCCGAACGGCTGCATCATCGCGATCTCTCGGCCGAGTTCATCCGCCAGGCCTTTGCCGAGGCGTTCGCCTCCGAGCCGGACATCACCAAGGCTGTGCGCGTCGATATCCAGGCGGTGCTCGACCGCGACCCGGCCTGCAACCGGGCCATCGAGCCGATCCTCTATTTCAAGGGCTTTCACGCGATCGAGACCCATCGCCTGGCCAACTGGCTGTGGCGGCAGGGCCGGCGCGACTTCGCCTATTACCTGCAGAGCCGGGCGTCCTCCGTGTTCCAAGTGGACATCAATCCGGCCGTGCCGATGGGCAAGGGGATCTTCCTCGACCACGCTACCGGCCTCGTCGTCGGCGAGACCGCGGTGATCGAGGACGACGTCTCGATCCTCCAGGGCGTGACGCTCGGTGGCACCGGCAAGGAGACGGGCAACCGTCATCCCAAGGTGCGTCACGGCGTGTTGCTTGGCGCCGGCGCCAAGATCCTCGGCAATATCGAGATCGGCCATTGCTCGCGGGTTGCGGCCGGTTCCGTCGTGCTGCACGCTGTGCCGCCCAACACGACGGTGGCGGGCGTGCCGGCCAAGGTGGTCGGCAAGGCGCCCTGTGCCGAGCCGTCGCGGATGATGGACCAGATCGTGCCGGATCAGGCATAGTCGACATAGTTTCGTGGGTTGTAGCGGCGTCGCTCGGGGCGATGTCGCGACGGGCCTTGGCGCTTTCTGCGTCGGGGTGGCACCCGGTCTTTTCCCCGAACCTCAGGAGATCAAATTGGATCGAAAAGAGATCCAGAAGCTCGAGAGCTTCTTTCACCGCCGCTTCAACATGAAGGGCATCACCATTCGTCCGCGCCCCCGCAAGGACGACACCGCGGAAGTCTATTTCGGCGATGAATTCGTCGGCGTCCTGTTCCGAGACGACGAGGAGGGCGAACTCTCCTACAACTTCACGATGGCCATCCTCGACATCGACCTCGAGGAAGCCTGAGACGAAGCGCTTGAGGCGCCTCGTCGATCGACACTGAGGTTCCATGATTGGCGCTGGTTCAACCCAGCCGCCGGTCGTGGGGACCCCCACAAGCGGCGACCTTGCGTCCCCGCCCGCCGGTCCGGCGCGGAGCGCAACTCGCCCCGCAGCCTTGGATCGGAACTCCCCATGCCCCTGCACGCCCTTGACGGAATCTGGCCGGACGTTCCCGCCGCAGACCTGTTCTGGGTCGCCCCGGACGCGCGCGTGATCGGCAAGGTCACGCTCGGCGACGAGGTCGGCATCTGGTTCGGCGCGGTGCTGCGCGGCGACAATGAGCGCATCACCATCGGTGCGCGCAGCAATGTCCAGGAACATTGCGTCCTTCACACCGACATGGGCTATCCGCTGACCATCGGCGAGGGCTGCACCATCGGCCATCGCGCCATCCTGCATGGCTGCGTCATCGGCGCGAACTGCCTGGTGGGCATGGGCGCCACCATCATGAATGGCGCCAGGATCGGCGCGAACTGCGTCATCGGCGCCGGCGCGCTGGTGCCGGAAGGCAAGGAAATCCCGGATGGCTCGCTGGTCGTCGGCGTGCCGGCCAAGGTGATCCGCGCGCTGGACGAAGCCGCCATCATCAAGCTGCAGGGCGCTGCCACGCACTATGTCGCCAACTGGCGCCGTTACGCAGCCGGCTTCGAATAGCGGTCTCGCGGCCCGAACCAAAAGAAAAGCCCGCCGGTCCGGCGGGCTTTTGTATTTCGCAGGGCCGGAGTTCAGTTGCATTCCTGCCCCGGCTCCACAGGCCGCTTGACCTGCTGGCTCAGCACGAACGGGTTGTCGACATTGACGTTGCCGCGCAATTTGTAGCGGCAGACCCATTGCGTTCCCTGATGACCGTCGATCTCGCAGGTGGCGCGACCGCAGCCGAGATACTCGGTGTCTTTCCAGACCACCTGGGTGAAGTGGCCGTTGACCCTCGCACAATTCCGGGTGAATCCCCCAACGAAGACCGGATTGTTGAAGTCGTAGTTGTCGATTTCACAATACCAGCTCTGGTCGAACGCATCCTGATCCGAGAGCGCCGGCAGGACGGGGTTGCCGTTCTGGATGTAGTAGGCGTTGGCCAGGTTCTCGCCGGTGTCAGGGGCGATGTTGGGGTCATGGGCTCCGACAATGCATTTGCTCGCATAGGTCTGCGCCGCCTTGGCGATGGACTCACACCATTTGAGCTTCGGGACGCAATGTTGCGCCCGCCGATCATTGTGCGCCTTGAGCATGTCGCTCCATTCGGAGGGCACTTCGTCGCCGCCGTCCGGGCAATCGACAACCTTTTCAGGTTCTCCCGCTTTGACCTTGATCTGGTCGAAGGTGTCGCAGACCAGGCCGATGGCATTCACATGCTTGCCGTAACGAATGCGGGCGCCGACAACGGCTTCGCCGGTCGGACACATCTCGAAGATGCTCGGAAAGTAAGGCGAGGTGTTGCCGAGGTCCAGATTGTGTCGCGCGGTGCTGGTGGTCGAAACGCACTCAAAAACGAAGCTGCGGATCTGGCGTTCACCCCCGGTCATCGTCAGTCCGACGCCGTGAATGACGAAGCCGGGCAGGCATGTTCCGCTGGATTCGCCACCACCCGTACCGCCACGTGCCGGCAGCACGTCCTTCGCGAGGCCCGTCGCACCCGTAGTCGGGTCCACAGGCGCGCAGGTGAGGGCGATCTGATCCACCCATGCGCCGGAGCGAAGGCGAAGACCGACGAGTATCGTCCCTGAGGGGCAACTGTCGGTGACATCATGGTCGCCCACGCCGCCAAAGGGCGGGAAAGCTACGAAGGCTCGAGCTTCGCCTGCATAAAGGATGAGACTGAAGAGCGAGAAAGCCAACAGCGCAGCGAGAGCGCTGCCGTTCCATCTGGAGCGAGCGTTCGACATAAACCGCGTTCCCTCTGCTGAAAGGCCCCGACCGGAATTATGAGGCCGAGAGAATAACGCAGAAGTGACGTAGGGGAAAGTGGTAGTCAGCTTGCCGGACAAGCGGGCTTCCGTCGCCGCCAGGGCGCGGCGCGGATGGGGTGTCGGCGCGAAGAATGCCTCAGCCTAAGGCGGCTGGAGCAGGCCGCCCAGGCGGCCTGCCGGCGCGATCAGCGCTTGATGCTGCCGACGAGGGTCGGCCGGTCGTCGTCGATGGCAACCCAGCGGCCGCTGTTCTGGTCGGACTGGCGCTTGACGAACTGGTACTCGGTGTCGCCCCAGAGCTTGATCTTCGGCTCGAGATTGTCGAGCACGAGGTCGCCGCGATCGGAGCGGACGGTCAGCACCGCATGGCCTTCGCCATTGGTCTGGCGCACCACGGTGATCAGCAGGGCGCCTGCGGGCCAGCCCTTCTCGATCAGTTCGCGGCGCTTCAGCAGAACGAAGTCTTCACAGTCGCCCTTACCGTCATCGGGATAGTTCCAGTATTCCTGACGACCATAGAGTTCTTCGTCGGTTACAGGCTCGATGGCAGTATTGACGTTGTCGTTGACGGCGATCAGCTCGTTCCAGCGCGTGACCGTCAGATGAACGGGAGCGGCATTGCGCGTGATCTCGTTGCATTCGACCGGCATCCGCGAGCAGAGCTCATAGTGGCCGACCGGCTGGCTTGTCTTGCCTGTTACCCGCATGAATGCGGCGTGTTCCTGTGCGGAAGCCCCGGCGATCAGGCCGAAGAACAACGCAAGCCCGGCAATGCAACTCGATACGCGTACAAACGACATAGAACCCGTCCTCTTGTCCGAGGAAGACTATGCCATATATGCTTTTACTGGGATCTAAGCCAAGCCCGATGATTCTAATCGACTTCTCTTCAAATTCGCGACGAAGTTTAAGCTTTGGTTTAATGAACGATTAACCAATTGCTCTCGCGCCATTGTCTCTGCTGAGTGGACAATGCGGAGCGGTCCGGCAAGCGTTTGTGGCGGAATCGCTGGGTTCCGGGGTCCGCTGTGATGCGGCGGACACATCATGGTAAGGAAATTGTGAATAGCGCCGTGAGCCGGGCCAAAACCGGGCTCCAGACCCTCGTCGGGACGACCCGCTCCGGCAAAATCTGACAGCGCGGGGTCGAGCCTCAGCGCGAGGGGCTCGCCAGCGCGATCCGCGCCGGTGCCTTCAGCGGCCGGGAGAGGTCAGTCGCGACCGCCATCCAGCACGACGAGATGCTGCCGGCGACGTCCGGCAGGCTGGGTCGCGACGGCCGGCGTGGCTTCGCGCGGCGCGGGCCGCGCGGCAGCGGGCAGGGGGCGGGCCGCGAGTGGCTGGCTCTCTTCGACCGGCAGCCATCGGAGGCCGGCGATCTCCAGTCTCGGGATCGGATGCAGGCCAAGCCAGTAGGGCCGCTCCAGCGGCGCCAGCAGGCCCAGCACGCGGTCGAGGTGGCGGCCGTCCTGACTGAGCGGCAGCAGCAGCATCTCCATGGCCAGCGTGCTGCCCCGCCCGGTCCGTCCGGCGAGGTCGAGCACGACCGCCGCGGCGTCGCGCGTCACGCCGGTCAGGGCTGCCCGGACAGCTTCGCGGTCCGCGCCCCGCCAGAGCGAGAGGAAGCTCTCGCCCGTCAGTTCCCGCCCGATGCCCGCGCAAAGGCGGGTGCCGGCGAGGCGGAACGGAAAGCTCTGCGCCTTAGACGCATCCAGGATGAACACATCGCCCAGCAGCCCCGCAATATGCGCCGGCTCGATGGCGCTACGCAGCGGGGCGGGCCTGCCGTCGCGCTGGCGCTGCCAATAGGCGTGAAGCTGTCGGGTCAAGGAATGCCGCATCGGGATCGAAAACTCACGGGCGCCCAGGCTGTCCGATGGCATCCGGGAGCGCCGCGCCTCTGCAGTCCGCGCTCCGGAGGGAAGCGATGCCGCCACCGATGAAGGCGCTCATAGCAGATGGCGGACCCGCCGGGGCAAAAGCCGCGGGATAGGGTTACGCACAAGTTGCGAGTAGTTCGATATTGATCTTAAATTTGAAGCATGACAGGTTACGTTGCGTTCACGGGGCGTCTTATGCCGGGGGGCTAGACGGGGCGTGACGAAGGCCGTCCGCGCGTGCCCGTCTGAGAAGCGCGCCGGACGGCCGATCCATTTTGACGCCCCCGTTCTCGCCACGCTTGCGCTGAATTCGTGGGCCGACTATGCCGGATCGATGAGCCCGAGAAGCGAACGCGCCGAGCGCGAACCTATATTCAACCTCCCCGTCGTCATCATTGCCTCGCTGGCCGTGCTGGCGCTTGTGCACATCCTGCGCGTCTATGTGCTGGACGAGGAACAGGCGAGCTGGCTGATCGCCACCTTCGCCTTTTTCCCGATCCGCCTGACCGGGCCGGCGATCGAGGGCTTCTATTGGCCGGGCGGGGTCGCGGGCGATGTCTGGACCTTCTTCAGCTACGCCTTCCTGCACGCCGACTGGATGCATTATGGCGTCAACGCGCTGTGGCTCGCCGCCTTTGGCACGCCGCTGGCGCGCCGCTTCGGCGCCTGGCGTTTCCTCGCCTTCTCGCTTGGCGGCGCGGCGGCCGGCGCGGCGGCGCATCTGCTGCTCTATCCTTCCGGGCAGGCGCCGCTGATCGGGGCTTCTGCGGCGATCTCGGCCCAGATGGCGGCATCGGCCCGGTTTGCCTTCTCGGCCGGGGGGCGGCTTGGCGGCGGCATCCCGCGCAGCGATGCCGATTTCCGGCCGGCGCTTTCCTTCATGGAGATGGTGCGCGACCGGCGCATAGTCGCCTTCCTGGGCGTGTGGTTCGTCTTCAACCTGGTGTTCGGCCTGCTGTTCACCCCGCCCGGCGTGACCAACAGCACCGTCGCCTGGGAAGCCCATCTCGGCGGCTTCCTCTTCGGCGTCCTGCTTTTCCCCTGGTTCGATCCCATCGGACGTCAGCGCCGATAGATCGGCTTTCCTTGCTTTCGCCCGCGCGCGGTCCCATCATCTGGACACGGGCATGACGACCGGGGCGCAGAGCCTGGCGTCGTGCACGGTGGATGATCGCAAGGCGATCGCGCCTCCGATCATGATTGGGGTCCGGACCGGTCCAGTTGAGAGATTGGCCGACCCTGTCTGGAACAGGGAGCCGACGCCAATGACGGTTGCAGCCATTCTTTCCAAGAAGGGGCGGGACGTTGTCACCGTTCCCGTCGATCTCAGCATCGCCGAGGTGGTCCAGATCCTGGCCACGCGCCGGATCGGCGCGGTCGTAGTCACCGACAGCGCGCAGCGCATCCTGGGCATCGTCTCGGAGCGGGACGTTGTCCGCGCCCTGGCGCGGGGTGCCGATGCGCTCGCAGGCTCCGTGTCGTCGATCATGACGGCGAAGGTCGTCACCTGCACCGACGGCCACACCATCAACGACGTGATGACCCGCATGACGGAGGGGCGGTTCCGCCATCTCCCGGTGGTCGAGGGTGACCGGCTTGCCGGCATCGTCTCGATCGGCGACGTGGTGAAGGCGCGGATCGAGCAGGTCGAGCGCGAAGCCGACGAGATGCGCGCCTATATCGCGATGGCCTGAGCGGCCGGCGAACGGCGGCGGCGGGCTCTGCCCTCAGCCGTCGCCGTAGATGGCCTTGGGGTCGAACAGCGGTGCGTCGCCGGTGAAGTCAAGCTTCAGCTCGGGCGAGAGCGGCTGGCCGACGGGAACCGTGCGGTAGAAGCAGCCCTTGCGGCCGGTATGGCAATTCGCGCCCGTGCCGGCGGTGCTGACCTTGATCCAGATCGCGTCCTGGTCGCAGTCGACCCGCATTTCGCGGACCGTCTGGGCGTGGCCGCTGGTGGCGCCCTTGTGCCAGAGTTCCTTGCGCGAGCGGCTCCAGTACCAGCCTTCGCCGGTCTCGATCGTCCTGGCCAGCGCCTCGGCATTCATCCAGGCGAGCATCACGACGTCGCCCGTGTCAAAGTCGGTGACGACGGCCGCGACCAGGCCATCGGCGCCGAAGCGGGGCGTGAGCATGCTGCCTTCCTCGACTTCGGCATGGCTGCCGGGCGTGGCGAAACGGGGCTGGTCGGCGGCAAGGGTGGTCATGGTCTACTCCGGCGGTTTGCAACCGCCATAGCGCCGGCAACGCGGCGAAGGAAGCAAAAAGGGGTGATGCGCCGCATCCCGCCGGCAAAGGGGAATGCGGCGCTGCCGGCGCTAGCGGTGCTGGACCAGCGACAGGAAGCGGGCGCGCTCGGCCGGGTCCTTGTGGAAGATGCCGGTAAAGCTCGTGGTGATGGTCGAGACGCCGGATTTGTGGGCGCCGCGCATGGAAACGCAATGATGCTCGGCTTCCAGCATGACGGCGACGCCGCGCGGATCGAGGCCGCTATCGACGGCCTGGGCGATCTGGTTGGTCAGCCGCTCCTGCATCTGCAGGCGGCGGGCGAAGATGTCGACGACGCGGGCCAGCTTCGACAGGCCGACCACGCCGCTCCTCGGATAATAGGCGATATGCGCCTTGCCGATGAACGGCACCATGTGGTGCTCGCAATGCGAAAAGAAGGGGATATCGCGCACCAGGACGATGTCGTCATAGCCGCCGGCCTCATCGAACACGCGATCCAGCGTTTCGGCGGCATCTTCGTGATAACCTTTGTAGAACTCGCCAAAGGCCTTGGCGACGCGCTTCGGCGTGTCGAGCAGGCCCTCGCGCGACGGGTCGTCGCCGGCCCAGGCGATCAGCGTGCGGACGGCGGCTTCGGCTTCCTCGCGGCTCGGACGATGGCTCGCCTGCGGAGCAGGCTGCGTCTCGGGCTTTGCCGGGGGGCTCTTGGCGTCCATGGGGGTACTCCGACTGGGCCGGACTCGGGCGGAGGATCCCGAATGGGCCGATGGTGCGACTGCTTGGCCGCAGTCCTACTATCTGGTCCCTCGGTTGGCGAGTTTCTATATTGGCGTGAGGAGGTCGCAATGATCGACGACATCTACAATGCGCGGATCCTGGAATTCGCCGCCAATATCTCGCGGCTCGGCCGGCTCGACCAGCCGGACGCGAGCGCGACGGCGCATTCCAGGCTCTGCGGCTCGACCGTGACCGTGCATCTCAAGATGGATGGCGACGTCGTCAGCGATTTCAGCCATGAGGTGCGCGCCTGCGCGCTGGGCCAGGCTTCATCCTCGGTGATGGCGCGGCATGTCGTCGGCAGCGATGCGCGCACCTTGCGGGCGCTGCGCGAAACCATGCGGAAGATGCTACAGGAGAATGGCGCGCCACCGGAAGGTCGCTTCGACGATCTCCGATTCCTCGAGCCGGTGCGCGACTACAAGGCCCGCCATGCCTCGACCCTGTTGACCTTCGACGCGGTGGTCGATGCGATCGACCAGATCGAGGCGAAGCGGCAAGCGCTTGAAATGACGACCTGTTAGTCGAGCCACCGGATGGTGGCAGGGAGATTCGCCATGCGGATGCAGAATTCTCTACGGATTGCACAGGGGGCGGCGGTTTGCCTCCTCGCCCTGGCGGCTGGAACCAGCGCGGCCTTCGCTCTTTCCAACGACGCGCAGGCCATTGTCGACCGGGTCAAGGCGACGACGCCGGAACTGCACCCGGTCTGTTCGGACCGGGGCAAGCTCACCCAGGTGGTGACGGCGGCGACGATCGCGCTGGCCGAGGCCAAGAAGATCAATGGCGACCACACGGTCGCCCGGGCAGCGGGCCAGGAGGCCGGGCGCTATCTGTACTTCCACTGCCCATCGTGACGGCTGCAAGCATGGATCGGCCCTGGCGGAGCCTTCGGCCGGCCGGGCAGGGGGCGATTTCTCGCCCGCGCGCTGGCCGGGGCTGCTCGGCATCGGGCTGATCCGCGTCTATAAGCTGACGCTCTCGCCCTTCATCGGCCAGAACTGCCGCTATCTGCCGACCTGTTCCAGCTATGGCGAGGAGTGCATCCGCCGCTACGGGCTCTGGGCCGGCGGCTGGATGACGCTGGCGCGCTTCCAGCGCTGCGGTCCCTTCGGCGCCTCCGGCTACGACCCGGTGCCGGAAGAACTGCCGTCAGAGGGCCGCTGGTACCGGCCCTGGGCCTATGGAAGATGGACGGGCAAGCATATCGACCCGAAGACGAGGCTCGACCTCTAGCCGCCGAAATAGCTCGGCCGGTCAAGATCGGCGCATTTTGGCTGGACACGCCAGCTGGACTATCCATCAATGAGTGGGCCTCAAGATTTACGGGTCGTCCAGATGGATCCTCTCAGCGACATCATCGCGCTTCTTCGCCCCGCTACAGCCATCGCCAAGCCGATTACGGGGCGCGGCCGGTGGGGCGTTCGATACGCCGCCCATGATGCTCCAGGCTTCACGATCGTTCTGGAGGGCGATTGTTGGATCACCTTCGAAGGGGGCGAGCCCCTCCGGCTGGCGAAAGGCGACTTCGTGCTTATTCCCACCACGCCAGCCTTCTCCCTCAGCAGCGATGTCGGCATCCAGGGTGATCTGCGTGATCCAATGGACGTGGCCGTCCGCCATGGCGATCCGGATGGCGATCCTGATTTTGTCTCCCTCGGCGGAACGTTCTGCGTCGAGCCAGTCAATTCCGCACTGCTGCTGATGCTGCTTCCAAGACTCGTACATATTCCTGCAACCGAGGGCCGAGCGGGCCGGATCGGCACGGTCATCCAGATGATTCAGGAGGAGTGCCTGCGGGACGATCCCGGCAAGGAAATGATGCTCCAACGCCTGCTTGAGGTCCTGCTGCTGGAGGCGCTGCGTCGGCACGGCGTCGCTTCCGATGCTGCGGGCTTGCTGGGGGGAATGCGGGATCCGTTCCTGGTGCGCGCCCTGCGCGCCATGCATGCGGATGTCCGGGCCAACTGGACTGTTGAGGGTCTGGCGAGGCTCGCGGGGCTATCGCGGTCGGCGTTCGCGGCGCGCTTTGCGACGGTACTCGGCTGTGGCCCGATCGAATATCTGGCGCGATGGCGGATGTCACTTGCCAAAGATGCCCTGATCAACGGCGCCAAGACGCTCGACAGGATAGCCGACGAGATCGGTTACGAGTCGGCGAGCGCTTTCAGCACAGCCTTCCGAAAGCGCGTGGGCTGTGCGCCTGGCCGGTTTTCTCGAACTGCCGGAGCCTTCCCGCTGCAGGATGGTTTGGACAGTTGGTAATTAAAACGGGACTGAGTATTATGTTTCGTCCAGACGAGCCGGGCTAAAAGACAACCTGCAAACACAAACGGAGGTTGTCATGAAGACCATTTTGATTACGGGCAGTTCGTCAGGCTACGGCCTGGAGACGGCACGCCATTTTCTCGCCAGAGGCTGGCACGTCATCGCCACGATGCGGACGCCGCGCTCAGATGTTTTTCCGCCTTCCAGCGCCCTGCGCATCCTGCCGCTCGATGTTACGAGCGAGCAGAGCATTCGCGTGGCCGTCGAAGCGGCTGGGCCGATCGATGTCCTCGTGAACAATGCGGGCATCGGGGTGGTGGGCGCCTTCGAGGCAACGCCGATGTCCCACATCCGCGATGTATTCCAAACCAATACGCTGGGCACGATGGCGATGGCGCAGGCCGTCATTCCGCAAATGCGCGAGCGCCGATCGGGTGCGATCATCAACGTAACCTCAAGCGTCACGCTGGCCGCGATGCCGCTTGCGGCGGCCTACACCGCCAGCAAGCAGGCAATCGAGGGGTTCACCGGTTCGCTCGCCCATGAACTCGCCTATTTCGGCGTTCGTGCCAAGCTGGTCGAGCCTGGCTATGCGCCGACGACGCGCTTTGCCGAGAACAGTTCGCTCCGCATCGCCGACCTGATCCCCGAAGACTATGCCGGCTTCGCGGGTCCGATCTTCGAGGGCTTTGCCAAGCCGGCTCTGACGACGCGGGAAAGCGACGTCGCCGAGGCCGTCTGGGCGGCAGTGCACGACATGACGGGCCGGCTCCATTTTCCGGCAGGCGCCGATGCGGTCGCCCTCGCGGGCGCCGCCTAGCGTCGGCGCCAAATCCCGATCGGCGATCAGCTGGCCTCGGCGGTGTCGGAATAGGGCAGCGAGGCGGCGAGGATCCAGGCCTGGAACGCCCGCATCGCGGGCGTGGGCGCGGAGGATTTCAGCCAGGTCAGCCAGTAGCAGCCATGGGTGACGAAGATCTCGAAGGGCTGCTGGATGGCGCCTGCCGCCAGCTGGCGCTGGAACATCAGCGGCGGCGCCAGCGCCACGCCGGCGCCGAGGATGGCGGCCTCCACCATGGTGCGCGACGAGTCGAAGATCGGCCCCTTCACCGTTGGCGCTGCAATGCCGGCGGCGGCGAACCAGCTCGGCCATTCGTCGGCCCGGTAGGAGCGGAGCAGCGTTTCGCCATGCAGATCCTGCGGCTGCGCCAACCGCTCGGCGATCTCGGGGATGCAGAGGACCGAGAGAGGGGCGGCGAACAGCCGCTCGGCCTCCGTGCTGTGCCAGGCGCCGTCGCCAAAGCGGATGGCGAAATCGAGCCCCTCGGCGGCGATGTCGACGCGGTTGTTGTTGGTGGAAAGGCGAAGGTCGATGAACGGGTGCGCCCGCTGGAATGCGGGCAGCCGCTCGATCAGCCAGCCCACGGCGAAGGTGCCGACCACGCCGACATTGAGCACCTCGCGGACATGGCCGCCCTCGAATTGCTCCAGCACGCCCGCGATCCGGTCGAAGGAATCCCGCAGGGCCGGCAGCAGCGCCTGGCCCTCATCGGTCAGCGCCAGTCCGCGCGGCAGGCGGCGGAACAGCGTCGAGCCCAGCCGTTCTTCCAGCGACTTGACCTGATGGCTGACGGCGGCCTGCGTCACCGCCAGTTCAATCGCCGCGCGTGTGAAGCTCAGGTGGCGGGCGGAGGCCTCGAAGGCCTTGAGCGCATTCAGCGGCAGATGCGGGCGAACCATTCGATCCCCTAGATTTTCTTATGGCTTGCCAGAGTTATCATCGTTTGCCGCAGCTTGGCGAGTGACCTACCAAGGGGCATCCCAATCAACGGAGATGGTGCGAATGATCGACAGGCGGCAGTTTTCCAAGGGCTTTGCGCTGGCGGCGGGAGCAGCCCTGCTGGGTGGTCCGGGCTTCGCCTCGACGGCGCTGGCATCAGAGAAATTCGTGTCCACGGTGCTGGTCGACGTCGAGAGCGGCGCCGCGATCCATCGCGAAGGCCCGGCGGAACGACGTTTCACCCCCTGTTCGACCTTCAAGTTCCCGCTGGCAGTGATGGGTTTCGACTCCGGCGTGCTGATCGACCCGCACCATCCGCGCTGGGACTATCGTCCGGAATTCCAGACCACCATGGAATTGCAGAAGAAGGCGACGGATCCGACGATCTGGCTCAAGGATTCGATCGTCTGGTATTCGCAGGAACTGACCCGCAAGCTCGGCGAGGCGCGGTTCCACGACTACGTCACCGCCTTCGGCTATGGCAATGAGAATGTCTACGGCAATCCCGGCAAGAAGGACGGCTTGACCCAGTCCTGGCTGATGTCGTCGCTGGCGATCTCGCCGGACGAGCAGGTCGCTTTCGTGCGCCGCTTCCTCGACCGCAAGCTCGGCGTTTCCGACCATGCCTATGAGGCGACTCTGGCAAGCCTGGCGCAATATCCGGCCGAGGACGGGTGGACGCTGCATGGCAAGACGGGCAGCGGCTTTCTGCGCGACGCGAAGGGCGCGATCGATCGCAGCAAGCCGCTCGGCTGGTTCGTCGGCTGGGGCGAGAAGGATGGCCGCAAGATCGCTTTCGCGCGCTTCAACCTCGGCAATGAGCGGGCCAAGACCTATGGCGGCATGATCGCCCGCGACGCGATGGTGAAAGATTTCGCCAGGCTGGCCGCAGGCTGAGTGAGACCCGATGCCGGACTGGCCAAATCGGGGTTGGGTGCCTGATTTTGGCCGGCCTGGCTCGGTTTTGGGCCGTGCAGCTTGAATGGCGGGCTGCCATCGTATAGCCGTCTCGCACCGGCATTGTCGGCCGGTGGGGCGGGGTCCGGATCCCGCCTCTCTTTCAGCCCAACCGCTTACCCGCGTTCGTCTGCGGGAGTGAGCAGGAGACAGATATGATCAATCTGACATTTCCCGATGGTTCCGTTCGCCAGTTCGAAGCCGGTGTGACCGGCAAGGCGATCGCCGAAGGCATTTCCAAGTCGCTCGCCAAGAAGTCGGTCGCCATGACCCTCGACGGCGTGCTGAGCGACCTTTCCGATCCGATCACCCGTGATGCCAGGCTCGAGATCGTGACGCGCGACGACCCGCGCGCGCTCGAGCTGATCCGCCATGACGCGGCGCATGTGATGGCCGAAGCCGTGCAGGAGCTGTTCCCCGGCACCCAGTGCACCATCGGCCCGGTGATCGAAAACGGCTTCTTCTACGATTTCGCCCGCAACGAGCCCTTCACGACCGAGGACCTGCCGAAGATCGAGCAGAAGATGCGCGAAATCATCGCGCGCAACGCTCACTTCACCAAGCAGGTCTGGTCGCGCGACTACGCCAAGAAGGTCTTTGCCGACAAGGGCGAGGCCTACAAGGTCGAGCTGATCGACGCGATCCCGGAAGGGCAGGATCTCAAGATCTACAACCAGGGCGACTGGTTCGATCTTTGCCGCGGCCCGCATATGGCCTCGACAGGCCAGATCGGCTCCGCCTTCAAGCTGATGAAGGTGGCCGGAGCCTATTGGCGCGGCGACAGCAACAACCCGATGCTGACGCGCATCTATGGCACCGCCTGGCACGACCAGGTCCAGCTCGACGCCTATATCCACATGCTGGAAGAAGCGGAGAAGCGCGACCACCGCAAGCTCGGTCGCGAGATGGATCTGTTCCATTTCCAGGAAGAGGGACTGGGCGTCGTCTTCTGGCACGCCAAGGGCTGGACCATGTTCCAGGAGCTGATCTCCTACATGCGCCGCCGGCTGCGTCCGCTTGGTTACCAGGAGGTTAACGCGCCGCAGCTGCTCGACAAGTCGCTCTGGGAAACGTCGGGCCACTGGGGCTGGTACAAGGAGAACATGTTCGCGGCGACGTCGGCCGGCGACGACACCGAGGACGAGCGCGTCTTCGCGTTGAAGCCGATGAACTGCCCCGGCCATGTGCAGATCTTCAAGCACGGCCTGAAGTCCTATCGCGACCTGCCGCTGCGCCTCGCCGAATTCGGCGCGGTGCATCGCTACGAGCCATCTGGCGCGCTGCATGGTCTGATGCGCGTGCGCGGATTTACGCAGGACGACGCGCATATCTTCTGCACCGAAGAGCAGATGGCGGAAGAGTGCCTGAAGATCAACGACCTGATCCTCTCGACCTATGCCGATTTCGGCTTTGACGAAATCGTCGTGAAGCTTTCGACGCGTCCGGAAAAGCGCGTTGGCTCGGATGAGAACTGGGATCATGCCGAAGAGGTCATGACCAAGGTTCTGAAGACGATCGAGGAACAGTCGGGCGGCAAGATCAAGACCGGCATCCTCGAAGGCGAGGGCGCGTTCTACGGTCCGAAGTTCGAATATACGCTTCGCGACGCGATCGGTCGGGAATGGCAGTGCGGCACGACGCAGGTCGACTTCAACCTGCCGGAACGCTTCGGCGCCTTCTATGTCGATTCCGACAGCAACAAGAAGACGCCAGTGATGATCCACCGCGCCATTTGCGGCTCGATGGAGCGCTTCCTCGGCATCCTGATCGAGAATTTCGCCGGACACTTCCCGCTCTGGTTCGCGCCGCAGCAGGTCGTCGTCACGACGATCACCTCGGATTCGGATGCTTATGCGGAAGAAGTCTGCGCCAAGCTTCGTAAGGCCGGTCTTCGCGCCGAAGTCGATCTTCGCAACGAGAAGATCAACTACAAGGTCCGCGAACACTCGGTCGCCAAGATCCCGGTGATCCTGGTTTGCGGCAAGCGCGAAGCGGAAGAGCAGACGGTGAACGTCCGCCGCATCGGTTCGCGCGACCAGATTTCGATGTCGCTGGATGACGCGATCGCGTCGCTGGTGGCCGAGGCGACGGCACCGGATCTGGTGCGGGCGCGCGCCGAGGCCTGATTGAACTCTGCATCCACGCAGGCACAACAATAAACGGCCGGGGTTTCCCCCGGCCGTTTTTGCTTGCCGTACCTGATCCAGGCCCGCAAGCGAGCGGAAGCCTTTTACGGGCCCCAAGAGAAGCTGAGACCGCCGGTGCCGGCCGTGCTGCCCTGCGACGAGCCGCCCGAGGTTCCGCCGCCGCCATGGCCGCCGAAGAAGCCGCTGCCGCCGCCACCACCATGATAGTCGCTGCCAGCGCTGCCCGAAGAGCCGCCGATGCCGCCGGCCACGCCGACCGAACCCCAGCTGTTGCTCGAGGAGGCGGTCGTGGTGGAGGAGCCGCTGTTGGACGAGCTCGTGCTCGCACCGGTGCCGCCGCCGCCGCCGCTGGACAGACCACCGGAACCGCTGCCGCTGCCGGTCGATGAGGTCGAGGAGGTGCCGCCTGCGGTCTGCGTGGCGCTGCTCGAAGCCTGGCCGGCCATCGCTGAGGCCGAGGCGATCACGAACAATGCGGAAGTAGCAACACCGACGAGAATATTACGATATGAGGACATAGTGTAACTCCCTTGGGTTAGTGCAACATTTCACTTCTTGTTCTGGCATTTTGCGCTAAGGGCGCAATTTGCACTTCCTAATTTAAATAATTATAACGTAATTGGAAATGACATCTGTTGATATTTCTGTGATCGAAAATTTGTGAAATACTTGTCGTGATAATGATCTATTTCCTGAACTCGCAGTAGTATTGCCACTGCTTTCTCTGCTTCCAGGTCTTGGGTTTGAAATTCTCGCAATTGATGTCGGAGGACGAGCCGCCCCCGCCAAACAGGCGTGCGAGAAAGCCGTTGGGATTGGGCGTTGGTCCAGGTCCAGGGCCCGGTCCCGGCCCGGGGTCGCCATCCGGACCCTCGGAATAGGCCCCCGCGAACGTGCCGACCGTGGCGGTGTGGGTCGCGGTCGCCGAGCCGCCGTCCCAGCCATTGCCCGTTGACGTCGATCCACCATAGGCGAGGGCTCCCGCCGTGCCCATTCCGGATGTCGAGGCGTTTGCCCCGCTGGTGGACGTGCCATTGGCACCGGCGCTGGCCGATCCGCCGCCGCCGCCGCCATTCGAGCTTCCACTCGAGGTGTTGGAGGCGCTGGCCGAACCGGACGGGCCAGAGGAGGAGGCGCTTGAATGGCTGCCGCTGCTGCTGGACGCAGACCCGCCTGCAAAGCTCGCGTCGCTGAAAGCAACAAGGGTGAGAAAGGCCGCGGATGTTACGAGCGATAGTCTGGTGATCGAAATACTTTGCATGATCAAAACTCCCCTGTTCGTTCCTCTTGCGGGAACGAGAATGAACTTCGGTCAGATCGTGTGAGTGTTCCGAAAGCTGGCCTGGCCGCTGCGGTTTTCGCTATGGCTGGGCTATGCGCGGCAGGCCGGAGTCACGGTTGCTTCGGCGCATCGCAACGATATTGCCACTTCTTGATTCCGCCATTTTCCCGCTTCCATTCGACGGCCATGCAGCTCGTGCTGGAACCGTTGGTGGTGGTCGTGACGGAGATCCCGTGGTCGCCGCTGCTTTCCGACCAAGCCGTTGCAGTGCTCTGCTGAGACGATGCGGGCGCGCTCATGGTTCCGTCGGTCAATTGCTGCACCAGGGCGTCGATATCCGGGGCGCCTCGATTGCTGGCGGCGGCGGTGCCGACGCCGATGGCCAACAGGCCAGTGGCAAGACCGATCGAGAGAGATGAGATCCGGCGTTTCTGGATGATGGTACTCATGATGGAACTCCATCCGTTTTCTTGTTCTTTTGGCGCATGCGAACTAGCGGGTGCCGAAGGGCTGGCAATAGAGCGTCTTCTGCTTCTGGCTCCAGACGCAGTTGGCGCCGCTCTGTCCGTTCTGGCTCGCAATGCGGACACTCTTCAAACCCTTGGTGCTGTTACCGAAGTTTGCACTGGCGAACGAACTGCTCGATGCCGAGGACGTACCCCAGGGCGTTTTTGCATTGGACGAGGCTGTGGCGCGGGCCCATGCGGTTGCCGTGGTGCGTGTCGCCTGGGCATAAGCCGTGGCGGCGCTCCTGGCTGCGGCGCGGACATCGCTTGCGGTGAAGGCTGCGCCGTTCGCGAACGTGCTCGACATGGCGGTGGCGCTGACCCGGTTCGAGATGGCGATCGAATAGGTGCCTTGGCTCGTATAGGCCATGGACATCGTACCGCCGCCTCTGATCTTCCGGTTGACGACCGTTTCGCCGGTCGCGGAAGTCTTGGCGTTCTTGCCGCCGATCGCGGTGGCGCTGGTCTGGTTGCCGGCTGAGGTGTAGGCCGTTGGCGTTTCCCCGGCCGTGGCGACGGCGGTTACCGTGGTGCCGGCCGTGGCGGACGCGTCATCGCTGGGCGTCGTTGCCGAGGCGCCTGCCGTGCCGGTCGCCGATGACGACGCCTGCATGCTGCCGCCTTCATTGGAGACACTGGCGGTTGCGCTCGTGCCTGCCCCGGCACTGGTGGCGGAGCCTGTGGATGAGTCAGACTGGGACGACTGGGCGCCGCTGCTGCTTGTGGTCGAACTCGAGCCGCCCGAGCCGTCGCCATCTTCCCCATGGCCAATGGCCGGGGCGGCGAGCAACAGAATTGCTGCCAGGGCAGCAAACCGCGATGCCTGCCCAACAATATGGGCAAACGAGTCCTTTTGCCGAAACATGATGTGAACCCCTCAGCCGAAATACAAATATAAAAATGTCCAATCGAGCGAAGTTCCCTGCCAGATACCCGCTCTCCAAGATCCAAAACTACTGCAGATTCGGGCGGTATTGAAGGGTGGCTAGTCGGCACCTGTTGCCAAGTATCCATGATGCATTCGGGAGTTTCGCTACGGAAGGTAGAGTTAAGATTCAGTATAGCTGGTGACGATTCCGGAGATAGAGTCAGGATTAGTGGAGAGCGGAGGCCGGATTCTCCGATCCAACGGGAACCAGCAAGACTTGGGAGACTGAGGATTGTTTCAAAATTCGTCGGATTGCCCATCCGTCCCGTATGGCTTTCCGGGAAGGATTATGTCTGGATTAAGGCAGCCTATTCGTATGATGAAATGGCGGCTGGGAAAGCGCTATGGTTGCGTTTGGGTGTAACAAAGTTGTGAGAGTCGGGGAGCTTGGCCGCGAATTCGACGGTCGCTTTACTTCCGTGATCGGAAAACTCGATCTGTCAGCCGCTTGCCGGAATCGCGATGTGCAAAAAGTCGATATTGGGTGGTATCGGGTTGTGACCGTCGTCACAGCCTTATGACCTGGCGGAAAACCGCCCCTCAAGTAGATCCGAAGACTTACGGGCTAGTTCTATCGATCAGGTTGCCAATGGTCGGCCATATGGGGGGTGCCAGGCCGCCGTTTCGCCGGCTGACAACCGGCCCCAAAAGCCCGGCGATTCGCCGGCACCCGGCCGGACGCCTACTTTGCCAGGACCTCGATTTCGCGGTTCAGGCCTGGCTCGACCTTGAAGTTCCGCTCGTGGATCTGGTTGTCGTGCTTGGCGATGGCGGTGTAATCGCCGATGGCCAGGATCACGTCCGGAAAGGCGCCGGCGCTGTCGAAGACCGTCTCGCCGGCGGGCGTCATCACCGTCCAAGAGGTGTTGGCGAGGGCCTCGCCGCCGCTCTCGGATACCAGCTTCAGCGTGATGCGCGCCGCCTGGTGGAACATCCGCACTTCGGTCAGCTTGCCAGCCTCGACGACGATGTCGGCGCGGGCGATCGCGTTGGCGTCGCCGTATTTGCTGACGATGTGATAGGTGCCGGCATTGAGGCGGACGATCTGGTCGTCGCGCAGCGCCGGCACGAGGGGGCTGCGTTCCTCGCCCCCGGCGCCATCGCCCGGGAAGATGTCGAACTTGACCAGATTGGGCAGCGGCGCCAGGTCTTTGCCGACCAGCGCGTCGAGCTTGAGCCCGCCGGCGTTGAGCACAAGGGTCTCGTATTCGTCGCCGCCTGCCACGCTGATCTGCTTCATGCCGCCGGCGCGGCCATAGGCGGCGTGCACGACATAGTCGCCGGGCTTCAGCGGGACGTTGACCGCGCCGCCCTCGACCTCGCGGACGAGGGGCAGCTTGCCGTCCTTGCCTGGCTTCTTCGAGAAGACGCGCCAGACCACCCCCTTCGGGATAGTGGGCCCGCCATCGAGCAGCTTGGCTTCCAGCATCAGGCCGGGCTGCGGCCGGCTCTCGGTGGCGCGCTGGCTCGTCAGGTCGCCCTTGCCGGTCTTGAGCAGGGCGGCGGGATCGATCTTGTCAGGGAGCAAGGGCGCCAGCAGCATCGGGTCGGCGGGCGCGGCGCCATCGGGAATGTCGGCGGGAGGGATGGGCGCATCCTGCGCCAGGGCGGAGGTTGCGGATAGCGCGAGGGCGAACGCGGCGGCGGTTCCTGCCATCCGGGCCTGCCGCAGCAACCATGGTGAAGCGTTCGCGCGCAAATCCAGATCCCCGTCTCGAACGATCGTGTCGGTGGTTCGTTAGAGCCCGATCAGCGTGGCGATTTCAAGACCGGGGGCGGCGAAAGCTGCGCCCCGGCAGGGGAAACCAGGCCGCCACGCCGCAGGGGCGGGGGTTGTATTGAGGGCGGATTCGTCCGATGTCTGGGGCAGCCAGACGCGCTTTGCCCGCGGCAAGCCGCCCGCCATTCCTTGTCCTTCCTGTTCGCGGTCCCCATGACAGATACCCTTTCGCTTCTGAAGACTCGCCGCTCGTTCCCGTCCATGAACCTCGTCGAGCCCGGCCCGACGCCGGAGCAACTGACCGAACTGCTGACCATCGCCAGCCGCGTCCCCGACCACGGCAAGCTGGCGCCCTGGCGCTTCATCCTGTTCCGGGGCGATGCGCGCGCCCAGGCGGGCGAGGCGACGGCGGCGGTGCTGAAGAGCAACCGTCCCGACATCGACGACAAGTCGCTGGCGCATGAGAAGAACCGCTTCCTGCGCTCGCCGCTGGTGGTTGCCGTGGTCAGCCGCGCCGCGCCACATGCCAAGATTCCCGAATGGGAACAGCTGATGTCGGCCGGCGCCGTGGCGATGAACCTGATCGTCGCCGCCAATGCGATGGGTTTCGCGACGCAGTGGCTGACCGAATGGGTCACCTATGACGCCGAGGCGCGCCGCGTGATGGGGCTGGCCGAGGCCGAGAAGCTGGTCGGGCTGGTCTATGTCGGCACGCCGAACACCGAGCCGTTCGAGCGCCCGCGCCCCGCGCTCGCCGATATCGTCAGCGAATGGACGCCTCCGGCCGTCTGATCCCAGGCAAGACCCTCACCCAACCCTCTCCCGCAAGCGGGCGAGGGCTTTTGCGCCGATGTGGCGTCGATGGCGAGGCCAGTCTTGATGCGCCCGCTCTCCCACGAGCGGGCTGGGGTGAGGGCTGACTTCGGCCTCAGTACCGGAACTGCTCGGCCAGGATGCGGTCGTCCCAGCTGTGGCCGGGGTCGAACAGGATCAGGCTCTTGGCGCGGCGGTCCTGCTTGATGGCGATCTTCAGCACCGACTTGATTTCGGTATGGTCGGCAACCGCGTTGACCGGCCGCTTCTCCGGCTCGAGCACGTCGATCGACACCGTGACGCGATCGGGGATCAGCGCGCCGCGCCAGTGACGCGGCCGGAACGCGCTGATCGGCGTCAGCGCCAGCAGCGGCGCATGGATCGGCAGGATCGGCCCGTGCGCCGACAGATTATAGGCCGTGGAGCCGGCCGGGGTCGAAACCAGCACGCCGTCGCCGATCAGCTCCTCGAGCCGCACCTGCTGGTCGATCGAGATGCGCAGCTTCGCGGTCTGGTAGGACTGCCGAAACAGCGAGACCTCGTTGATGGCATAGGCGCGGTGTTCGTTGCCGCTGGCGTCCTGTGCGTCCATCCGCAGCGGATGCAGCAGCGAGGGCAAGGCGGCGGCGATTCGCTCGCGCAGGTGATCCTCGCGATACTCGTTCATCAGGAAACCGACCGAGCCGCGATTCATGCCGTAGATCGGCTTGCCGGAATTCATGAAGCGATGCAGCGTCTGCAGCATGAAGCCGTCGCCGCCCAGCGCCACGATGATGTCGGCGGCTTCCGGATCGACCGCGTCATATCGGGTCGACAGCCGCGCATGCGCCTCGGTCGCGTCCGGGGTGGCGCTGGCGATGAAGGCGATCGCCCCTTGCCGCGCTGGTTCGATCGCCATGATTTCCTCCCGGATGCGACGAAGGTCGCGCCCGCACTTCCTGTTGGACGGGCCCTACCATGCCGCCCGCATGTTGCCAAACCGTTGAGGGCGGCGGCGTCGTCAGGCGATGCTGACTTCCAGCTCGCCCAGCCCCTCGATTGCACCGACGACGACATCGCCGCGCTTCAGTTCGCCGACGCCGGCCGGCGTGCCCGTGAAGATGAGGTCGCCCGGCGCCAGCACGAACCAGCGCGACAGATGCGCGATGATTTCCGGCACGGACCAGATCATGTCGGCGAGGTCGCCATCCTGACGCGGTGCGCCGTTGACGGTGGCGGTCAGCCGGCCGGACTTCGGATGGCCGAGCGTCGAGGCCGGCACGATGGCGCCGATCGGCGCGGAGTGCGCGAACGCCTTGGCAGTGGCCCAGGGGCGTGCCGCCTTCTTGGCTTCCGCCTGCACGTCGCGGCGGGTCAGGTCGAGGCCGATGGCATAGCCATAGACATGCGAAAGCGCGTCCTCGACCGCGATGTTGCTGCCGCCCTCGGCGAGCGCCACGACCAGCTCGACCTCGTGATGCAGGTCGGCTGTCTCCGGCGGGTAGGGCACCGGCGTGCCCGGGGCGACGAGATCGTCGGGGTTCTTCTGGAAGAAGAAGGGCGGCTCGCGGTCGTCATGGCCCATCTCGCGCGCATGCGCCGCATAGTTGCGGCCGACGCAATAGACCCGGTGCACCGGGAAGCTGGCGGTCGAATCGCGCACCTCGACGGAGACGCACGGCGGCGGGGGGACGACATAGCTCGGTTCGGTCATGGTGATTTCCTGCGGGCGAGGGGATCACTCTGTCCCGAGCCCGCCGCGGGGTGCAAGCGTTTCGGGGTTTTCCCTCGTGCGACGCAGTTGTCAGTTGCAGCGCGGCGGCTCGGACGCTAGTGCTGCCCGCCTGCGGAGCCCGGCTCCGCCGCATCCAGATGAGGCCAGTGCACCATGTCCGTTGATCCCGCGCGTTTCGTGCTCACCCTGTCGTGCGGCGACCGTCGAGGTATTGTCGCGGCGGTGGCCAACTGCATCGCGTCGCAGGGCTGCAACATCGTCGAGAGCGCCCAGTATGGCGATCCGGACAGCGGCCGCTTCTTCATGCGCGTCTCGTTCTCCGGCCTGCCCGATACCTCGGTCGAAAGCTTTTCGCGCGGTTTCGAGCCGGTGGCGACGGCCTATGATCTGAACTGGAAGCTGCACGACCTCCGGGTCAAGCCGCGCGTCATGATCCTCGTCTCCAAGATGGGGCACTGCCTGAACGATCTGCTCTATCGCAACTCGATCGGCCAGATCCCGATGGATCTCGTCTCCGTGGTGTCGAACCACGAAACGATGCGCCGTCGGGTCGAGGGCGAGGGGCTACCCTATCACTACATTCCGATGGACGGACGCACCAAGGCCGAGCAGGAAGGCGAGATCCTCGCCCTGATCGACGAGCAGAAGATCGATCTGGTCGTGCTGGCGCGCTACATGCAGGTTTTGTCCGACGACATGTCGGCCCGTCTCGCCGGCCGCGTCATCAACATCCATCACTCCTTCCTGCCGAGCTTCAAGGGCGCCAAGCCCTATCACCGCGCGCATGAGCGCGGCGTCAAGCTGATCGGCGCGACGGCGCATTACGTCACCGCCGAACTCGACGAAGGCCCGATCATCGAACAGGATGTCGGCCGCGTCGATCATTCCATGTCGGCGGAGGCTATGGTCGCCATCGGCCGCGATATCGAGAACACAGTGCTGGCCCGTGCGGTCAAGTTCCACATCGAGCATCGGGTCCTTCTCAATGACACACGGACAGTCGTCTTCCGCTGAGGCCAAAGCCGCCGTCATCGATGGCAAGGCGGTCGCCGCCGAGATCACCGCCAAGGTCGCGGTGGAAACCGGTCGCCTGGTTGCGGCCGGTGGACTGGCGCCGGGGCTCGCCGTCGTGCTGGTCGGCGACGATGCCGCCAGCCAGGTCTATGTCGGCGCTAAGGGGCGCAAGGCGACCGAGCTCGGCTTCCATTCGGTCCAGCACACGCTGCCGCTCTCGACCAGCGAGGCCGAGGTGCTGGCGATCGTCGGTGAGCTGAACCGCGACCCGGCCATCCACGGCATCCTCGTCCAGTTGCCGCTTCCCCGTCACATCGACACCACCAAGGTCATCGAGGCGATCGACCCGGCCAAGGATGTCGACGGCTTCCACCCGATCAATGTCGGCCGGCTCGCCATCGGCGAACGCGACCGCGCGCTGGTCTCCTGCACGCCGGCGGGCTGCCTCCTGCTGATCCAGCGCGTGCTGGGCAACGACCTTGCCGGCAAGGACGCGCTGGTGATCGGCCGCTCCAACATCGTCGGCAAGCCGATGGCGCAATTGCTGCTGCAGGAAAGCTGCACCGTGACGGTCGCGCATTCGCGCAGCCGCGACCTGCCGGCGCTGGCGCGCAAGGCCGATATCATCGTCGCCGCCGTCGGGAGGCCGGAGATGGTGAGGGGCGACTGGATCAAGCCCGGCGCCGTGATCATCGATGTCGGCATGAACCGCATCCCGGCGCCCGAACGCGGCGAGGGCAAGACTCGCCTGGTCGGCGACGTCGCCTATGCCGAGGCCGCGGCCGTCGCGTCGGCGATCACGCCCGTGCCGGGCGGCGTCGGCCCGATGACCATCGCGATGCTGATGGCCAACACGCTGACCGCCGCCTGCCGCGCGGCAGGCCAGGCCGAGCCGAAGTTTTAACCTCCGCCGCTTTGAATGATTTTCCTTTCCCTCTCCTCGGGGAGGGTTGAAGGGCGACTCCCGCTCTGCGTCGATGAGATGCTTTGGATGCTCCACCCTCGGCCGTCATCCCGGCGGAGGCCGGGATCCAGAAACACCGGCCCCTGCCCGAAAGGCGCGGTCCACTCGTGTTGGCCTGCGTTTATGGGCCCCGGCCTCCGCCGGGGTGACGGAGCCACAATTGTGTAGCGGTGGATTCTCCCCGACCTAACGCCCCTGCCGCGCGCGGCGGCGTTCGCGGTGCATGATGTAGACGCCGCTGGCGATCACGATCATCGCGCCGAACACCATGACCGGGTCGACATGGGTGCCGAACAGCAGCGCGCCATAGATGATCGCCCACAGGATCATCGAATATTGCATCGGCGCGATCACCGAGGCCGGTGCCAGCGACAGGGATTTCGCCACGAAGAACTGTGCGCTGCCCATGAGCAGGCCGGTGCAGGCGAACAGCGCCATGTCGGGCAGGGTCGGCAGGCGGAAGGTCGCGATCATGCCGGGCAGGCCGACCGTGATCAGGCCGGTGACCACCGCCAGAACCATGACGGCATGCTGCTCCTCGCGCGCGATCCGGCGCATCACCAGCACGGTGAAGGAGCCGAGGAACGCGCCGGCCAGCGCGGCCGCATGGCCGGCATTCAGCGTCTCGAAGCCCGGGCGCACCATGATCAGGATGCCGAGGAAACCGACCAGCACGGCGCCCCAGCGATGCAACCCCACCTTCTCGCCGAGGATCGGGATCGACAGCAGCGTGACGAAGAGCGGCGTGCAGAAAGCGATCGAATAGCTCTCGGCCAGCGGCAGCTGCGAGAAGCTGTAGAAGCCGAACACGGTGGCGCTGCCGGCGAGCAGGGCGCGCAGCAGAACCAGTCGCGGGTGACGGATGCGCAGCGCGCGAAAGCGGGTCGTGCGCAGGATCATCACGGTGAGAGGGATCAGCGCGAACAGCGCCTGGGTGACGATGATCTGGAACACCGAGTAGCGGGCGGTGAGCAGCTTCACCAGCGCGTCGCTGGTGGCGAACATGATGTTCCCCGACAGCGCCATCAGGATGCCGGCGACGACGCGTTCGGTCTGGTCATTGGAGGCCGGAAGGACGACGGTCATCGGAACGCCCCCCGATGCGACAGCGTAGACGAGCGCACGTCGGGAAAGACGCAGCGCTTCTCGGCAAGGATGGACACGTCGGCCTCGGCGGTGGCGGGGTGACAGACCGGCTGGCGAGACTCACCAGCCATGGTTGCACCCCGATGCAAGACCTGCCGGGTGACGGAATCAAGGCGAATTCGCGCTGAATCGCGGCCAGTATGATGATGTTATGATGTTGTTGGCCGCCTGTGGCGGAAAAGCCCCGGCGAAGCGGTATCCGCCGCATTGGCGGGGGCGTCGCAAGCGGTCAGTATGGCCGCGCACGAATCGAAGGGGCACCCATGCATTCGAACAAGCGAATTCTCGTCACCGGCGGCGCAGGCTTTCTCGGCTCGCATCTTTGCGAGCGGCTGCTGGCCCGCGGCGACGAGGTGCTCTGCGCCGATAATTTCTTCACCGGCTCTCGCCGCAACGTCGAGCACCTGATCGGCCACAAGCGCTTCGAGCTGATGCGCCATGACGTGACCTTTCCGCTCTATGTCGAGGTCGACGAGATCTACAATCTCGCCTGTCCGGCCTCGCCGGTGCACTACCAGCACGATCCCGTGGCGACGACCAAGGTCAGCGTGCATGGCGCGATCAACATGCTGGGCCTCGCCAAGCGCGTGAAGGCGAAGATCCTGCAGGCCTCAACTTCCGAGGTCTATGGCGATCCCTCCGTCCATCCGCAGACCGAGGATTACTGGGGCAACGTCAACCCGATCGGCATCCGCTCCTGCTATGACGAGGGCAAGCGCTGCGCCGAGACGCTGTTCTTCGATTACTGGCGCCAGCATCAGCTGCGCATCAAGGTAATGCGGATCTTCAACACCTACGGTCCCCGCATGCATCCGAATGACGGCCGCGTGGTGTCCAATTTCATCGTCCAGGCGCTGCGGGGCGACGACATCACGATCTATGGCGAGGGCGGGCAGACGCGCTCCTTCTGCTATGTCGACGACCTGATCGACGGCATGATCCGCCTTATGGATACGCCGGACGACGTCACGGGACCGATCAACATCGGCAACCCGAACGAGTTTACGATCCGCCAATTGGCCGAGCGGGTCATCGCCCTGACCGGCTCGAATTCCAAGCTCGTCTTCAAGCCGCTTCCCTCGGACGATCCGCGCCAGCGCAAGCCGGATATCGGCCTGGCGCAGCGCACGCTCGGCTGGCAGCCGACGATCGAGCTGGATGAGGGCCTGCGCCACACGATCGGCTATTTTGACCAGCTGATGAAGGACGACGCGGCATGAGCGCCGCCTTCGAGATCGCGGAGCGCATTGAAGCCGACAGCGTCTGGATTGCCGAGCTGGCGCTTTGCCAGGTCCGGCTGATGGATGATCGCCGCTTTCCCTGGCTGCTGCTTCTGCCGCGCAAGCCCGGGCTGGAGGAGTGGACCGAGCTCGACGACGCCGAACTGGCCACGCTCTCGGTCGAAATCAAGCAGGCCGGTGCGGCGCTCGGGGCGGTTTCCACCTTCGACAAGCTGAACGTCGGCGCTCTCGGCAACATCGTCCGGCAGATGCATGTGCATGTCATCGGCCGCATGGTCGGCGACGCCGCCTGGCCCGGTCCGGTCTGGGGGCAGGGGACGCGCGAGCCCTATGGCGCGGCGGAGCGCGATGCCCTCGCGTGCAGGTTGCAGGCGCATTTCGCGCCTTCGCGTTAACCGTGATTTCCGGCGCCGGCGTGTGACGGCGCCGGCCGCAAGCGCAGCGTGCGCCTGCGCTTTTCCCTGTTGATCCTATGCCGCAGTGCGAGATTAACGGCCCTTAACGTTCTCCTGGTAACGCGTTGTTAACCATGCTCGACCGAGGTTGGGCATTGAGGCCCAGGGCTGTTCGCAGCCGGGCTGATCGGCTGTCGCAGCCGGCTGGGTTCCGTTCAGGCCGGACATTGCAATTGCTGGCGCACAGGGGACGATCGATGCGGCGAATTCTCAGAAACCGGGTCAACCAGCGGCGCTCCGCGGCGTCCGGTTTCGCTCGGGGATATTTCGCCCGATGACCCTGGCTGTCGCCCGCACCTCCTTCCAGTGGATCGGCTGCGCTCTGGCGCTGGTAAGCCTCGCGGCTTGCGGCAGCATCGGCGGCCGTCCCATCGAATCGGGCTCGATCGCCACCAGCGTGCCGATCGAGAAGGCCTATATCGACATGCCGCCCGGCGGCCCTGGCGTGGTTGGTGTGATCGAGCGCCGCTTCGCCAATTCAACCACCCAGGAAATCATCCTCTCCAACCGCTCGCACACGCCCGGCCAGAACATGGTGACGGCGACGCTGTTCGGGCCGGTGAAGTCGGTGACCGGGCCGGAGAACGTCCAGGCCAATCCGGCTATCAGCCTCAGCGCGATCGGCGCCGAGATGCGTCAGGTGCTTCCCGGTGTGCCGATGCGCGTATCGCCCTATTTCGCCCAGAGCCGCTACGGCTCCTTTGGCTATGCCATGGGCGGCTCGGCGCAGGGCGATACCTGCATCTATGCCTGGCAGCGCATCCGGACCCCCGATCTCGATTCGAACTTCACGATCGGGCAGGGCACGATCACGCTGCGCCTGCGCCTCTGCGAGCCGAACACCACCGAGGCTAGCCTCCTCGCCGTGATGACGGGCATGACGATCAGTTCCTACTTCATGGCCGCCAACTGGAATCCCTATGGCGGCGCGCCGCCGATCCCCGCCGATCTCGGCAAGCTCGGAACCACCGTGCTGCCGACCGCGCAGGTGACGCCGCAACTGGCGCCGGAGCCGGCCCCCGTGGCCGTGCAGGCCGCACCGGCGCGCCGCGTCGTGCGGAAGGCGGCGCCCGTCGAGGCTGCCCCGGTGGCGGCCGACGTGCCGGCGCCGGATGCCGCCGCCGGTCGATTTGAAGACTACGCCGCCGTCCCGCCCCCCCCAACTCTGAGCCCATGACATGACGTGCCGCGCCAAGGCGCTTTTCGGTGACAGAGCAGGCCCCCGGGCCCGCGAGACGGCAAGGGCGGTCCGGTCGGCAACGACAGGCCGCCTTTTGCGATCCCCGTCGCAGCTTGTGCATCGGGTCGAGTTTTCCGGGTCCTGGCCCGAGCATGAAGCAAGGAACGCTTGATGGGACGCATCGGCATCGCGCTGCTCTGGGCCGTCGCGGCGATCGTGATGGCCTTCCTCATCACGCTCCCGATCAGCCTGCAGGCCCACCTGATCGCCGGCACCGCGGTGCTGGGCGCCATGGTCGTTCTGAAGACCTTCACGAGCGGCGGCGTCTGGCGCCAGATCGCGCTCGCGCTCGGCACCTCGATCGTCCTGCGCTACGCCTATTGGCGCACGACCAGCACGCTGCCGCCGATCAACGAACTGCAGAACTTCATTCCCGGCTTCCTCGTCTACATCTGCGAAATGTACAGCATTTTCATGCTGTTCCTGAGCTTGTTCGTCGTGATGCTTCCGCATCCGTCGCGCAACCTGAAGATCTCGTCTTCCGATCCGGACCTGCCGACGGTCGACGTGTTCGTGCCAACCTATAACGAAGAGCCGGAGCTGCTGGCGACGACGCTCGCTGCCGCCAAGGCGATGGACTATCCGGCCGACAAGCTCACGGTCTGGCTGCTCGATGATGGCGGCACGGTGCAGAAGCGCAATGCCGAGAACATGCAGGCCGCCCAGGAGGCCGAGGAGCGCTACATCACGCTGCAGAAGCTGGCCGAGGACATGGGCTGCCGCTACCTGACGCGCGAGCGCAACGTCCACGCCAAGGCCGGCAATATGAACAACGGCCTGCAGGTCGCCACCGGCGAGCTCGTCGTGGTGTTCGACGCCGACCATGCGCCGGCGCGCGACTTCCTGCTCTACACGGTCGGCTACTTCAAGGAAGATCCCAAGCTCTTCCTCGTCCAGTCGCCGCACTTCTTCCTCAACCCCGACCCGGTCGAACGCAATCTGCGCACCTTCGAGACGATGCCGTCCGAGAACGAGATGTTCTACGGCATCATCCAGCGCGGCCTCGACAAGTGGGATGCCTCGTTCTTCTGCGGTTCGGCCGCGGTGCTGCGCCGCGGGGCGCTCGACCAGACCGGCGGCTTCTCCGGCGTCTCGATCACCGAGGACGCCGAGACGGCCCTGGAACTGCATGCGAGCGGCTGGCACAGCGTCTATGTCGACCGCCCGCTGATCGCCGGCCTGCAGCCCGCGACCTTCGCCTCGTTCATCGGCCAGCGCAGCCGCTGGGGCCAGGGCATGTACCAGATCCTACGGTTCCGCTTCCCGCCCGGCAAGCGCGGCCTCTCGATCCCGCAGCGCCTTTGCTACATGTCCAGCACGCTGTTCTGGTTCTTCCCGATCACGCGCTGGATCTTCCTGCTCGCGCCGCTCTGCTACCTCTTCTTCAACCTCGAGATCTTCACGGCCTCGGCAGGCGAGTTCGTCGCCTACAGCGCGACCTACATGGTCGTGAACCTGATGATGCAGAACTACCTCTATGGCCGCTTCCGCTGGCCGTGGATCTCCGAGCTTTATGAGTATGTGCAGTCGGTCTACCTGCTGCCGGCGCTGGTCTCCGTCATTCTCAATCCCAGCAAGCCGACCTTCAAGGTGACCTCGAAGAGCGAGTCGCTCGACACCGCCCGCGTCTCGGAGCTGTCGCGGCCGTTCTTCATCATCTTCGCCGTGCTGGTGCTCGCCGTGTTCATGACCGCCTGGCGCGTCATCAACGAGCCTTGGAAGGCCGACGTCGCCCTGGTGGTGGGCGGCTGGAACCTGCTCAACCTGGTCATCGCCGGCTGCGCGCTGGGCGTCGTTTCGGAGCGCCGGGAGAACCGGGGCAGCCGCCGCGTCGACGTGAAGCGCCGGTGCGAGATCCTGGTCGGCGACAAGGTCTTCCCGGCGACCATCGAGGATGCCTCGGTCGGCGGCGCGCGGATCAACATGGGCAATGTGAAGGTTCCGGAGATCAGCCGCGACCTCTATTGCGACGTCCGCTTCAAGACCAACGTGCCGATCCCTACCGAGGCCATGCCGATCAGCGTGCGCAGCATGACCCGGACACCGGACGGCGTGATGCTCGGCGTGCGCTATGAGCCGACCATCGCCGACCACTACAAGCTGATCTCCGACCTGGTGTTCGCGAGCTCGGATCTCTGGACCAAGTTCCAGTGGTCGCGCCGCACCAATATCGGCATCCTGCGCGGCACCATCTGGTTCCTCAGCCTGTCGATCTACCAGACCGGGCGCGGGCTCGGCTACTTCATGAAGTCTTTCCGCCGTTCGACGCCGGAGAAGGCCGCTGTCTCCGCGACCGCTGGAAAGCCGAACTCATGAAAGCGCTGATCCGCACCAGCCTCGCCGTCTCCCTGCTTGGCACGAGCGCGCTCTGGGCAATAGCTCAGAGCCCGTCGCCCTTCGACATGTCCGGCGAGCGGGCGGCGGATCCCGCGCCGACCGCGATCCCGTCGGCCCCCGCAACCGGCACCCGGCCGGCAGCGCCCTTCCAGTTCGAGCCTGCGCCGCCCGCCGTTGCTCCGGCACCGGTCGTCGTGCCGACGCAGCCGCCGGTCGTGGCTCCCGTGCAGGCGCCGACCGCGGCTCCCGTGCAGCCGCCCGTAACAGCTCAGCCTCCGGCTCCTGCGCCCGCACCGGCACCGATCCGGCAGATCCCGGTGGCCCCGGCTGTCGAGCCCGAGCCGGTCGAGCCTCTCATCACGGCGCCTGTCGCGCCGCCGGCAACGGCTCCCGAGTCGATGGCTGCCCCGCAGGCCGAGCCGGCGCTGCCGGCCAATCTCGACCGGCGCTATATCGTGCCGTTCCCAACGATGCGTCTCGAAGGCGAAATGGACCAGCGCACCTGGGCCATCTATCTGACCGCCGATCAGGCAAGCCAGGCCGCGCGCCTCGACGTCTCGTTCAAGAGCGCCATCGTCGTGATGCCGGAGGCGTCGCGCCTGCGCGTCTCGATCAACAACGAGCCGGTGCTGGAAACGGCGTTGTCGTCCTCGGAATCGTTCCGCGACGCGCTGGCCATGGTGCCCCCCGGTCTCTTGCAGGCCGGCGCCAATACGATCCGCTTCCAGGTCGCGCAGCGCCACCGGACGGATTGCAGCGTGCCGTCGACCTACGAACTTTGGACCGAGATAGATCCTTCCGCGACGACGCTGACCTTCGCGCGCGGCGACGCGCCGCGCAGCCTGCGCGGCATGGACGACCTGCCGGCGGTCGGCTTCAACGGCAAGGGCGTCACCTCGATCCACGTCATCGCGCCGGGCAGCAACCAGGTCACGATCGCGCCGCATCTGCTGAAGCTTGTCCAGACCCTCGCGCTGGCCGGCAATTATCCCAATCCCGTCGTCACCGTGTCGGATGGAATCACCGCGCCCGACGCGGATGGCTCGCTCACCGTCGTCCTGGGCGTCGCCAGCGAGATCAACTCGATCCTGACCGACGCCCCGGCCGATGCCAGCACGCGGCCGATCGTCGGCTTCGTCGACGACGCGAGGCTCGGTTCCTCCGTGCTCGTCGTCTCGGGCGGCAACTGGAGCCAGATCGGCTCGGCCATCGACTCGATGGCCTCGAACGTCGATCGTCCGGCGAACGTGGTGCGGACGACGATCAACACCGCGCCCTGGATGGCGCCTGACGTCCGCTTCCTGACCGGCAGCGACAGCTTCCGCATCGCCGATGCCGGCTCGGGTACGCAGGAGTTCGCCGGCCGCCGCTTCCGCACGGAATTCGCGGTCGGCGTGCCCTCCGATTTCTATGCCCAGGCCTATGGCGAAGCGACGATTCTGCTCGACGCCGCCTATACCTCGGCGGTGCGACCGGCGAGCCATATCGACATCTATGTGAACGACCAGATCGCGGCGACGACGCGCATCACCCGCCAGCAGGGCGGCATCTTTCGCCAGTTCCCGATCCAGGTCCCGCTTCGCCACTTCAAGCCGGGCGTCAACCGGATCGCGATCAATGCGATGCTCGACACGGCCGAGGACGCGGCTTGCGCGCCGGGCGGCTCCACCGCCGGCGGACAACGCTTCGTGCTGTTCGACACCACCACCTTCGTCATGCCGACCTTTGCCCGCATCGGCAGGCTCCCCAATCTCGCGGCCTTCGCCGGCACGGCGTTCCCGTATAACCGCGCCGCCGAGCCGAGCGCCTTTGTGATGGGCCGCACCGATCCGAGCATCTATTCCGCCGCCGCCAGCCTGGTGGCGCGCATGGCGCTCCAGGCCGGGCGCATCGTTCCGCTGGCGCCGGCCCCGGCGACCGGCGTCGGCGACCGCTCCGCGATCTTCGTCGGAACGGCGGCGCAGATGCCGGCCAATGTCCTGAGCCAGGTCCGCGTGGCGGAAAGCATCCGCACCGGCTGGCGCGACGAGACGGGCGCGGGCAATCGCGTCGTCCCGGCCGCGACGGCGGCAGGGTTCGAGGCGCTCGACGGCGCGCTGCGCCGCCCGGGCGCCGAAGTGAGCCAGGCTCCGTTGGCGAAGACCGAAACCGAGAATACCGACGCAACCTTCAATCGCTGGCGCAACGAAGTCGGCGGCGGCGGCATTCAGGGCCAGATGGCCGGGGTCGAAGGTTGGCTGCAGCGCAATTTCGATATCTCGTTCTCGACCTTCCGGCTGCGCAACGCCGAGATGCCGGCCTATGAGCCGCAGCCGAAGACGACGCTGATCGTAGCCCAGCAGGCGAGCCCGAATGGTGGCGGCACCTGGACCGTGGTGACGGCACCGTCGGAAGGCACCCTCATCTCGGGCATCCAGGCGATCTCCGGCATCCAGCGCTGGCCGGAACTGAGCGGCCCGCTCACCACCTATTCCGCCACCACCGACAGGATCGAGAGCCGGCCGCTCACTAATTTCGAGTTCGTGCCGACCCAGCCGGTCTCCGTCATCAACCTGCGCCTGATCGCCGCCAACTGGCTCTCCAGCAACATCGTGTTCTACGCGCTCGCCCTGGTCGGTCTCTGCATCATCCTCGGTGTCGTGACGACGGGGCTGCTGCGTCGCCTGGGGAGACGCTCGTGATCCGCTCCTTCCTCCGATCCGCAGCCCTGGCCGGCCTGGTCGCGGCCGGCCTGGCGTCAATGGCGGTCGCCGCCGATGGGGTACAGCTCGCCATGCGGGGAACCGTCTCGGCCACCGACTGGCGCGCCTATAGCGACCGATTCGTCGCCCCCACGGGCCGGGTCATCGACGATGGCAATGGCGGCATCAGCCATAGCGAAGGGCAGGGCTACGGGCTGCTGCTGGCGTTTGCGGCGGACGACCGCGCCAGCTTCGAACGGATCTGGAGCTTCACCCGCACCGAACTGATGCTGCGAGACGACGGCCTGGCCGTGTGGAGCTGGCAGCCGACCGCGCCGCATGTGCGCGACATCAACAATGCCAGCGATGGCGACCTGCTGATCGCCTATGCGCTCGCCGAGGCCGGCTGGGGCTGGAACGTGCCGGCCTATGTCGAGGCGGCGACGGCGATCGCCACGGTCCTCGGCACCAAGACCGTGGTCGACGATCTCGGCCGCGTGCTGATCCTGCCGGGCGTCGAAGGCTTCAGCCGCGCGGCGCGTCCGGACGGGCCGGTGATCAACCTTTCCTACTGGATCTTCGAAGCGCTTCCCGTGATGGCGCAGCTGGCTCCGGCAACCGATTGGCAAGGCTTGGCGAAATCGGGGATGACGCTGGCGCAGCAGGCGCAGTTCGGCGTCGAGAAGCTGCCGACCGACTGGATCTCGGTCAAGGACGAGCAGGTTGTGCCGGCCGCCGGTTTCGATCCGGTCTTCGGCTATAACGCCATCCGCATTCCGCTCTACCTGATGCGCGCCGGCATCACCAATCCCGCGCTGCTCGATCCCTACGCGAAGGCCTGGCTCGGGACCGGCAAGCTCGGCCCCGCCATCATCAATGTGAAGACCAATGCGATCGAGAGCCCGCTGAACGAGCCCGGCTATCGCATCCTCGGCGCGGCGCTGGCCTGCGTGCGCGACGGGACGCCGGTGCCGGCCGACCTCAAGAGCTTCGCGCCGACGCTCTACTTCCCGTCGACGCTCCATCTTCTCTCTCTGTCCTTTCTGACGGAAAGGCACGCGGAATGCCTGTGAAGCAGCAGCTCCTCATCCTCGGTACGCTCGCCGTCATCGGACTGGAGGGCGCGTATATCCTTGACCAGACCCTTTCGCCGGCGGAAGCCGGGGTCGAGACCCACCAGGCATTGGCTCCCCGTCCACCCGTCTTCGGCAATTTCCTGACTTCGGGCAGCGCGAACCGCCCCGCTTCGGAACGCCGCTTCGCCCAGGGGGAGGCTGCCCCCGCCGCCGCGCCCGCGCCCGCACCGGCAGCGACGCCGGCACCCGCGGCTCCCGCTCCGGCGGCCAGCGGCCCCGTCGTCGACGAGACCGCCCTGCGCTATTTCGCCCGCCAGGGCGACGACCGCCGGCTGCAGGCGGAGATCGCCCGGCTGCGCGCGCTCTATCCCGACTGGACCCCGCCGGATGATTTCTCCGCGCCGGCGCCGATCGCCGACGCCGTGCTCGACCAGATGTGGAAGCTCTATGGCGACGGCCAGTACGCCGCCGTGCGCGCTGCCATCGCCGCCCGGCTGGTGCGCGAGCCGCAATGGCAGGCGCCGCCCGACCTGCTGGCCCGCCTCGAGATCGGCGAACAGCGCGAAAGGCTGGTCAACGCCTCGAACGCGCAGCAGTGGAACACGGTCGTCTCGATCGCCGCGGCGACGCCGACGCTGCTCACCTGCGCCGATGTCGATGTGCTTTGGCGCGTCGCCGAGGCGTTCGGCAAATCCTCCCGCACGGGCCGTGCCCGCGATGTCGGCACCTATATCCTGACCAATTGCCAGGATCCGAAGGAACGCCTGGCCACCATCCAGAAGGCCATGGGCTATCTGGACGATGCCGAACTGGCCGATCTGCTGAAGCTGGAGCGCATCGGCGCGGACGGGCAGGGCGAGTTCGCCCCGGTCAAGAACGATCTGGCCCGCCGCCGCCTCTCTGCCGGCGCCAAGGATCCGAGCCTCACCGTTGCGCCGGAGGATATCGCGCTCGTCGAGCGGCTGGTGCGCGAAGGCACAGGCCCGGATGATGCCGTGCTGCTCGGCTCCTACTGGTTCCAGCACAACGACCCGACCCGCGCCGCGCAATGGTTCGAGCTCGCCAAGGGCCGTGCGGACAACGCCGAAATCGCACGCGGCTATGCCTATGTGCTGAACGCGCTGAAGCGTCCGGCCGAGGCGGAAGAAGCCGCCTACAAGTGGCGCGATGCCAGCAAGGAAAACACCGACGCCTATCTCGTCGTCGCGACCGCCATGCTGTCGGTCGACCCGCCGGTGAAGATGGACCGCGAGGTCCTCACCCGCACCGCCAAAGCGATCAGCGACGCGAAATATGCGCCCGGCGCGCAGGAGTTTGGCTGGTACGCCTACAAGATCGGCCAAACGGCCATCGCGGCCCGCTGGTTCGAGACGGCGCTTTCGCTGATGCCGGAGGACGAGCCGTCGGCCTATGGCCTGGCGCTCGCCAACCAGAAGCTCAAGGACAAGGCCGGCTTCGACAAGATCGTTCGCGAATGGAGCGCCCGTTCGCCGCGCATCGCGGCGCTGGCCGATCCGAAGGCGCGTCGCAACCTCGTGCCCGCCGCCGAATCGCTTCCCGGCCCCGATGGCGAGACCGTCGCGCCGGCGCGGGCTGCCCGCGTCGAGGCTGTCGATGACGAAGAAATGGAGCCCGAGCCCGTTGCAAGACCGGTTCGCCGCCAGGCAGCGCCCCGTACCGCCGAACCTTCGGTCGCCCGCGCGCCGCAGCGCAGCGCTGCCAAGGGCGGTGGCCGCTCCTGTACCGGCGAAGTACGTCCGGCCCTGCTGTCGTCGATGAGCGCGCTCACCCGGGGTTGGTGTCTGATGGAGCTGAACCGTCCGATCGAGGCGGCTGACGCCTTCGACATGGCGCTTCGCACCAGCTATGGCCAGGTCGCGCAGGACGCCGCCTATGGCAAGACGCTCGCCTATCTGCGCGCCGGCCTCACCGATCAGGCCGCGGCTTCCGCCGCCCAGACCTCGCAGGCCGTGCCGCGGGCGATCGAACTGAAGACGGAGATCCTGACCCAGCGGGCCATCGGTTCCTACAATGACGGCCGCTATGTCGAGACCCTGCTGATGCTCGACGAACGCTCGCGGATCGCGCCGGAACAGAACGACCTGATGATGATGCGCGGCTGGTCCTATTTCCACCTTCGCCGCTGGAACGACGCCAAGACGATCTTCGTCGCCGTCGCAGGCACGGGTTCGCGCGAGGCGCAGCGCGCGCTCGCCACGCTGGCGCAGGAAATGAAGCCGAAGTGAGTTGCACGCGACGCCCGGGCGTCGCGTGAATCACGTTGCTCAGCGCATGACGCAGCCCTTGGGATATCCGACGCGCTTGCAATAGACGACGCGGGGCGCCGGCCGTGCGACGCAGCCCTTCACATACACCCCGTTCTGGCAGTAGACGACGGCCCCTGGGCGGACGACAGGCGCCGGCCGCACGACGCAGCCGACCGGATAGCCGACGCGCTTGCAATAGACCACCGCCTCGGCCGGCGTGGGATGCACCAACAGCAGGCCCAATCCGCCGAGGCTCGCGAGCCCGGCGGCCAACAAGGCGAGCTTCCACGGCTTGAAGGTGGATGATTTCGTCTGCATGTTTCCCTCCCTGGTTGACGAGGGAGAACACGCCGCCCTCATGTCACGGGTTACCATGCGGAAGGCGGGGCCATTTCAAACTTTCTCGTGATCCGGATCGGCGCCCAGGCGTCGTCCGGACCGCGCCGCAGCATCGGGAGAGACGGATGAGCGAGGCCTTTCTCTTGGACGGGCCGGACGACGCGCGGGCGACGATCCTGCTGGCGCATGGCGCAGGCGCGCCGATGGATTCGGCCTCGATGACAGCGGCGACCAGGGCGCTGGCGGCGGCCGGCCTGCGCGTGGCGCGCTTCGAATTCGCCTATATGGCCGAACGGCGGGACGGGACCGGGCGGAAGCCGCCCCCGCGCGCCGAAAAGCTGATGCCGGAATACCGCGCGGCGATCGCGTCGCTTGGCGCCACCAAGCCGCTGGTGATCGGCGGCAAGTCGATGGGCGGCCGCGTCGCCAGCATGATTGCCGATGAATACTTCGCCAGGGGCGAGATCGCGGGGCTGCTGTGCCTTGGCTACCCCTTTCATCCGCCGGCGAAGCCCGAGCAATTGCGCACGGCGCATCTGCTCGAACTCCGGACGCCGACCTTGATCTGCCAGGGCACGCGCGACCCGTTCGGGACCAGCGAGGAAGTCGCCGGCTATGCGCTGTCGCCTGCCATCGAGATCCGCTGGCTTGAGGATGGCGACCATGACCTGAAGCCTCGCAAGAGCGTGACGGGTGTTTCGGCCGCCGATGCGCTGAAGGCGATGGCGGAGGACATTGGGCTCTGGATCGACAGGCTGCTGGCGGGCTCGCCTGCGCCCTGAGGGGCCCGCGCCCATTGCCTCGCCATGCCAATGTCTTCCAAGGTGGGCGGGTTGAGTCCCCGCATCCGACAAAGGTTCTTCAGATGGCGCTGAACATTCTCTTCATCGGCGGCACCGGCCAGATATCCTATCCCTGTGTCGAGCGTGCCGTGGCGCAGGGGCACCAGGTCAGCGTCTTCAATCGCGGCAAGCGCGAAAGCGCGCTGCCCCAGGGCGTCCAATCGATCGTCGGCGACCTCGCCGGGCCGGAATACGCCGGGCTCGCCGAAAAGAATTTCGACGTCGTCTGCCAGTTCATCGCGTTCACGCCGGATCAGGTGGAGCGTGATATCGAGATCTTCACCGGCCATTGCGGACAATACGTCTTCATCTCGTCGGCCTCGGTCTATGAAAAGCCGGCGCGGCACTACGTGATCACCGAGGCGACGCCGGCGATCAATCCCTACTGGCCCTATAGCCAGGCCAAGATCGAGTGCGAAAAGCGGCTGCAGGATTCGCGGGGACTGGCCTGGACCATCGTGCGCCCCAGCCATACGGTTCGCACCGGCCTGCCGATCATGATCGGCGACAGCGATATCATGGCGCGCCGCATGCTGGACGGCGAACCGACCATCGTGGCCGGTGATGGTCATACGCCGTGGACGCTGACCCGCTCGGTCGATTTCGCGGTGCCGTTTGTCGGCCTGTTCGGCAAGGAAGCGGCGCTCAACGACATCTTCCACATCACCAGCGACCGCGCCCATATCTGGGACGACATCCAGAAGACCATCGCCCGCATGCTTGGCGTCGAGGCAAAGATCGTGCATGTCCCGACCGATACGCTGGTCCGCTACAACCCCGAATGGATCGGCCCGCTGACCGGAGACAAGGCCTGGACGGCGATCTTCGACAATTCGAAGGTCAAGCGCGTGGCCGGCGATTTCCAGTGCGCCGAAAGCCTGGAGGAAATCCTGGCCGAGCCGATCCGGCACCTGCAGCAGCGCCTGGCGAAGCAGCGGCCGCCCAAGGGAGACTTCGACGTCCTGGTCGATCGCATCTGCCGCGAGCAGTCGGTGCTGGGCTAGGTTCGGGGCAACATTGGTGCAGTGCCCTGCGGAGCCTCGGGGGAGGGTCGGTGTCGACGGGCGCACATGTCAGGGAAGATGGTGCCGGATGAGGGGATTGAACCCCCGACCTTCGGTTTACAAAACCGCTGCTCTACCGCTGAGCTAATCCGGCACGGAGACGGGTGTAGTGAGGACCGCCCCCGCCGGTCAAGCGTGGATCGTGCAGTTTTCCGCAATCCGCTGCATTTCGCGTTTCGGCTACGGCGGGTGTGCCGCCGGGGCGAGGACAGGGCGGGACGGACGAATCACGCGGGACAACGAGGCCCGCGTGATTCGACGGAGCTTAAGTCGTCGCCGTTTCGAGATGGCGGTGGGCGAGGTAGAGCGACAGCACGGCCGCGTTGGAGACGTTGAGGCTCTTGATCGCGCCGGGCATGTCGAGCCGGGCGACGACGTCGCAGCGATCGCGGGTCAGCCGGCGTAGGCCCCTGCCCTCGGCGCCGAGCACCAGGGCGATCTTGTCGCCCCGAATCGCTTCTTCCAGCGGAACCGTGCCCTCGCTGTCGAGGCCGACGCAGGAATAGCCCATGTCGCGCAGGTCGGTGAGGGCGGTGGCGAGATTCGGAACTTCGATCATCGCGATGTTTTCGAGCGCGCCCGAGGCGGACTTAGCCAGCACGCCGGTCTCGGCCGGCGCGTGGCGGCCGGTGGTGATCAGCGCATCCGCGCCGAACGCGACGGCGGACCGGAGAATGGCGCCGACATTATGGGGATCGGTGACCTGGTCGAGCACGACGACGAGGCGGGCATCGCCCAGCGCATCGAGATCGAGCGGTTCGAGCGGCGCGACTTCCACCGCGGCGCCCTGGTGCACGGCGTCCGAGCCGAGCAGCCGGTCGAGGTCGCGCGGTGAGGTGTCCTTGAGGTCGCCCGGGAGAGTCGCCCCTTCCTCGACAAGCCGGCTGGCTGCATTCTGCGTCGCCAGCAGCTGCAGCACCTTGCGGCGCGGATTGCCAAGCACGGCCGCGACGGCATGAATGCCATATATCCACAGCTGATCCGGACGGCGTTCGGCCGGGGCGTTGGAGGCGAAGCGGCGGGGTCCATTGTGGCCGGGCTTGCCCTTGCCACCGCGGAAATGCCCGGGTTGCCGCTGCGATTTGCTCTGTTTGTTTTCGTCGGTCATGCCCCGCTTATACGAGGGGCGAGCCAAACCGGCAATCGAACTGCGCGGCCGTTTTCCAGCCATGCACGGAACGCGGGATAGTTGGTTGGTTAGGCGTTGACAGGGCAAGGTCTCCCCGTCATAAGAGCCCCCATCGGCGGGGCAGCAACGGCTGCTTCCGACGGTAAAGCCTGAACGATGACGCTCTGCCGAAGTGATTTGGAGGAGTGCCCGAGTGGTTAAAGGGGACGGACTGTAAATCCGTTGACTTAGTCTACGTTGGTTCGAATCCAACCTCCTCCACCATTTCGACGGAACGTTAGCGTGCGGGTGTAGCTCAATGGTAGAGCAGCAGCCTTCCAAGCTGAATACGAGGGTTCGATTCCCTTCACCCGCTCCATCAACTGAGCCTTGCGCTACTTGCGCGGTTTGAACGCGGTGCGCAGCAGGTTGATGGTGCAGTTCGAGCCGTCCGGCTCGTAGGAACGAGACGACAGGAAGCGACGTCGATGGCAAAAGAGAAATTCCAGCGCAACAAGCCGCACTGCAACATTGGCACGATCGGCCACGTGGATCACGGCAAGACGTCGTTGACCGCGGCCATCACCAAGGTTCTTGCAAAGACCGGTGGCGCTACGTTCAAGGCTTATGATCAGATCGACGCTGCTCCCGAGGAGCGCGCTCGCGGCATCACGATTTCGACGGCACACGTCGAGTACGAGACGCAGAACCGCCACTACGCCCACGTCGATTGCCCCGGCCACGCCGATTATGTGAAGAACATGATCACCGGCGCAGCCCAGATGGACGGCGCGATCCTGGTCGTGTCTGCCGCTGACGGCCCGATGCCCCAGACCCGCGAGCACATTCTGCTCGCCCGTCAGGTCGGCGTTCCCGCCCTCGTCGTGTTCCTGAACAAGTGCGACCTGGTCGACGATCCGGAGCTCCTCGAGCTCGTCGAGCTCGAAGTTCGCGAACTGCTCTCGTCCTACGACTTCCCGGGCGACGACATTCCGATCATCAAGGGTTCGGCCGTTGTCGCGCTCAATGATGGCGACGCCAAGCTGGGCGAAGACGCGATCCTCGAGCTGATGACCGCCGTCGACACCTACATCCCGCAGCCGGAGCGTCCGGTTGACCTGCCGTTCCTGATGCCGATCGAAGACGTGTTCTCGATCTCGGGCCGCGGCACGGTCGTGACCGGCCGCGTCGAGCGCGGCATCGTCAAGGTTGGCGAGGAAGTCGAGATCGTCGGCATCCGTCCGACCGTCAAGTCGACCTGCACCGGCGTCGAGATGTTCCGTAAGCTGCTCGATCAGGGCCAGGCTGGCGACAACATCGGTGCTCTGCTTCGCGGTATCGACCGTGAAGGCGTCGAGCGCGGCCAGATCCTCTGCAAGCCCGGTTCCGTGACGCCGCATACGGTGTTCAAGGCCGAGGCCTACATCCTGACCAAGGAAGAGGGTGGCCGTCACACGCCGTTCTTCACCAACTACCGTCCGCAGTTCTACTTCCGCACGACCGACGTGACGGGCGTGGTGACGCTGCCGGAAGGCGTCGAGATGGTGATGCCGGGCGACAACATCTCGGTGGATGTCGAGCTGATCGTGCCGATCGCCATGGAAGAAAAGCTTCGCTTCGCCATCCGTGAAGGCGGTCGTACCGTCGGCGCAGGCGTCGTCGCCAGCATCATTAAGTGATGCAAGCCCGGCGCGGGTCTGCTAAGTAGCAGGAACGTCGTCGGAAGGTTTTGAGAAGGGCTGGAAACAGGCCTTCTCTCCGGTAGGGGTATAGCTCAGCTGGTAGAGCGACGGTCTCCAAAACCGTAGGTCGTAGGTTCGAATCCTACTGCCCCTGCCAATTTACTACTTGAGGAATCGATTGATCGGTTCTATGTAACGCTTCCCAGCGGGGTGCGCAGACAGACGTCCGCGCGCCCGCAAGCCGTGAGCGGGTAATGGCCACCAAAACTAATCCATTTACGTTCCTCCAGCAGGTTCGCACGGAGGTATCGAAGGTCGTATGGCCGTCTCGTCGCGAAACCGCGATCACGACAGTCATGGTCTTCGTTATGGCCGTGCTTGCGAGCCTGTTCTTCACCATTGCCGATTTCGGTCTGAGCTGGGGCGTCTCGTTCCTGCTCGGTCTCGGCCGATAGGCGGAGGACAGTTCATTGGATAAACGCTGGTATATTGTCCACGCCTATTCGAACTTCGAAAAGAAGGTCGCGGAGTCGATCCGCGAGCAGGCGGGCCAGCGTGGCCTCGCCGATCTTTTCGACGAGATCCTGGTTCCGACCGAGAAGGTCGTCGAGGTTCGCCGCGGTCGCAAGATCGATGCCGAGCGTAAATTCTTCCCGGGTTACGTACTCGTGAAGATGGCGCTGACCGATGACGCCTATCATCTGATCAAGAACACGCCGAAGGTGACGGGCTTCCTCGGCTCCGACAATCGGCCGATGCCGATCTCGGAAGCCGAAGCCAACCGCATCATCCATCAGGTGCAGGAAGGCGTGGAGCGGCCGAAGCCGTCCGTCAGTTTCGAAGTCGGCGAGCAGGTCCGCGTCTCGGACGGCCCGTTTGCTTCGTTCAATGGCCTTGTCGAGGAAGTCGACGAGGTTCGCGCGCGGCTCAAGGTCGCCGTGTCGATTTTCGGGCGCGCCACTCCGGTGGAGCTCGAATACGGTCAGGTCGAAAAGCTCTGATCGTTTGGGCGTGGGAGGATGCGGCGCTCGCCAAGTGTCGCCATCCGCACCACGCCATTCCTGCCAGCTGAGGCTGGCAATTGGCCGATGTGATGTCGGCCTACCTCGTCGGCGGGTTGCCGGCATGGGAAAGGAATAAAAATGGCAAAGAAAGTTGCAGGCTACCTGAAGCTTCAGGTCAAGGCCGGCTCGGCGACCCCGTCGCCGCCGATCGGTCCCGCGCTCGGTCAGCGCGGCATCAACATCATGGAATTCTGCAAGTCGTTCAACGCGCAGACCCAGGAAATGGAAAAGGGCTCCCCGGTACCGGTGGTCATCACCTACTACCAGGACAAGTCCTTCACCTTCGTGATGAAGACGCCGCCGGTGAGCTTCCTTCTGAAGAAGGCCGCTGGCCTTGCCAAGGGCGCAACGACGCCGGGCAAGGGCGCCGTCGCCGGTTCGGTCACGCACGCCCAGTGCGTCGAGATCGCGACGAAGAAGCTCAAGGATCTGAACGCCGAGAACATCGAAGCGGCGGCTCGGATGATCGAAGGTTCCGCCCGGTCTATGGGCCTTGAGGTGGTTGCCTGATCATGGCTCAGCACGGTAAGCGCGTTATCAACGCCCGCGAGGGCATCGACCGCAACAAGCTCTATCCGATCAGCGTCGCAGTGGCGCTCATCAAGGATCGCGCCAATGCGAAGTTCGACGAGACGATTGAGGTCGCCCTCAATCTCGGCGTCGATCCCCGCCATGCAGACCAGATGGTCCGCGGCGTCTGCAACCTCCCGAACGGCTCCGGCCGTAAGGTCCGCGTCGCGGTTTTCGCACGCGGCGCCAAGGCTGAAGAAGCCAAGGCAGCGGGTGCGGACATCGTCGGCGCCGAGGATCTGCTCGAGATCGTTCAGGGCGGCACGATCGATTTCGATCGCTGCATCGCGACCCCGGACATGATGCCGCTGGTCGGCCGTCTCGGTAAGGTGCTCGGCCCGCGCGGCCTGATGCCGAACCCGAAGGTCGGCTCGGTCACCATGGACGTCGCAACGGCTGTTGCCGGCGCCAAGGGCGGTTCGGTCGAGTTCCGCGTCGAGAAGGCTGGTATCATCCATGCCGGCATCGGCAAGGCGAGCTTCGACACCGAGAAGCTGGTCCAGAACATCAAGGCTTTCGTGGACGCCGTCCAGAAGGCCCGCCCGACCGGCGCGAAGGGCACGTACCTTCAGAAGGTTGCCGTTTCCTCGACCATGGGCCCCGGCGTCCATGTCGATCCGGCCACCGCGCTCGGCGCGTAAGGCTCAAGAATCTCCGCCCGGTCTTCCGGGCGGCAAGATGGCCGGCGGAGGGTTCGCTCTCCGCCCGGCCCAATACCTGTCCGAGACTGCAGGGGCCGGCTTGCCGGCTTAATCTCCTGCATAGACGGGGGGAAGATGGATTTTCGGCGCAAGCCGCTTATCAGTTCGAACCTCTTTGACCCGAAGCTCGCGAGAGTGGCTGGGGGACAGGCACGCAGCGCTGCGATCGGACATCTGGTCGCGGCATACGTAACCGGTGGTAAGGACCGAAAGGTCACCCGCCTATCTGGAGAGAGGCAAGTGGAAAGAGCGGAAAAACGCGAACTTGTCTCGACGATGAACGAGGTCTTCCAGGAGGCCAATGTCGTCGTCGTGGCACACTATGCCGGCCTCACCGTCGCCGAGCTCACCGCCCTTCGTGGCAAGGCTCGCGTGGCAGGGGTCAGCGTAAAGGTCGCTAAGAACCGCCTCGTCAAGCTCGCCCTTCAAGGCACTGAGTCTGCTCACATTGCGGACCTGTTCACAGGTCCGACGATCGTCGCTTATTCGAGCGATCCGGTGGCAGCTCCCAAGGTCGTGTCCGATTTCGCCAAGACGAATGACAAGCTCGTCATTCTCGGCGGCGCGATGGGCAAGACCAATCTGGATCCGAACGGCGTCAAGGCTCTTGCCACGCTGCCGTCGCTGGATGAACTGCGCGGTAAGTTGGTCGGCCTGCTTCAGGCACCGGCCACCAGGATCGCGACGGTCGTCAGCGCACCCGCGGCGCAGCTTGCCCGCGTGTTCGGCGCCTATGCCAAGAAGGATGAAGCGGCGTAGGCCGTTCTCTCATTCAAACGAAGTTCGAACTGACAGGAATATAAAATGGCTGATCTTGCAAAGATTGTGGACGATCTGTCCGCCCTGACCGTGCTCGAGGCTGCTGAGCTCTCCAAGCTTCTCGAAGAGAAGTGGGGCGTTTCGGCTGCTGCTCCGGTCGCTGCTGCTGCCGCTGCTGCCGCTCCGGCCGCCGCTGTGGAAGAGAAGACCGAGTTCGACGTCATCCTCGTTGAGGCCGGCGCGAACAAGATCAACGTGATCAAGGAAGTCCGCGCGATCACCGCTCTTGGCCTCAAGGAAGCCAAGGACCTGGTCGAAGCAGCTCCCAAGGCCGTCAAGGAAGGCGTCTCGAAGGACGAGGCTGCCAAGCTCAAGACGCAGCTCGAGGGCGCAGGCGCCAAGGTCGACGTCAAGTAAGTCGATTGAAATAGGCCGGCCCCGGATTGCCGGGGCCGGTTTCCATCATGGTCCATAAGGACCGCTATCCAGAGAGCCGCGCCTGAGCGCGGCTATACGGCTTTCCGGATAGCTGTTCTTGAACGTAAAGAAGGAGCGAACATGGCCCTGGAATTCACCGGTCGTAAGCGCATCCGCAAGGTCTTCGGGTCCATCGGCGACGTGGCCGAGATGCCGAACCTCATCGAGGTTCAGAAGGCGTCCTACGACCAATTCCTCATGGTTGAGGAAGCGAAGGGCGGGCGTCCGGACGAAGGTTTGCAGGCCGTTTTCAAATCCGTATTTCCAATTTCGGACTTCTCGAATACGGCGCTGCTCGAATTCGTCCGCTATGATTTCGACCCGCCGAAGTATGACGTCGACGAGTGCCGCCAGCGTGGCATCACCTTCTCGGCGCCGCTGAAGGTCACGCTGCGCCTGATCGTGTTCGATGTCGACGAGGACACCGGTGCGAAGTCCGTCAAGGACATCAAGGAGCAGGAAGTCTACATGGGCGAAATGCCCCTGATGACGTCCAACGGCACCTTCATCGTCAACGGCACCGAGCGCGTGATCGTCTCGCAGATGCACCGCTCGCCGGGTGTCTTCTTCGATCACGACAAGGGCAAGACCCATTCTTCGGGCAAGCTCCTGTTCGCCGCCCGCATCATCCCGTATCGCGGTTCCTGGCTCGACATCGAGTTCGACGCCAAGGACATCGTGCACGCACGCATCGACCGTCGCCGCAAGATTCCGGTGACGTCGCTGATGTTCGCGCTCGGCATGGACGGCGAAGAGATCCTCGACACCTTCTATTCGAAGATCGTCTACTCCAAGGTCGGCGATGGCTGGCGCATGCCTTATGATCCGGCGCGTATGCGCGGGATGAAGGCCGCCATGGACATGATCGACGCCGACACCGGCGAAGTCGTGGTCGAGGCCGGCAAGAAGCTGACGGCCCGCGCCGCTCGCGGCCTGGCCGAGAAGGGCGTCAAGGCGCTGAAGGTTCTCAACGAGGACCTGCATGGCACCTATATCGCCGAGGACATCGTCAACCCGACCACGGGTGAAGTCTACGCCGAAGCCGGTGACGAGATCAGCGAGAAGCTGCTCGAGATCCTGGACGAGGCCGGCTACGACGAAGTCACGGTTCTCGATATCGACCACATCAATATCGGCGCCTACATCCGCAACACGCTGGCCGTGGACAAGAACGAGTCGCGTGAAGACGCGCTGTTCGACATCTACCGCGTCATGCGTCCGGGCGAGCCGCCGACCGTCGATACCGCGACCGCCATGTTCCAGTCGCTGTTCTTCGACAGCGAGCGCTACGATCTGTCGGCCGTCGGCCGCGTCAAGATGAACATGCGCCTCGACCTGACGGCCGAGGACACCGTGCGCGTGCTCCGCAAGGAAGACATCCTCGCGGTCATCAAGACGCTTGTCGAACTGCGCGACGGCCAGGGCGAAATCGACGACATCGACAATCTCGGCAATCGCCGTGTGCGTTCGGTCGGCGAGCTCATGGAGAACCAGTACCGCGTCGGTCTGCTCCGCATGGAGCGCGCGATCAAGGAACGCATGTCGTCGGTCGAGATCGGCAACGTCATGCCGCAGGATCTGATCAACGCCAAGCCGGCGGCTGCCGCCGTGCGCGAGTTCTTCGGCTCGTCGCAGCTGTCGCAGTTCATGGATCAGACCAACCCGCTGTCGGAAATCACCCACAAGCGTCGCCTTTCGGCGCTTGGCCCGGGTGGTCTGACGCGCGAACGCGCCGGCTTCGAAGTGCGCGACGTGCACCCGACGCATTACGGCCGTATCTGCCCGATCGAGACGCCGGAAGGCCCGAATATCGGCCTGATCAACTCGCTCGCGACGTTTGCCCGCGTCAACAAGTACGGCTTCATCGAGAGCCCGTACCGGCGCGTCAAGGACGGCGTGGCGACGATGGACATCGTCTATCTGTCGGCGATGGAAGAGTCGAAGTACTACGTCGCCCAGGCGAACGTGAAACTCGATGCGAACGGCAAGCTGACCGATGACCTGATCATCAGCCGCCATTCCGGCGAAAACGTCATGGTCACCTCGGACCGCGTCGACTTCATGGACGTGTCGCCGAAGCAGCTCGTTTCGGTCGCGGCCTCGCTGATCCCGTTCCTCGAGAACGATGACGCGAACCGCGCCCTGATGGGCTCGAACATGATGCGTCAGGCGGTGCCGCTCGTTCGCGCCGAGGCGCCTTTCGTCGGTACCGGCATGGAGGCCGTCGTTGCCCGTGATTCGGGCGCTGCCATCGCGGCTCGCCGCGGCGGTATCGTCGACCAGGTCGATGCGACCCGTATCGTTATCCGCGCGACGGAGGAACTTGATCCTTCGAAGTCGGGTGTCGATATCTATCGTCTGATGAAGTTCCAGCGTTCGAACCAGTCGACCTGCATCAACCAGCGGCCGCTTGTCCGCGTGGGTGATCGCGTCGGCAAGGGCGATATCCTGGCGGACGGCCCGTCGACGGATCTCGGTGATCTGGCGCTCGGCCGGAACGTGCTCGTCGCGTTCATGCCGTGGAACGGCTACAACTTCGAGGACTCGATCCTCCTGTCCGAGCGCATCGTGTCGGATGACGTCTTCACCTCGATCCATATCGAGGAGTTCGAGGTCATGGCGCGCGATACCAAGCTCGGTCCGGAAGAAATCACGCGCGACATTCCGAACGTCTCGGAAGAAGCGCTGAAGAACCTCGACGAAGCCGGTATCGTCTATATCGGCGCCGACGTGCAGCCGGGCGACATCCTTTGCGGCAAGATCACGCCGAAGGGCGAAAGCCCGATGACGCCGGAAGAAAAGCTTCTGCGCGCCATCTTCGGTGAAAAGGCTTCCGACGTTCGCGATACCTCGCTCCGCGTGCCGCCGGGCGTGACCGGCACCATCGTGGAAGTGCGCGTCTTCAACCGCCATGGCGTGGAGAAGGACGAGCGCGCGATGGCGATCGAGCGGGAAGAGATCGAGCGTCTCGCCAAGGATCGTGACGACGAGCAGGCCATCCTGGACCGTAACGTCTATGGCCGCCTGGTCGATATGTTCGACGGCAAGACCGCTTCCAGCGGCCCGAAGAACTTCAAGAAGGACACCGTGCTGACGCGCGATGTCATCGAGGAGTATCCGCGGTCCCAGTGGTGGCAGTTCGCCTTCGCCGACGAAAAGGTCATGGGCGAGATCGAGGCTCTGCGCGGGTCGTATGACGAGAGCCGCAAGCGGCTGGAGAAGCGCTTCATCGACAAGGTCGAGAAGCTGCAGCGCGGCGACGAGCTGCCTCCGGGCGTGATGAAGATGGTCAAGGTCTTCGTCGCGGTGAAGCGCAAGATCCAGCCGGGCGACAAGATGGCCGGCCGTCACGGCAACAAGGGCGTCGTGTCGCGGATCACCCCGATCCAGGACATGCCGTTCCTCGAGGACGGTACGCATGTCGACATCGTGCTCAATCCGCTCGGCGTGCCGAGCCGCATGAATGTCGGCCAGATCCTGGAGACGCATCTGGGCTGGGCTTGCGCAGGCATGGGCCTGAAGATCGGCAAGATGCTCGAGGATTATAAGAAGTCGGGCGACGTCAAGCCGCTCCGCCTCACCCTCGACGGCATCTATAACGGTCCGAAGGATCAGCCGGTTGCGGAACTGGACGACGCTTCGGTCATCCGGATGAGCGAACACCTGAAGAAGGGCGTCTCGATCGCGACGCCGGTCTTCGACGGTGCGCGTGAGCCGGACATCGTCGAGATGCTGGAGGAGGCGGGTCTTCACGACTCCGGCCAGTCGGTTCTGTATGACGGACGTACGGGCGAGGCATTCGACCGCAAGGTGACCGTGGGCTACATCTACATGCTCAAGCTGCACCACCTGGTCGATGACAAGATCCACGCCCGTTCGATCGGCCCGTACTCGCTCGTCACGCAGCAGCCGCTGGGTGGTAAGGCGCAGTTCGGTGGCCAGCGCTTCGGCGAGATGGAGGTCTGGGCTCTCGAAGCCTATGGCGCCGCCTACACGCTGCAGGAAATGCTGACCGTGAAGTCCGACGACGTGGCCGGCCGTACCAAGGTGTATGAGGCGATTGTCCGCGGCGATGACACGTTCGAGGCCGGTATTCCGGAATCGTTCAACGTGCTGGTCAAGGAAATGCGGTCCCTCGGGCTCGACGTCGAGCTCAATCAGTCCAAGAAGGCCTTGGACGCCGAGGCGAACGCAAGGCTTCCGGACGCGGCGGAATAATCCGCCGCGGTTTCCGATAGGCCCATTCAGTTTACATGCGGTGTTCCGGTAGAGGGTGATCCTCAACCGGCCACCGGCATCGAAGGAGATCGGCGATGAATCAAGAAGTCGCGAACATCTTCAATCCGCTGGCGCAGCCGGCACAGAATTTCGATCAGATCCGCATCCACATTGCGAGCCCTGAGAAGATTCTGTCCTGGTCGTACGGTGAGATCAAGAAGCCGGAAACGATCAACTACCGTACGTTCAAGCCCGAGCGCGACGGCCTGTTCTGCGCGCGCATTTTCGGACCGATCAAGGATTACGAGTGCCTGTGCGGTAAGTACAAGCGCATGAAGTACAAGGGCATCATCTGCGAGAAGTGCGGCGTGGAAGTCACGCTCGCACGCGTTCGGCGCGACCGCATGGGTCACATCGAGCTCGCAGCGCCCGTCGCTCACATCTGGTTCCTGAAGTCGCTGCCGTCGCGTATCGGCATGCTGATGGACATGACGCTGAAAGATCTCGAGCGGATCCTGTATTTCGAGAACTACGTCGTCATCGAGCCGGGCCTCACCCCTCTGAAGGAGCGTCAGCTTCTTTCCGAGGAAGAGTACCTGCGCGCCCAGGACGAATATGGCGATGACTCGTTCACCGCCCTGATCGGCGCGGAAGCCATCCGCGAGATGATGATGGCGCTCGACCTGCCGAAGCTGGCCGTCGACCTGCGCGAAGAGATCGCCACCTCGACCTCGGAGCTGAAGCCGAAGAAGCTCGGCAAGCGCCTGAAGCTGGTCGAAGCGTTCATCGAATCCGGCAATCGCCCGGAATGGATGATCATGACGGTCATCCCGGTCATCCCGCCGGATCTGCGTCCGCTGGTTCCCCTCGACGGCGGCCGCTTCGCGACCTCCGACCTGAATGACCTGTATCGCCGCGTCATCAACCGCAACAATCGTCTGAAGCGGCTGATCGAGCTGCGCGCTCCGGACATCATCATCCGCAACGAGAAGCGCATGCTTCAGGAAGCGGTCGATGCGCTGTTCGACAACGGCCGTCGTGGCCGCGTCATCACCGGCGCCAACAAGCGTCCGCTGAAGTCGCTCTCCGACATGCTGAAGGGCAAGCAGGGCCGTTTCCGCCAGAACCTGCTCGGCAAGCGCGTCGACTACTCCGGCCGTTCCGTGATCGTCGTGGGTCCGGAAATGAAGCTGCACCAGTGCGGCCTGCCGAAGAAGATGGCGCTCGAGTTGTTCAAGCCGTTCATCTACTCGCGTCTTGACGCCAAGGGCTTCTCGTCCACGGTCAAGCAGGCGAAGAAGCTCGTCGAAAAGGAAAAGCCGGAGGTCTGGGATATCCTGGATGAGGTTATCCGCGAGCATCCGATCCTGCTGAACCGCGCCCCGACGCTTCACCGCCTCGGCATCCAGGCTTTCGAGCCCGTGCTGATCGAAGGCAAGGCGATCCAGCTGCATCCGCTCGTCTGCTCGGCCTTTAACGCCGACTTCGACGGCGACCAGATGGCCGTGCACGTTCCGCTGTCGCTGGAAGCGCAGCTGGAAGCGCGCGTCTTGATGATGTCGACCAACAACATCCTGCATCCCGCGAACGGCCAGCCGATCATCGTGCCGTCGCAGGATATCGTCCTCGGCCTCTATTATCTGTCGATCATGGCAGACAAGGAGCCGGGCGAGGGCATGCTGTTCGGTTCGATTGCCGAGATCGAGCATGCGATCGCCGCCAAGGCGATCACGCTGCACACCAAGATCAAGGGTCGCTATCGTGGCGTCGACGCGGACGGCAACGTCACGTCGAAGATCTACGACACCACCCCGGGTCGCCTGCTGATCGGCGAATTGCTGCCGAAGCACCACAACCTGCCCTTCGACGTCGTCAACAAGCTGATGACCAAGAAGGAAGTCTCGAACACGATCGACGCCGTCTACCGCCATTGCGGTCAGAAGGAGACGGTCATTTTCTGCGATCGCATCATGGCGCTCGGCTTCCGCGAAGCCTGCCGTGCCGGCATCTCGTTCGGCAAGGACGACATGGTCATCCCGCCGACCAAGGCCAAGCTGGTCGAGGAAACGCAGGCGCTCGCGAAGGATTACGAGCAGCAGTACAATGATGGCCTGATCACCTTCGGTGAGAAGTACAACAAGGTCGTCGACGCCTGGGCCAAGTGTGGTGACGCCGTCGCCGCCGAGATGATGAAGGGCATTTCCGCCGTTCATCACGACGCGGAAACCGGCCGTCAAAAGCCGATGAACTCGGTCTACATGATGAGCCACTCGGGTGCCCGTGGTTCGCCGACCCAGATGAAGCAGCTTGCCGGCATGCGCGGTCTGATGACCAAGCCGTCGGGCGAGATCATCGAGAACCCGATCATCTCGAACTTCAAGGAAGGCCTGACCGTTCTCGAGTACTTCAACTCGACCCACGGTGCCCGTAAGGGTCTGGCCGACACCGCCTTGAAGACGGCGAACTCGGGCTATCTGACGCGTCGTCTCGTCGACGTGGCGCAGGACTGCATCATCATTGCGCAGGATTGCGGCACGACGAACGGCCTGAAGATGCAGGCAGTGATCGACAGCGGCCAGGTCGTCGCTTCGCTCGGCCTGCGGATTCTCGGCCGTACGGCTGCCGAGGACATCGTTTCGGGCGCGACCGGCGAAGTGCTGGTTCCGGCCGGTCACCTGATCGTCGAGAAGGATGTCGATCGCGTCGAGAAGGCTGGCGTCCAGGCGGTCAAGATCCGCTCGGTGCTGACCTGCGACACGAAGATCGGCGTCTGCGCGGCCTGCTACGGTCGCGATCTGGCGCGCGGCACGACCGTCAACATGGGCGAGGCCGTCGGCGTTATCGCGGCCCAGTCCATCGGCGAGCCCGGCACGCAGCTCACCATGCGCACGTTCCACATCGGTGGCACGGCACAGGTGGTCGACTCGTCCTTCATCGAGTCGAGCTTCGAAGGCACGGTCACGATGCGTAACCGCAACGTGGTCCGCGACTCCGGCGGCAAGCTGGTGGCCCTCGGCCGCAACATGGCGATCGTCATCGTCGACAAGGACGGCATGGAGCGCGCGGTCAACCGCGTCACCTACGGTTCGCGCGTTCACGTCGACGAAGGTGACCAGGTCAAGCGCGGCCAGCGTCTGGCCGAGTGGGACCCCTACACCCGTCCGGTTCTGACGGAAGTCTCGGGTATCGTCGGCTACGAAGACATGGTCGAAGGCATCTCGGTCGTGGAAACGGCCGACGAGGCGACCGGCATCACCAAGCGCGTCGTCATCGACTGGCGTGCCAATCCGCGCGGCGGCGATCTGAAGCCGGCGATCGTGATCAAGGGCAAGGACGGCAAGATCCTCAAGCTGGCCCGTGGCGGTGAAGCCCGGTACATGCTGTCGGTCGAGACCATTCTGTCGGTCGATCCCGGTTCGACGGTTCACGCCGGCGACGTGCTGGCGCGTATTCCGACGGAAGGCGCCAAGACGCGCGACATCACGGGCGGTCTGCCGCGCGTGGCGGAGCTGTTCGAGGCCCGTCGTCCGAAGGATCACGCCATCATCGCAGAGATGGACGGCACGATCCGCTTCGGCCGAGACTACAAGAATAAGCGTCGCGTCATCGTCGAGCCGGTCGAGGGATCGGTCGGTCTGGATGGCGAGCTGCTGGAGCCGATCGAGTACCTGATCCCGAAGGGCAAGCCGTTCCATCTCCAGGAAGGCGACGCCGTGGAGAAGGGCGACTACATCATGGACGGCAACCCTGCGCCGCATGACATCCTGGCGATCAAGGGCGTGGAGGCACTCGCGGCCTACCTCGTCAACGAGATCCAGGACGTCTATCGCCTGCAGGGCGTGCAGATCAACGACAAGCACATCGAGGTGATCGTTCGCCAGATGCTGCAGAAGGTCGAGGTCTATGATGCCGGCGAGACGGAGTTCTTCAATGGCGAGCAGATCGATCGCCTGGAGTTCGACGTGGTGAACGAGAAGGCCAAGTCCGAGGGCAAGAAGCCGGCCCAGGGCAACCCGGTCCTGCTCGGCATCACCAAGGCCAGCCTGCAGACGCGTTCGTTCTTCTCGGCAGCGTCCTTCCAGGAAACGACCCGCGTCCTCACCGAGGCGGCCGTCAACGGCAAGGTCGATCCGCTCGAGGGTCTCAAGGAGAACATCATCGTCGGCCGCCTCATCCCGGCGGGTACCGGCGGAACGATGGGCCGTATCCGCGAGATCGCGACCAAGCGCGACGAGCTGATCCTCGAGGAGCGTCGCCGTTCCTCGGCAGCGTCGCAGCCGGCGGCAGCGCCTGCTGGCCTGCTCGGTGATCTGACCAACGCGGCCGAGTAATCCACTCGGTCCAGGAATGGAAAAGGCCGCCTTCGGGCGGCCTTTTTCGTGGCGCAGAAGCCGCGCTCCCGAAGTTTGTTGTCGCCAGCGGGCCAGACATGCAACTTGCTTTCGGGATAGGCTACAATGAGCGTTGCGGAGCTTGGCTGGGGAATGGCGAAGGCTTCGTGTTTTTCGGGGGTAGGTCAACTTGCGTAGCCTGATGGTTCTGGTCCGGACTGGTGTCACGAGCCTCGTGCTCGTTGGCTTGCTCGCAGGCTGCGGCGGCCGTCCGAAGGACGTGCTGCTTCCCGTGTCGATCACGGCGCCCGTTCCCGGCAGCACCACGGTCGACATGGCCGTCGCGACCACGCGCCAGCGTTCGACCGTCCCTGGCCAGATGTTCACGGGTGAACGCGGCCGGGCCATCGATTTTGCCAACATCGTCGTCTCGATCCCGCCGGACTCGATCCGGAAAAAGGGCGACGTGCAGTGGCCGAAGAAACTGCCGGGAAATCCCTCTACGGATTTCGTCACGGTCAAGGCCGAGGATATGAACCTCGCTCAGGCGAGGGCATGGTTCAACAAGCGCATCAAGGCAACACCGAAGCGTCAGGCCTTGGTCTTCATCCATGGCTTCAACAACCGTTTTGAAGATGCCGTCTACCGCTTTGCCCAGATCGTGCATGACTCGGATTCGGACGTCGTGCCGATCCTGTTCACCTGGCCCTCGCGCGGCAGCGTCCTTGCCTATGGCTATGACCGGGAGAGCAACAACTATTCGCGCGATGCGCTCGAGCTTCTGCTGAAGGCGCTTGCGGATGATCCCAATGTCGACGAAGTCTCCATCCTGGCCCACTCCATGGGCAATTGGGTGACGCTGGAGGCGCTGCGCCAGATGGCGATCCGCGACAAGCGCATCGCGCCGAAGATCAAGAACGTCATGCTGGCCGCCCCGGACGTCGATATCGACGTCTTCCGCCGCCAGATGGCCGATATTGGCGTCAACGGGCCGAATGTTACCCTGTTCGTCTCGCAGGATGATCGCGCCTTGAAGGTTTCGCGGCGCGTCTGGGGCAATGTTGAACGCCTGGGGCAGATCAACGTCGCCCAGGAGCCATTTGCGTCCGAGCTGCAGCAGGACAAGATCACCGTCATCGACCTGACCAAGTTGCATACGGATGACCGGCTGAACCATGCGAAGTTCGCCGCGAGCCCCGAGGTTGTGCAACTGATCGGGGCGCGTCTCGCCGAAGGCCAGACCATGACGGATTCGAAGACGGCGTTCGGTGACAAGCTCGTTGCCGTGACAACGGGCGCTGCCGCCAGCGTTGGCACTGCGGCCGGCCTGATCGTGACCGCGCCGGTCGCCATCATCGATCCGGATACCCGCGATACCTACAACTCCCAGATCAAGGCGCTCGGCAACACGCTTTCGGACAATGCCGATACGGCTGGCTCGCTGCTGAAGCCCAGCGGCGTGGCCTATTAGGGGCTACGCCGGGTCTGACTGTTCGGCGGCCTGTCATGAAGGTGACATTGCGCCGTCGCTCGGCTGAGACATGGGCCGCCTAGGAGAACTCCGTTATCCCGAACGGAGATTCGTCCATGTCGCCTCGCCAGTTCCTTCTCGCCGGCCTTTCGCTCGTCGCCATGGCGGCAAGCGCTTCCGCGGCAGAGCCCACGCAGTTCGATGCCGTGCTGAGCCAGCACGCCCTGCTGCCGGCCCAGAGCTTCGCCGTGCCGCCTGCCGATGCGCCCGCGACGCTCAATACCTCCGGCCGCTACACCGGTACGGGCGCCGATTTTGGCCGCCGCTTCGATCGTCTCTATTCGATCTTCGACGAGAAGACCGGCCTGGCCCGTCCGTTCGCCGGCCAGCCCGTGCAGGGCTTCTCCGGCATCCGCGCGCTCGGCGACGGTACCTATGTCGTGCTGACCGACAATGGCTTTGGCGCCAAGGCCAATTCCGCCGACGCGATGATCATGTTCCACATCGTCAAGCCGGACTGGAAGACGGGCCGCGTCGAGATCGTCAAGACGGTCTTCGCCAAAGACCCGAACCGTGTCGTCCCGTTCCGGGTGGTCAACGAGAATACGGATGCCCGCTATCTCACCGGCGCCGACTTCGATCCCGAGAGCATCCAGAAGGTCGGCGACCATTTCTGGATCGGCGATGAGTTCGGCCCCTACCTGGTCGAGGTGGATGCGGATGGCACGGTGCTCAGCCTCAAGGAGACCGTCGTTGCCGGCGTGACCTATCGCAGCCCCGACAATTATGCGGTCGTCATGCCGGCCGGTCCCGACAAGCCGATGCCCGAATTCAACGTGCGCCGCTCCAAGGGTTTTGAAGGCATGGCGCTGTCAGCGGACGGCAAGACCCTGCATCCCATGCTGGAAGGCGCGCCCTGGGACGCCAAGGCCGGCAAGTTCGTCGAGAAGGGCGGCAAGTCCGTGCTGCCGATCTTCGATTTCGACCTTGCGTCGAAGGCCTTCGCCGATACGGTCCGCTACTATCCGCTCGAGGACTTCGGCAACGCGATCGGCGACTTCAACATGATCGACGCCAACCGCGCGCTCGTGATCGAGCGCGATGGCGGGCAGGGCGATGCCCGCGAGGGCTGGGCGGAAACACCGGCCAAGTTCAAGCGCATCTACCTGGTCGATCTCTCCAAGACCGATGCCGACGGCGTCGTGCGCAAGATCGGCTTTATCGACCTGATGAACATCAAGGATCCGAACGCCGTCGCTCGCGTCGGCTCGAAGGACGGCGTCTTCACCTTCCCGTTCGAGACCATCGAGAATGTCGACCGGATCGACGAGACCCACATCATCGTCGCCGACGACAACAACTTCCCGTTCTCGGTCGGTCGTGCGCAGGGCAAGGCCGACAACAACGAGTTCATCGTGCTCGAGGTCGGCGACTTCCTGAAGGCCGAATAGCGGCCGGCGGCTACAAGGGTTCATCATGATGAAGGGTCGCCTCCGGGCGGCCCTTTTCCTTTGGCGTCGAACTCTCTAGCAATGACGCCGAGGAAAGCCGCTCCGGACAGGGGCAGCTACCGTTGCGCTCCATGGAGCGCGCCCGGGGAGGGGCCAGGATGAAACTTCTGACACTGATCGCGCTCGGCGCGACGCTCGCGACCACCGCCGCGTTTGCCGAGGAGAGCTACAAGCCCTCCGTCAAGGTGAAGCGCATCCTGCAGACGACCACGACGACGAGTGGCGATCCGATCCACTACCCGAGCTTTACCGATCCCGAAGTGCAGAGCCTGATCGTCGAGATTCCGGCGGGCGGCGAGACCGGCTGGCACACGCATCCGGTGCCGGCCTACGCCTACATCCTGGCCGGGACGATCGAGGTCGACAGCGAGGGCGGGGCGCAGCGAATCTTCAAGGCGGGGGATTCGTTTGCGGAAATGGTCGATCACCGCCATAACGGCCGAGTCGTCGGTGACGAAACCGTGCGAATCCTGATGATCGTAACCGGTCAGAAAGGAATGCCGTTCTCCACGCGGACGGCTGCCCCGGAGTGAGTCGAGGCGATTCCCGCCTCGCTTGAGATCCACGCGGCAGGCTGGGCAACAATCTTCCGTGATCGCGTTCCGATCATTGCGAATGTTGCGGGACGGTCCTGCGGTTTGGGGAATCCTTGCGTGGCGGGGCGCTTTGAAAAGAACCCCGCGCAGGGGTTGACTGGAACCATCCGAATAAGTAGGTTCCGCAAGCTTTCAGGCAGGCGGTAAGTTCAGTTTTTCCAGCGGCGCCACGTCGCGGAGTTCAGACTTAAACGCTGTCCGAATCGAAACAAGAGTTAAGAACGACACGCACGATCGCGGCAACCGCCGTGATCCTCTGCTTTTCGTAGCGCCTCCGCGGTAAGCGGTCCGGGCGCTCTTTGTTCATGGTCAATCGGCTGTGGCGAAGGTGCGAAGAGCGGAAGACAGAAACAGAACCGTAGGCTAGCTGAAAGGCGAAGCATGCCGACAATTAACCAGCTCATCCGCAAGCCGCGTCAAGCGCCGGCGAAGCGGAACAAGGTTCCGGCGCTGCAGGAGAACCCGCAGAAGCGCGGCGTTTGCACTCGCGTCTATACGACCACGCCGAAGAAGCCGAACTCGGCCCTTCGTAAGGTCGCGAAGGTTCGCCTGACCAATGGCTTTGAAGTCATTGGCTACATCCCGGGCGAAGGCCACAACCTGCAGGAGCACTCTGTCGTCATGATCCGTGGCGGCCGCGTCAAGGATCTGCCGGGCGTGCGCTACCACATCCTGCGCGGCGTGCTCGATACCCAGGGTGTCAAGGGCCGTAAGCAGCGTCGTTCCAAGTACGGCGCGAAGCGTCCGAAGTAATAGGGAACAGGATCAATGTCCCGTCGCCATAGTGCAGAAAAGCGCGAGATCATCCCGGACCCCAAGTTCGGCGATATCGTCGTCACCAAGTTCATGAATGCCGTCATGTATGACGGCAAGAAGTCGGTTGCCGAGAGCATCGTTTACGGTGCCTTCGACATCATCCAGAATCGGACCAAGCAGGAGCCCGTCGTGGTGTTCCGCCAGGCTCTGGACAACGTCGCTCCGCACATCGAAGTGCGTTCGCGTCGTGTCGGTGGTGCAACCTACCAGGTTCCCGTCGAGGTTCGTACGGACCGTCGCCAGGCTCTCGCCATTCGTTGGCTCCTCACCGCGGCTCGTGGCCGCAACGAGAAGACGATGATCGAGCGTCTGTCCGGCGAGCTGCTGGACGCCTCGAACAGCCGCGGCAATGCCGTGAAGAAGCGCGAAGACACGCACCGGATGGCTGAAGCCAACCGCGCATTCTCGCACTATCGCTGGTAACGATCGGACAAAGGCAGACCATTATGGCCCGCACGCATAAGATCGAAGACTACCGCAACTTCGGAATCATGGCCCACATCGACGCGGGCAAGACGACGACGACCGAGCGGATTCTGTACTATTCGGGCAAGAGCCATAAGATCGGCGAAGTCCACGACGGCGCTGCCACCATGGACTACATGGAGCAGGAGCAGGAGCGTGGCATCACGATTACCTCTGCCGCGACCACGACGTTCTGGAACGGCAAGCGCCTGAACATCATCGACACCCCCGGCCACGTTGACTTCACGATCGAAGTCGAGCGTTCGCTGCGTGTGCTCGACGGCGCCGTTTGCGTTCTCGACTCCAACCAGGGCGTCGAGCCGCAGACGGAAACCGTCTGGCGTCAGGGCGACAAGTACCACGTTCCGCGCATTGTCTTCTGTAACAAGATGGACAAGACCGGCGCCAATTTCGACATGTGCATCGCGGACATCAAGCAGCGCCTCGGCGCTCGCCCTGTTCCGATCCAGCTGCCGATCGGCGCCGAGAACGAGTTCAAGGGCATCATCAACCTCGTGACCATGAAGGCCGCCGTCTGGAATGACGAAAGCCTCGGCGCGATGTATGACGAAGTCGAGATCCCGGCGGATCTGCTCGAGAAGGCCCAGGCCGCTCGCGCCAATCTGATCGAAGCTGCCGTCGAGCTCGACGATGCCGCTATGGAAGCCTACCTCGAAGGCAACGAGCCGGACCTGGCGACCCTCAAGTCGCTGATCCGCAAGGCCGTGCTGCATTCGAACTGGTTCCCGGTTCTTTGCGGTTCGTCCTTCAAGAACAAGGGCGTTCAGACGCTGCTCGACGCGGTTGTCGATTACCTCCCGTCGCCGGTCGATGTGCCGCCGACCAAGGGCATCGACGTCAAGACCGAGCTGGAAGTCGAGCGTCATTCGACCGACGACGAGCCGCTTGCCATGCTGGCCTTCAAGATCATTGAAGACCCGTTCGGCATCCTGACCTTCGCCCGCATCTATTCCGGCGTCCTGAACAAGGGCACCACGCTCCTCAACTCCACCAAGGAGAAGAAAGAGCGTATCGGCCGCATGGTCGCGATGCATGCCAATTCGCGTGAAGATATCGACGTGGCTTATGCCGGCGACATCATCGCTCTCGTTGGTCTGAAGGAAAGCCGCACCGGCGACACGCTCTGCGACCCCGCTTCTCCGATCATCCTGGAGAAGATGGAGTTCCCCGAGCCGGTCATCGAAATGTCGGTGGAAGTGGCTTCGAAGGCCGACCAGGAGAAGCTGGGCACTGCGCTGCAGAAGCTCGCTTCCGAGGATCCGTCCTTCCGCGTCTCGACGGACAGCGAGTCCGGCCAGACTATCATCAAGGGGATGGGCGAGCTTCACCTCGACATCAAGATCGATATCCTTCGTCGTGCGCCGTACAACATCAACGTGAATGTCGGCGCTCCGCAGGTGGCTTATCGAGAGACCATCCGCAAGAAGACGGAAATCGACTACACCCACAAGAAGCAGACCGGCGGTACGGGCCAGTTCGCCCGCGTCAAGTTCGTCATCGAGCCGAGCGAGATCGGTGCCGGTTACAGCTTCGAAAACAAGATCATCGGCGGCGTTGTTCCGAAGGAATACGTCCCCGGCGTCGAAAAGGGCCTGAACTCGGTCATGACCTCCGGCCCGATCGCGGGCTTCCCGGTCGTGGACGTCAAGGTCTCGCTGATCGACGGCGCCTATCACGAAGTCGACTCCTCGGCGATCGCGTTTGAAATCGCGTCCCGTGCGGCTCTTCGCGAAGGTCTCCTGAAGGCCAATCCGGCCCTCCTCGAGCCCGTCATGAAGGTCGAAGTCGTTTCGCCGGAAGAATATGTGGGTTCGGTTATCGGCGATCTGAATTCGCGCCGTGGCCAGATCCAGGGCCAGGACATGCGCGGCAACGCAAATGTCATCACGGCCTTCGTCCCGCTCGCCAACATGTTCTCTTACGTGAACAACCTGCGTTCCATGAGCCAGGGCCGCGCGAGCTACACGATGCAGTTTGATCATTATGAGCAGGTCCCGCAGGCCGTCGCTCAGGAGGTCCAGGCGAAGTACGCCTAGACCTTTACGACGCGAAACTGAACCTGCTGATAGACGAGACGGAGAAGTCCGATGGCAAAAGAAAAATTCCAACGCAATAAGCCGCATTGCAACATTGGCACGATCGGCCATGTTGACCACGGCAAGACCTCGCTGACCGCGGCCATCACCAAGGTGCTGGCGAAGACCGGTGGTGCGACGTTCAAGGCGTACGACCAGATCGACGCCGCCCCCGAAGAGCGCGCTCGCGGCATCACGATTTCGACCGCACATGTCGAGTACGAGACGGCCAACCGTCACTACGCTCACGTCGATTGCCCCGGCCACGCCGATTATGTGAAGAACATGATCACCGGCGCAGCCCAGATGGACGGCGCGATCCTGGTTTGCTCGGCCGCCGACGGCCCGATGCCCCAGACCCGCGAGCACATCCTGCTCGCCCGTCAGGTCGGCGTTCCCGCCCTCGTCGTGTTCCTGAACAAGTGCGACCTGGTCGACGATCCGGAGCTCCTGGAGCTCGTCGAGCTCGAAGTTCGTGAACTGCTGTCGTCCTACGACTTCCCGGGCGACGACATTCCGATCATCAAGGGTTCGGCCGTTGTCGCGCTCAATGATGGCGACGCCAAGCTGGGCGAGGACGCGATCCTCGAGCTGATGACCGCCGTCGACACCTACATCCCGCAGCCGGAGCGTCCGGTTGACCTGCCGTTCCTGATGCCGATCGAAGACGTGTTCTCGATCTCGGGCCGCGGCACGGTCGTGACCGGTCGCGTCGAGCGCGGCATCGTCAAGGTCGGTGAGGAAATCGAGATCGTCGGCATCCGTCCGACCGTCAAGTCGACCTGCACCGGCGTCGAGATGTTCCGCAAGCTGCTCGATCAGGGCCAGGCTGGCGACAACATCGGTGCTCTGCTTCGCGGTATCGACCGTGAAGGCGTCGAGCGCGGTCAGGTTCTCTGCAAGCCCGGTTCCGTGACGCCGCATACGGTGTTCAAGGCCGAGGCCTACATCCTGACCAAGGAAGAGGGTGGCCGTCACACGCCGTTCTTCACCAACTACCGTCCGCAGTTCTACTTCCGCACGACCGACGTGACGGGCGTGGTTACGCTGCCGGAAGGCGTCGAGATGGTGATGCCGGGCGACAACATCTCGGTGGATGTCGAGCTGATCGTGCCGATCGCCATGGAAGAGAAGCTGCGTTTCGCCATCCGTGAAGGCGGTCGTACCGTCGGCGCCGGCGTCGTCGCCAGCATCATTAAGTAAGGTCGGCCGGACCGGGCACACGGCGGTGTCGTGTGCCCATGTCACCTGAGGACAGAAATCGATGAACGGTCAGAATATCCGGATCCGGCTCAAAGCGTTCGATCATCGGATTCTCGATGCATCCACGCGAGAGATCGTGAACACGGCAAAGCGTACTGGTGCCCGCGTAGTAGGCCCGGTGCCACTTCCCACGCAAATTGAGAAGTTCACCGTGAACCGGTCGCCGCATATCGACAAAAAAAGCCGTGAGCAGTTCGAGATGCGGACGCATAAGCGTCTTCTCGACATCGTCGACCCCACACCGCAGACCGTGGACGCGCTTATGAAGCTCGACCTGGCGGCCGGTGTGGACGTCGAAATTAAGCTCTGAGGCGAGCGAGGATAGAATGCGCTCTGGATTGATCGCACAGAAGGTGGGCATGACCCGCATCTATACGGATGCAGGCGAGCAGGTGCCGGTAACGGTGCTGAAGCTGGACAACTGTCAGGTTGTCGCTCATCGGACGGAAGATAAGAACGGTTACACCGCGGTCCAGCTTGGAAGCGGTCTCGCCAAGGTGAAGAACACGCCCAAGGCTGAGCGTGGTCATTTCGCCAAGGCAGAGGTCGAGCCAAAGCGCAAGGTCACGGAGTTCCGTGTGACCCCGGACAACCTCATCGAGGTTGGTGCCGAGCTCACCGCCGAGCATTTCGTCGTCGGACAGTTCGTCGACGTTAGCGGCACCTCGATCGGTAAGGGTTTTGCCGGTGTCATGAAGCGCCACAACTTCAGTGGTGGCCGCGCGACACACGGTAACTCGGTATCGCATCGTGTGCACGGTTCGACTGGCCAGCGCCAGGACCCGGGCAAGGTGTTCAAGAACAAGAAGATGGCTGGTCACATGGGCGATGTCCGCGTGACCACTCAGAACCTCAAGGTCGTTCGCACGGATGTCGAGCGCGGCCTGATCATGGTCGAGGGTGCCGTTCCCGGCGCCAAGGGCGGCTGGATCGAGGTTCGCGATGCGGTCAAGCGCGCACTTCCCAAGGATGCTCCGGTTCCCGGCGCAATCCGGAAGAACGGCGCGGCGGCTGAAGTTGCGGTCGAAGCGAAGGAGGCCGAATGATGGATATTAAGGTCACCAAGCTCGACGGCACGGCAGCGGGCGAAATTTCGCTCTCGGACGAGATCTTCGGTCTCGAGCCGCGCGGCGACATCCTGCACCGCATGGTGCGGTGGCAGCTGGCCAAGCGCCAGGCTGGCACCCACAAGTCGAAGGGTCGCTCGGAAGTCTCCGGCACGACCAAGAAGATGTACAAGCAGAAGGGTACCGGCGGCGCTCGCCACGGTGCCAAGACTGCGCCGCAGTTCCGCGGCGGCGGCAAGGCCTTCGGTCCGGTGGTGCGCAGCCATGCGCATGACCTGACCAAGAAGTTCCGCCAGCTTGCTCTGAAGCATGCGCTCTCGGCCAAGGCCCGGGGCGACAACCTGGTCATCGTCTCGGACATCGCCATCGATGCGCCGAAGACGAAGGCGGTTCGCGAGAACCTCGCCAAGCTGGGTTGGGCCAATGCGCTGATCATCGACGGCGCGTCGGTCAATGAGAATTTCGGGCTCGCTACCCGGAACGTGCCGCACATCGACGTTCTGCCGGTGCAGGGCATCAACGTGTACGACATTCTGCGCCGCGAGAAGCTCGTGCTGACCAAGGCTGCGGTCGAAGCGCTGCAGGAGCGGTTCAAATGAGCAATCTGTCGCATTACGACATCATCCGCAGCCCGGTGCTGAGCGAGAAGTCGACCATTGCCACCGAACAGAGCAAGGTCGTCTTCAACGTTCTGAAGACCGCGACGAAGCCCGAAATCAAGGCGGCTGTCGAAGCGCTGTTCAAGGTTAAGGTCACGGGCGTCAACACCCTGGTCCGCAAGGGCAAGGTGAAGCGCTTCCGCGGTATCGTGGGCAAGCAGAGCGACGTCAAGAAGGCGATCGTGACGCTGGCTGAAGGTCAGTCGATCGACGTTTCTACCGGTCTCTGACGCGAAGAAAATAGGCTGAAGCCATGGCTCTCAAGCACTACAAGCCGACAACGCCGGGACAGCGCCAGCTCGTTCTCGTCGATCGCTCGGAGCTCTACGCCGGCAAGCCCGTCAAGGGCCTGACGGTTGGTCTCCGCCAGAGCGGCGGTCGCAACAATCTCGGACGCGTCACGGCCTATGGCCGTGGCGGTGGCCACAAGCGCACCTACCGCCTGATCGATTTCAAGCGGAACAAGCGCGACATTCCGGCCGTCGTCGAGCGGATCGAGTACGATCCGAACCGTACGGCCTTCATCGCCCTCATCAAGTATGAAGACGGTGAGCTGAGCTACATCCTGGCGCCGCAGCGCCTGGCCGTTGGCGACAAGGTCATTGCATCGGCCCAGGCCGACGTGAAGCCCGGCAACGCCATGCCGCTCGGCGCGATGCCGGTCGGCACGATCGTGCACAATGTCGAGATGAAGCCCGGCAAGGGCGGTCAGATCGCACGTTCGGCCGGTGCTTATGCACAGTATGTTGGTCGCGACGCGGGCATGGCCATTCTTCGCCTGAATTCGGGTGAGCAGCGCCTGGTTCACCAGACCTGCATGGCCACGATCGGCGCGGTTTCGAACCCTGACCATTCCAACATCTCGCTCGGCAAGGCCGGTCGTAATCGTTGGCTTGGCAAGCGTCCGAGCGTGCGCGGTGTCGCCATGAACCCGGTCGACCATCCGCACGGCGGTGGTGAAGGCCGTACCTCGGGTGGCCGTCATCCGGTTACGCCCTGGGGCAAGCCGACCAAGGGCAAGAAGACCCGCAATAATAAGTCGACCGACAAGTTCATCGCGCGCAGCCGTCATCTGCGCAAGAGCAAGTAAGAGAGAGGCTGTCCGTGGCTCGTTCTATTTGGAAAGGCCCGTTCGTCGACGGTTATCTCCTGCGCAAGGCAGAGAAGAGCCGCTCTTCGGGTCGTGGCGAGGTTATCAAGATCTGGAGCCGTCGCTCCACGATCCTGCCCCAGTTTGTGGGCTTGACGTTTGGCGTCTATAACGGCCAGAAGCACGTTCCGGTCATCGTCAACGAGGACATGGTTGGCCACAAGTTCGGCGAGTTCTCGCCGAGCCGGACCTACTATGGTCACACGGCCGACAAGAAGGCGAAGAGGAAGTAACATGGGCAAGCCGAAGCGCGAACGCGCGCTGAAAGACACCGAGGCCCGCGCCATCACGCGGATGATCCGTGTCTCTCCGCGCAAGCTCAATCTCGTCGCCCAGCTGATCCGGGGCAAGAAGGCAAGCGCGGCTCTGGCCGATCTGACCTTCTCGAACAAGCGGATCGCACTGGACGTCAAAAAGACGCTGGAATCAGCGATCGCAAACGCCGAGAACAATCACGATCTCGACGTTGATTCGCTGGTCGTTGCCGAAGCGTTTGTCGGCAAGGCCCTGGTCATGAAGCGCTGGACGCCGCGGGCTCGCGGTCGTGTCGGCCGGATCGAGAAGCCGTTTTCGCACCTCACCATTGTGGTGCGTGAAACCGAGGAGGCTGCATAATGGGCCAGAAAGTCAATCCGATTGGCCTCCGCCTCGGTATCAACCGGACGTGGGACAGCCGCTGGTTCGCCAACAAGGGCGAATACGGCAAGCTGCTTCATGAGGACATGCGGATCCGCGAAAAGCTCATGGTCGAGCTGAAGCAGGCCGCGGTCTCCAAGATCGTGATCGAGCGCCCGCACCGTAAGTGCCGCGTGACGATTTACTCGGCTCGTCCGGGTATCGTCATCGGCAAGAAGGGTGCCGATATCGAGAAGCTTCGCAAGCTGGTCGGCAAGCTGACCGACAGCGAAGTGCATCTCAATATCGTCGAAGTGCGCAAGCCGGAAATCGACTCGACCCTGGTGGCTGCCTCGATCGCACAGCAGCTGGAGCGCCGCGTTGCGTTCCGCCGCGCGATGAAGCGTGCCGTGCAGTCGGCGATGCGTCTGGGTGCCCAGGGCATCCGCATCAACGCCGGCGGCCGTCTTGGCGGCGCGGAAATCGCGCGTCTGGAATGGTACCGCGAAGGTCGCGTTCCGCTGCATACGCTGCGCGCAGACATTGACTATGGCACCGCGACGGCGCACACGGCCTATGGCACGTGCGGCATCAAGGTGTGGATCTTCAAGGGTGAGATCCTCGAGCACGATCCGATGGCTTCCGAGCGTCGCCAGACTGAGGGTAACGAGCAGGGCTCGAATACTCGTCGTCGCGACTCCGCGGCCTAATCGGTCGACCTGAGGGCGAGAGAGAACAGAAATGCTGCAACCGAAGCGCACCAAGTTCCGCAAGCAGTTCAAGGGCCGTATCCATGGCGTTGCCAAGGGTGGTACGGATCTGAACTTTGGCGGGTTCGGCCTCAAGGCCCTCGAGCCGGAACGCGTAACAGCGCGACAGATCGAAGCGGCCCGCCGTGCGATTACACGTGCTATGAAGCGTGCCGGTCGAGTGTGGATCCGGATTTTCCCGGATGTGCCCGTCACGTCGAAGCCGACCGAAGTCCGAATGGGTAAGGGCAAGGGAGCGCCGGAATTCTGGGCCTCCCGCGTCAAGCCTGGTCGGATCATGTTTGAGATCGACGGTGTCGACGAGGAGACTGCCCGCGAGGCGCTCCGCCTCGGCGCGGCGAAGCTCCCGATCAAGACGCGCTTCGTACAGCGCATCGCCGATTGATCGGCGAACGGACGAGGATACTGCCATGAAGGCGAAAGACGTTCGGCTGCAGACCGCCGATCAGCTCGATACCGAGCTCGGGAACCTGAAGAAGGAGCAGTTCAACCTGCGCTTTCAGCGGGCTACCGGACAGCTCGAAAACACGGCGCGTGTCCGGCAGGTTCGCCGCGACATCGCCAGGATCAAGACCATCGCTGCGCAGAAGAGCGCGGCGGACAAGCGCTGAGGAGGCGACAATGCCGAAACGCGTTCTGCAGGGCAGCGTCGTCAGCGACAAGACCGACAAGACTGTCGTCGTTCTCGTCGAGCGGCGCTTCACGCACCCGGTCATGAAGAAGACCGTGCGGCGGACGAAGAAGTATCATGCCCATGACGAGGGCAATGTTCACAAGATTGGCGATATCGTCTCGATCCAAGAGACTGCGCCGATCTCGAAGAATAAGCGCTGGGTCGTTATCTCCGAGCAGTCGGGCGATAAGTAAGGCACTGGATAAGGTTCGTTGCTGCTGATCCCTTTGGATCGGTGGCGACCAGAAAAGTAGGCGGCCAGTCATGATTCAGATGCAGACTAACCTCGACGTGGCGGATAATTCCGGCGCTCGTCGTGTGATGTGCATCAAGGTTCTCGGCGGTTCCAAGCGGAAGTACGCCTCGGTCGGCGACATCATCGTCGTGTCGATCAAGGAGGCGATCCCGCGTGGTCGCGTGAAGAAGGGCGACGTCATGAAGGCGGTCGTCGTTCGCACAGCTAAGGATATCCGTCGCGCGGATGGCAGTGTCATCCGTTTCGACAAGAATGCGGCGGTTCTGATCAACAACCAGAAGGAGCCGATCGGGACTCGTATCTTCGGACCGGTTCCGCGTGAGCTTCGCGCGAAGAACCACATGAAGATCATCTCGCTCGCGCCGGAGGTGCTGTGATGGCTGCTAAGATCAAGAAGGGCGACAACGTCGTCGTCCTCACGGGTAAGGACAAGGGCAAGTCGGGCGAAGTGCTCCGCGTGATCCCGACCGAAGACCGCGCCGTCGTGCGTGGTGTGAACGTCGCGCGCAAGCACCAGAAGCAGACGGCTAGCGAGCAGGGCGGCATTGTTGCCAAGGAGCTCACGATCCATCTGTCGAACGTCGCGCTGGCGGACCCCAAGGACGGCAAGCCGACCCGCGTCGGCTTTAAAGTGACCGAAGACGGGCGCAAGCAACGCGTCGCAAAGCGTTCGGGAGATGTGATCGATGGCTGAGGCAGCTTACGAGCCGCGGCTCAAGAAGTTTTATGAAGACGAAGTTCGGGCGAAGCTCGTCGAGGAATTCGGGTACAAGAACCCGATGCAGGTTCCTCGTCTCGAGAAGATCGTCCTGAACATGGGCATCGGCGAAGCCGTCAATGATTCCAAGAAGGTCGGTACGGCCCTTGGCGATCTGGCGCTCATCGCCGGTCAGAAGCCCGCTGTGACCAAGGCCTCGAAGTCCATCGCGACTTTCAAGCTGCGCGAGCACATGCCGATCGGTGGCAAGGTAACGCTGCGCAAGTCGCGGATGTATGAATTCCTGGACCGCCTGGTCACGATCGCGCTGCCGCGCGTTCGCGACTTCCGCGGGCTCAATCCGAAGAGCTTCGACGGTCGTGGCAACTTCGCCATGGGCATCAAGGAACACCTGATTTTCCCGGAGATCAATTACGACAAGATTGATCAGGTCTGGGGAATGGACGTGATCGTCTGCACCACGGCCAAGACTGACGAGGAAGCTCGCGCCCTTCTGAAGGCGATGAACTTCCCGTTCCGCCAGTAACCGGTGCCGGGATAGGACGAGGGATTATCGATGGCTAAGAAAAGCTCGATCGAGAAGAACAACCGGCGCCGCAAGCTTGCGAAGCAGTATGCTCCCAAGCGCGATCGCCTGAAGGCTGTGGCCAATGACGAGAGCCTGTCGCTCGAGGAACGCTTCCAGGCGCGCCTCAAGCTCGCAGAGCTGCCGCGGAACGCGTCCGAGACGCGCATCCGTAATCGTTGCGAAGTGACGGGCCGCCCGCGCGGTGTCTATCGCAAGCTGATGATGTCGCGTATTGCATTGCGCGAACTCGGGTCGCTGGGGTTGATCCCGGGCCTCGTCAAGTCGAGCTGGTAAGGAGCACGGTCCGATGACAATGACCGATCCTCTGGGTGATATGCTCACCCGTATCCGCAATGCTCAGATGCGCCGGATGTCGAAGGTTTCGACTCCCGCTTCCAAGCTGCGCGAGAACGTTCTCGGAGTGCTGCAGTCGGAAGGCTACATTCGTGGCTTTGCGTCGGTGGATAGCGGCGATGGCCGCCCGGTGATCGAGATCGAACTGAAGTATTATGATGGCGAGCCTGTGATCCGCACAATCGAGCGTGTCTCGAAGCCGGGTCGCCGGGTCTATGCCTCGGTCAAGAACATTCCGCAGGTCAAGAATGGTCTCGGCGTGTCCATCCTCTCCACGCCGAAGGGCGTGATGTCGGATACGGACGCCCGCGACCAGAATGTCGGCGGCGAGGTTCTTTGCCAGGTATTCTGATCTGGTTGATGGCGAAACACGAACCGGACGGATTTGTCTGATGTCTCGTATTGGTAAGAAGCCGGTAGCGGTGCCCAAGGGCGTAACGGCTACGATCAACGGCCAGACGGTTTCTGTGAAGGGTCCGAAGGGCGAAATGTCCTTCGACTTCACGGAGCACGTCGAAGTTGAACTGACGGAAGCGGGCGTTCAGGTCGCCCCGCGTGACGACAGCAAGCCGGCTCGCGCCGCTTGGGGTATGTCGCGTACGATGATTTCGAATCTGATGAAGGGCGTGACCGAGGGCTTCACCAAGAAGCTCGAGATCAACGGCGTGGGTTACCGCGCTGCCGTTCAGGGCTCGAACCTGCAGCTCGCTCTTGGCTACAGCCACGACGTGGTCTATGCGATCCCGGAAGGCATCACGATTGTGACGCCGCGCCCGGTCGAGATCATCGTTTCGGGTATGGACAAGCAGCGCGTCGGCCAGGTCGCGGCCGAGATTCGCGAATATCGCAGCCCCGAGCCTTACAAGGGCAAGGGCGTCAAGTACGCCACCGAAACGATCTTCCGCAAGGAAGGCAAGAAGAAGTAAACGGAGCCCGTCATGGCAAATAATCTGCAGGACCGTCGCGCTGCGCGCGTCCGCCGGGCGCTCCGCAAGGTTGCGAACGGACGTCCCCGGCTCAGCGTGTATCGCTCGTCGGAGCATATCTATGCCCAGATCATCGACGATGCCGAGGGGCGTACCCTCGCCGCGGCTTCGTCGCTCGAGAAGGATCTGCGCGGCGCGCTGAAGACGGGTGCCGACAAGGCGGCCGCCGAAGCGGTTGGCAAGCTCGTCGCCGAGCGTGCCAAGGCTGCTGGCGTGAGCCAGGTCGTGTTCGACCGCGGTGCGTATCTCTTTCATGGCCGCGTCAAGGCGCTGGCTGATGGCGCTCGCGAGGGCGGTCTGGACTTCTGATGCGCTGAGGCGCGTCATCACGTAACACAGGACGATTGGATCTTTCGATGGCCAGAGAGCAGCGGGAAGAGCGCGACAGCGAATTCGTCGACAAGCTCGTTCACATCAATCGCGTCGCGAAGGTGGTGAAGGGCGGACGGCGTTTCGGCTTCGCAGCCCTCGTCGTCGTCGGCGACCAGAAGGGCCGGGTCGGTTTCGGCCACGGCAAGGCACGTGAAGTGCCGGAAGCAATCCGCAAGGCGACGGAAGCCGCAAAGCGCAGCCTGGTTCGGGTTCCGCTCCGCGAGGGACGTACGCTTCATCATGACGTGTTCGGTCGCCATGGCGCCGGCAAGGTCTTCCTGCGCGCCGCAGCGCCGGGTACCGGCATCATCGCCGGTGGTCCGATGCGCGCCGTGTTCGAGACCCTCGGTGTCCAGGACGTCGTCGCCAAGTCGATGGGTTCGTCGAACCCGTACAACATGGTGCGTGCTACGTTCGCGGCACTGAGTGCAGAAGACAGCCCGCGTTCGGTCGCGGCTCGTCGCGGCATCAAGGTGTCGGCACTGCAGGCCCGTCGCGGCGGCGAAGCCGAAGCTTCCGCCGAGGCGTGAGCGCCCGATTGAATTCGAGGATTTGACCAATGGCCAAGAAATCTGAAGGCGCCGCCCAGACGGTTACCGTCGAGCAGACCGGCAGCCCGATCCGCCGCCCGGCCGACCAGCGTGCAACGCTGATCGGCCTCGGCCTCAACAAGATCCGTCGCCGTTCGACGCTGCAGGACACTCCTGCGGTTCGCGGCATGATCGCCAAGGTGGCTCACCTCGTCCGCGTTGTGGACGAGGCGTGAGCCCAGAAGGACCAGTTCGATGAAGCTCAACGAGATCAACGACAACCCGGGTTCCAGCAAGGACCGTATGCGCGTTGGACGCGGTATCGGTTCCGGCAAGGGCAAGACCGGTGGTCGCGGCGTCAAGGGCCAGAAGTCGCGCACGGGTGTGGCGATCAAGGGCTTTGAAGGCGGCCAGATGCCGCTGCATCGGCGTCTGCCGAAGCGCGGCTTCACCAACATTTTCGCCAAGGACTACAACGAGGTCTCCCTCGGCCGTGTCCAGACGGCGATCGATGCGGGCAAGCTCGATGCGACGAAGCCGGTGACGGTCGAAGCGCTGAAGGAAGCCGGCGTGCTGCGTCGCGTCCAGGACGGTGTTCGTCTGCTGGGCGTTGGCGAGCTCAAGGTCGCTGTCAACTTCGAGATCGCAGGCGCTTCCAAGCCCGCTATCGAAGCGGTCGAGAAGGCTGGCGGTTCCGTCAAGCTCCTCGCCGTCAAGGCTGAAAAGACGGACGCAGAATAACTGCGTCGTTCGGGGAGGGGCGCCGCCGCTTGTCGTGGCGCCTCCGAGAGACCACTTGATGCCCGGTAGGGGCATTGGGGCCCGGTTTCCGGGCCCGAACGGAGCGGCGAATGGCATCAGCGGCTGAACAACTGGCGGCCAATCTCAATTTTGGCGCCTTCGCCAAAGCCGAGGCTCTGAAGAAGCGCATCTGGTTCACACTGGGTGCGCTGCTCGTCTATCGGCTCGGCACCTATATCCCGCTTCCCGGCATCAATCCGGAAGCGCTGGCAAGCGCCTTCAACAATCAGCAGTCCGGCATCCTGGGCCTGTTCAACATGTTCTCCGGCGGTGCCGTCGGACGCATGGCGATCTTTGCGCTCGGCATCATGCCGTACATCTCCGCGTCGATCATCATCCAGCTGATGACGTCGATCGTGCCCTCCCTCGAAGCCTTGAAGAAGGAAGGGGAGGCGGGTCGCAAGGTCATCAACCAGTACACTCGGTACGGGACGGTGGCTCTGGCCATCGTGCAGGCCTACGGCATCGCCGTCGGTCTCGAAGGCGGAACCAACATCGTCATCGATCCCGGCATGTTCTTCCGGATCGCCACGGTCATCACCCTGACCGGCGGCACGATGTTCCTGATGTGGATCGGTGAGCAGATCACGTCGCGCGGTATCGGCAACGGTATTTCGCTGATCATCTTCGCCGGCATCGTCGCCAACCTGCCGCATGCCCTGATCGGTATGCTCGAGCTTGGCCGTCAGGGCGCACTGCCGACCTGGGTCATCCTGGCCGTTGCCGTCGTCGCCGTCGTCGCGATCGCCTTCATCGTGTTCATGGAGCGCGCCCAGCGCCGCCTCATCATCCAGTATCCGAAGCGCCAGGTTGGCAACCGGATGTTCCAGGGTGAGTCGTCGCATCTGCCGCTGAAGCTGAACACGTCGGGCGTGATCCCGCCGATCTTCGCGTCCTCGCTGCTGCTGCTGCCGGCAACCATCGCCAACTTCACCGCCTCCAGCGGTGCGCCTGGCTGGCTGACCTCGACGGTTGCGCTGCTTGGCCACGGCACCGTGCTCTACATGCTGCTGTACGCTGCGATGATCATGTTCTTCGCCTTCTTCTATACGGCGATCGTGTTCAATCCGACGGATACGGCCGACAATCTGAAGAAGCATGGCGGCTTCATTCCGGGCATCCGTCCGGGCCAGAGGACGGCGGAATACATCGACTATGTCTTGACGCGCATCACCCTTCTGGGCGCTGTCTATCTGGTCATCGTCTGTCTGCTGCCTGAGGCCCTGATTTCGGCTACCCACGTACCCTTCTATTTCGGTGGTACGTCGCTGCTGATCGTCGTCAACGTGACGATGGACACGGTGTCGCAGGTCCAGGGCCATCTGTTGGCGCATCAGTATGAGGGCCTGGTCAAGAAGTCCAAGCTCCGGGGGAAGAGGCGATGAGACTGATCCTGCTCGGACCACCAGGAGCGGGTAAGGGCACGCAGTCGGCTCGTCTTGTGAAGCGTTACGGAATTCCGCAGCTGTCCACCGGGGACATGCTGCGGGCCGCCGTCGCTGCCGGAACGCCGATCGGCCTGCAGGCCAAGGCGATCATGGACGCCGGCAATCTCGTTCCCGACGATGTCGTCGTCGGGATCGTGGCGGAGCGGATCGAGGAAGCCGATGCCCGCAAGGGTTTCATCCTCGACGGCTTTCCCCGGACGATTGCCCAGGCGGACGCGCTTGAGAAGATGCTGGCGAGCAAGGGCGTCAAGCTCGATGCCGTGGTCGAACTCAAGGTCGACCAATCCAAGCTAACGGACCGAATCACCAAGCGCGCCGACGAAACGCGCGCTCGCGGTGAGCCGGTCCGCAAGGACGACGATCCGGATGTCTTCAAGACCCGGCTCGCCGCCTACAACCGGGATACCGCGGTCATCTCGCCCTATTACCGGGCAGGCGGCCGTTTGATCGAGATAGACGGCATGCGTTCGATTGACGAGGTTTCCTCGGAGATCGCAAGCACGCTGGATAGGCTTGACGAACAGGTCGAGAGTCGATAAGGCTCGCGACCTGCTGCAAACGGGTCTTGGCGTTCCCTGATATTTCAGGGGACGACATTGCTTGTTTGCGCAAGAGAATGCCCGCACGAGCCGGCCTCCACCGGACGCGGGATTTTGCGGCGCCGACGGAATGTTCCGTTGGCTGGAGATGGAGACGGCATTGGCCCGTATCGCAGGCGTAAACATCCCGACGAACAAGCGCGTTGTCATCGCGCTTCAGTACATTCACGGGATCGGCGCGAAGAACGCGCTGGACATCATCACGAAGACGAACATCGCTCCCGAGCGTCGCGTCAACGAGCTTTCCGACGCCGAAGTTCTGGCGATCCGCGAAGCGATCGACCGCGACTACGTCGTGGAAGGCGATCTGCGTCGCGAAGTCGCGATGAACATCAAGCGGCTCATGGACCTCGGCTGCTACCGCGGCCTGCGTCACCGCCGTGGTCTTCCGGTTCGCGGCCAGCGCACGCATACCAATGCGCGCACCCGCAAGGGTCCGGCTAAGCCGATCGCCGGCAAGAAGAAGTAATTCAGAATTCGGGGCGCTAGGCCCCCGGTGGAGCCGCCGGTGTTACGGCGGTGTCGAGATCGAACGTAAGGATAGAGAATGGCCAAGGACACAACGCGCGTACGTCGCCGCGAGCGGAAGAACATCTCCTCGGGCGTTGCGCATGTGAGCTCGACGTTCAACAACACGATGATCACCATCACCGATGCACAGGGAAATGCGATTTCCTGGTCGTCGGCTGGCATGATGGGCTTCAAGGGTTCGCGCAAGTCGACCCCGTATGCAGCGCAGATGGCTGCTGAAGACGCGAGCCGCAAGGCTGCTGAACACGGCATGAAGACCCTCGAAGTCGAAGTGACCGGTCCGGGTTCGGGTCGTGAGTCGGCTCTCCGGGCTCTCCAGGCTGCTGGCTTCACCATCACCTCGATCCGTGATGTGACGCCGATCGCGCACAATGGCTGCCGGCCGCGTAAGCGTCGCCGCGTCTAAAGCCTCGGACGGCGTCCTCGGTGGGCGCCGTCTTCACTGCGTATCGGCATTCGGCGCTCCGCCCTTAGCCGGAGCGCCACGCTACCCGAACCGTCGGGCGGCGTTCGAGATCGAAAGGATACGGTCGTGATCCATAAGAATTGGCAAGAGCTGATCAAGCCGAACAAGCTCGAGGTGACGCCGGGATCCGATCCCAAGCGTCTTGCTACCGTTGTGGCAGAACCTCTTGAGCGCGGCTTTGGTCTGACGCTCGGCAATGCGCTGCGCCGCGTGCTGCTTTCGTCGCTCCAGGGCGCTGCGGTTACCGCCGTCCAGATCGACGGCGTGCTGCATGAGTTCTCCTCCATTGCCGGCGTGCGGGAAGATGTCACCGACATCATCCTGAACATCAAGGAAATCTCCATCCGCATGCAGGGCGAAGGCCCGAAGCGCATGGTGGTTCGCAAGACCGGACCGGGCGTCGTCACCGCTGGCGACATCCAGACCGTCGGCGACATCGAGGTCCTGAACCCCGAGCTGGTTCTCTGCACGCTGGACGACGGCGCCGAGATCCGCATGGAGTTCACGGTCAATACCGGCAAGGGCTATGTCGCTGCCGACCGCAACCGCGCGGAAGACGCTCCGATCGGGCTGATCCCCGTCGACAGCATCTATTCGCCGGTCAAGAAGGTCTCGTACCGCGTCGAGAACACCCGCGAGGGCCAGGTTCTCGACTATGACAAGCTCACGCTTACGGTCGAGACCGATGGTTCGCTCCGTCCCGACGACGCAGTGGCTTACGCCGCCCGCATCGTTCAGGACCAGCTGTCGATCTTCGTCAACTTTGAAGAGCCGCAGAAGGAAACCGTCTCGGAAGCCATTCCGGAGCTGGCCTTCAACCCGTCGCTTCTGAAGAAGGTGGACGAACTGGAACTTTCCGTCCGTTCGGCCAATTGCCTGAAGAACGACAATATCGTCTATATTGGCGACCTGATTCAGAAGACCGAGGCAGAGATGCTGCGGACGCCGAATTTCGGTCGCAAGTCGCTCAACGAGATCAAGGAAGTTCTCGCCCAGATGGGTCTCCATCTCGGCATGGAGGTCACGAACTGGCCGCCGGAGAACATCGAAGAACTCGCCAAGCGTTACGAAGATCATTACTAAGACAGCACCCACGGCGTGAGCCGCCGGTCGATAAACTGAGGAGAGAGCCATGCGCCACGGTAATTCCGGTCGCAAGTTCAGCCGTACCGCGAGCCACCGCAAGGCGATGTTCGCGAACATGGCTGTAGCGCTGATCACGCACGAGCAGATCGTCACCACCCTGCCGAAGGCGAAGGACCTGCGTCCGATCGTCGAGAAGCTGGTCACGCTCGGCAAGCGCGGCGACCTGCATGCCCGCCGCCAGGCCATTGCGCAGCTGCGCGACGTCGAGGCAGCCAAGAAGCTGTTCGACACGCTCGGCCCGCGCTACCAGGAGCGCCAGGGTGGCTACCTTCGCGTTCTGAAGGCCGGCTTCCGTCATGGCGATAACGCCCCGGTCGCCGTCATCGAGTTCGTCGAGCGCGACGTCGACGCCAAGGGCGCTTCGGACCGCGCCCGCGCAGCGGCTGAAGAAGCGGCTTCGGAAGGCGTCGCAGCGTAAGCTGCTCGCAATTCGGGTTTGGATCAGGGCGGCCTTCGGGTCGCCCTTTTTCGTTTGGGGTTTTCGCTGCCGGGCAGGGGGCGCTTGGACTGGTGCGGTCGATATCTTGCGGTGACGGTTCGCTGCCGCGGCGGCCATGACGAACGGGGGTTGGGAGCACGTTGCATCGCCTTAGTGACCGCTTTGTCGTGGTGGACACAGCTCTGGTCGTCGGGGCAGGGTGAGAAATCCCGCCACAGAGAAGCAAGACCCTCACCCAACCCTCTCCCACAAGCGGGCGAGGGCTTTCGGGCGGCGTGTCGGCGGCTTAGCGGCTCCCGCCCTATGGCTGAGGCCCAAAGCTGCGATCACTCTCCGGACCTTTGGCTCAGGTGCCCCGGTGGCACAACGCGCTCCCTCTCCCGCTTGCGGCAGTGGGCTGGGGTGAGGGGCTCGCTACGCCTTGGACAACTGCGGCCGCCGACCAGATCTGCGGCCCTCTGCTCAGCGCACAAGGTGAGGCGCCAATCGACGGCGTCCGGCAGGCGCTACAGCTTCTCCACCGCCGTGAAACGGAACAGGAAGCTGGGCTCCATCATGGATTGCGTCAGTGAGAGGCGGCTGGAGCGATAGCAGTCCGGCTCGTCGGCGAAGAAGGTGCCGGAGAAGCGGACCGTGTCGCCGGTCTTCAGCTTGCCGAGGCTCTGCGCGACGGCGGATCCGGCCGGGACCAGGGTCTGGTCCTCCATGTCGGACATCGCGTTGTTCCAGGTCTTCACCAGCGTGCCGTCGGGCAGGGCCATGGTGACGGTCATGCGCTTGCCGGAATCCGCTTCCATCGACTGGATCTTGCCGACCCAGCCCTTCACTTCGGGCTTCGGCAGCGCCTTGCAGATCGCGGCGGCGCGCTGGGGCTGGATCGCATCGCGCTGCGTGTCATCGGCCTTGTCGAAGGCCTCCCGCGCCGAGTCCACGGCCTGGGTAAAGGCCGCCTGGTCCTTCGGCTGCTGCGGGGCCAGCAGGCCGAGAACGGCCGCGGCTTCCTCGGCCGGGCTCGCCGTCGGCGTGGCTGCCGCACTCTGGGCCGGAGGCTGGCCGGTGATTGGGTCCGGCTCGGCGCCTGGAATGACCGTCGTCGTCACGGGAACCGGATCGGGCAGGGGCGTCGGTTCGAGCTGCGATTCATCCTTGTTGGATGGACCCGGGACCTCGACCGGCTCGACCACCCGCACATTGGGGGGCGGCGTGGCGGGCTCGGATGCGGCGGCCGGGGCTGATTCGGAGGGCGGCACGATCTGCGTTTCCGGCGCAATCTCGGGAGCGGCGGGCTCGAGGATCGCGATGTGCGGCATGGTGACCGGTAGGGACGGCTTCATGATCACGCCGGCGGCGCCCGCCACCAGCAGCACCGTGCCGACAGCGATTCCGGCGAAATTCGTGCGGCTCAACCCATTGAGAAGCAGGGGAACCAGCCCGGCCAGGAGACCCAGCAGACCTACGATGAACAGTGCGATCCAGAGCATTCTGATCCCTTCGTCCCGGCTGGATTATCCAGATCTCGGGCCCGACGCCAAGAGTCGCCCGGCCGGCAGGACTCTATATCCGACCGTGAGTGGCATGAAGTCTGGGCGAGCCTGTGGCGGTTGAACAGGCCGTATCGACAACGGCCTGTGGATTCGATCGCGGACCAGGGAGGCGAGGCGCCCGGCCAAGGCCACTGCGGTGCCGCATTTCGTGTAGCATTGTTCACGAAGGAATCCTGTCAGAAAGGCTCTCTCCATGCGGTTTGGAATTGCGGTTGCAGTTGGTTTGGCCGGAGCGTTGCTTTGCGGCACGGCGACGGCGGCAGAACGCACGGTACCCCAGTCGGAGGCGGCGCTCCGCTATTCCTTCTCGCCGATCGTCAAGCGGGTCTCGCCGGCGGTCGTCAACGTCTATGCCTCGCGCGTCGTCCAGCAGCGCGCCTCGCCCTTCATGGATGATCCGTTCTTTCGCCGGTTTTTTGGCGGCGAGATGAACAATGCGCCGCGCAAGCGCGTCCAGCAGTCGCTGGGCTCCGGTGTCATCGTCGATCCCTCGGGCATCGTCGTGACCAATTATCACGTCATCGCCAATGCCGACGAGGTCAAGGTCGCGCTCTCCGACAAGCGGGAGCTGGAGGCCGAGGTCGTGCTGAAGGACGAGCGGATGGATCTGGCGGTTCTGCGGCTCAAGGGCGGCGACGGGCAATATCCGATCGTTTCCTATGCCGATTCGGACGCGCTGGAGGTCGGCGATCTCGTGCTGGCCATCGGCGACCCCTTCGGCGTCGGTCAGACGGTGACCAGCGGCATCGTCTCGGCGCTGGCGCGCACGCAGATCGGCGCGTCCGACTATCAGTTCTTCGTGCAGACCGATGCGGCCATCAACCCGGGCAATTCCGGCGGCGCGCTCGTCGATATGGATGGCAAGCTGGTCGGCATCAACACGGCGATCTATTCGCGCAGCGGCGGTTCGATCGGCATCGGATTCGCGATTCCTTCCAATATGGTACGCGTGGTTGTTCAGTCCGCGCTGAAGGACGGCAAGCTCATGCTGCCCTGGCTCGGCGCCAACCTGCAGCAGGTGACGCCGGAGATTGCCGACGGGCTCGGCATTGGCCGTCCGCGCGGCGCGCTTGTCACCGACGTCGCGGCGAATGGTCCGGCCGCGAAGGCGGGGCTGCGATCGGGCGATCTCGTCATCAGCGTCGATGGCGTGGAAGTGGATGATCCGAACGGGCTCAACTACCGCCTCGCCACCAAGGGCGTCGATGCCACGGTGAAGCTCGCCTATATCCGGGGCGGCAAGACCGTTGCCGCGGAACTGGCGCTCATCGCCGCGCCGGAAACGACGCCGCGCGACCGCCGCACGATCGATGGCGTATCGCCCTTCTCCGGCGCGACGGTCGTCAATCTCTCGCCGGCCGTGATCGAGGAACTCGGTTATGCCGGCAAGCGCGACAATGGCGTTCTGATACAATCGGTCGAGAGCGGATCGCCTGCCGAAGGCGTCGGCTTCCGCGCAGGCGACATCATCGTCGAATCGAACGGCGTAAAGATCGCATCGACCAAGGATCTCGCCGATGTCGCGGCGCAGAGGGCTTCGCGCTATAGGCTGGTCATCGAGCGCGGCGGTCGTCTGATCCGCACGCAGGTCGGTCGGTGATCGGGTTTGGACATTTGAGATGAGCAATCTGTTCGAGGCAGCCGGGATGGAGAGGGCCGCGCCGCGGCCGCTGGCCGATCGGCTTCGCCCCGAACGGCTGGCCGACGTGGTCGGCCAGGATCATCTCGTCGGCGTCGATGGCGCACTGTCGCGCATGCTGAATTCGGGTTCGCTCGGCTCGATGATTTTCTGGGGCCCGCCCGGCACCGGAAAGACCACGGTGGCGCGACTGCTCGCCAACGAGACGGAGCTGCATTTCGAGCAGGTCTCGGCCGTCTTCTCCGGCGTGGCGGACCTGAAGAAGGTGTTCGAACAGGCCCGTGCGCGGCGGCAGATCGGCAAGGGCACGCTGCTCTTCGTCGACGAGATCCACCGCTTCAACCGCGCCCAGCAGGACAGCTTCCTGCCGGTGATGGAGGACGGGACTGTCACGCTGGTCGGCGCGACGACCGAGAACCCGTCCTTCGAGCTCAACGCCGCGCTTCTGTCGCGGGCCCGCGTGCTGGTTTTCCATTCGCACGGGCCGGAATCGATCGCCAAACTGCTGGCCCGCGCTGAAGCGGTCGAAGGCAAGCCGCTGCCGCTCGACGAGGAAGCGCGCGAAGTGCTGATCCGGATGGCGGATGGCGATGGCCGTGCCTCGTTGACCCTGTCGGAGGAAGTCTGGCGCGCCGCAAAACCCGGCGAGATCTTCGACGCCAAGGGCTTGCAGGAGATCGTCCAGCGCCGGGCGCCGATCTACGACAAGGGCCAGGACGGCCACTACAATCTGATCTCCGCCCTGCATAAGTCGGTGCGCGGCTCCGATCCCGACGCCGCGCTCTATTACCTTGCCCGCATGTTCGATGCCGGCGAGGATCCGCTCTATCTCGGACGACGGCTGGTGCGGATGGCGGTCGAGGATATCGGCCTTGCCGATCCCCAGGCGCTCGTCGTCGCCAATGCGGCCAAGGACGCCTATGATTATCTGGGCAGCCCGGAAGGCGAACTCGCCTTCGCGCAGGCCGCCGTCTATCTCGCCACGGCGCCCAAATCGAATGCGGTGTACATGGCCTTCAAGGCGGCCACGCAGGCGGCCAAGCAGGGCGGTTCGCTGCTGCCGCCCAAGCACATCCTGAACGCTCCGACCAAGCTGATGAAGGACGAGGGCTACAACGCCGGCTATCGCTACGACCACGACGAGCCGGACGCCTTTTCAGGCCAGGACTATTTCCCGACGGCGCTCGGCCGGCAGAATTTCTACGAACCCGTCGAGCGCGGCTTCGAGCGCGATATCCGCAAGCGCATGGATTATTGGGCAAAGCTCCGCAAGGAGCGCGGCGGCGGTTAGGCGGGGACCGCTTGCGACTGGCGCGGATCCTCTTCCCAATCCCTCCCGGCTCGTTGCATGCTGGGGCAAACCTCAGGAGCCCCGCCTTGATCCTCATCGGCCAGTATGATTCGCCCTTCGTCCGTCGCGTCGCGATCGCCATGCATCTCTACGGCATCGCCTTCGAGCACCGGCCCTGGTCGGTGTTCGGCGATGCCACAAAGATCGCCCCCTATAACCCGCTGACGCGCGTTCCGACCCTGGTGCTCGACGATGGCGAGGTGGTGATCGAGAGCGCCGCCATTCTCGATTATCTCGATGAACTGGCCGGCGAGGAGAAGGCGATGATCGCGCCGTTCGGACCGGAGCGGCGGCGCGCCCTGAAGATCTGCGCGCTGGCGACCGGCCTTGCCGACAAGGCGGTCAGCCTCGTCTACGAGGCTGTGCTGCGCAAGGATCGGTCGGAAGTCTGGGTCGAGCGCTGCAAGACGCAGATCGCCGGCGTGCTCGACGCGCTGGAGGCGGATCGCGCTAGCCGGCCGTCGGCCTGGTGGTTCGGCGACCGCATCGGCCATGCCGACATCGCCGTCGCCTGCGCGCTGCGCTTCACCAACGAGGCGCATCCGGGCCTGCTGGGCAACAAGCACTGGCCGCGCCTCGAGGCGCTTTCGGCCGAGTGCGAGGCCCTGCCGGTCTTCCAGGAGAATGCCCAGGCGGTTTCCCCGCCCAAGGCCTGATCGGCCGTGAGGGGCGGATCGCCTTAGCGCAGCTTTTCGACCGCAATGGCGAGACAGGCCTCGAAGGCGGCGAGATCGGTATAGAGCGCGGCCGGGTCGGCATTGCCGACCACGACCGCGCCGCCCCGCCGTTCGATGCCGCCGTGCAGCATCAGATTGTCGATCATCTCGAAATCCTCGACCGAGAGCCCATCCGGCCCGCGCTTGTGGCCGTCAGCGCCCTTGACGACCGCGCCTTGGTAATAGTCGAGCACGCGGGCAAAATGGTTGGCGGCGACGTTGGTATAGGCCAAGACCGGCTTGCCGAGCCCGCACATGAAGCCGAGTTCGAACGTCGTGCCGGTATCGGCCGCTATGCCGCGAAACGGCGTCAGGTTCGCGATGATGGCGTCCGCTTCCAGCATCATCTGTTCGTCGATCTCGCTGATCGCCAGGCCGAATCCCTTCTTGGTATCCGTCGGCGGGATATCCAAGTCACCGGGCGAGATCGGCGTAAACCCGGCGGCCCGGGTGAGGGCGGCCTTCCGATCGAGGATATCGCGGGCATTGACGAGAAAGACTTCGGGCCCGGCGAGATAGATCTTTTTCGACACGGATGAAAACCCTTCTGGAGGAAGCTCTGCATCCGTGGATAGCGGGTCCGGCGACGCCCGCGCAACCCGGCGGGCGTCAGGCTTTGTCGCCGGAACGGAGCGGCGCGCTGTCCTCGCTGGATAGCCGCCTGCGTTTCAGCGTGCAGAGGGTCGCGATCAAGGCAAAGGCGAAGAGCAGGACAAAACTCGCTTCGACCGCGCCGAGGATCGGGTGGCCGTAGAAGATGACGTCGTCGGTCCGGGCGTCCTGGATGACGCTCATCCGCCAGGCCAGCATGGAGGCGGCGCTGGCGACGCCGAGGCTGACGCCCAGCATCCTTGCCAGGTTGAGCATGGCGCCGGCCTCGCCGGACAGTGCCCGTGGCGCGGCGCCCATGGTGGCGCTGTTGTTCGGCGCCATGAACATGCCGAGGCCGGCGCCAAACGCCGCGAGGGCCAGGATACCGAACAGGCGGGAGGGCGAGGGCTCGAGCGCCACCAGCGACAGCGCCAGCAAGGCAACGCCGCAGATCGCCATGCCGGCGAGGCTGAGCGTGGTTGCGCCGAGCCGGTTGACGAAGGAGCCGGCGATCGGGGCTGCGATGCCAATCGCGATCGGGATCGCCGCGAGGCGCAGTCCGGCCACTTCCGGGGCGTCGTGGAAGCCGCGAACCAGCGCGAAGGAGATCAGGTAGAACATGCCGTAGAGCATGGCGTAGCTGAGGAGCACGGCGAGAATGCCGAGCGAGAAGGCTTCCGACTGGAACAGCTTCAGGTCGACCAGGGGCGAATCGGTCCGCCGCTCGTACAGGATGAACAGCGCGAGCAGCACGATGCCCGCCACGCCCATGCCGATGAACGCCGTCGAGGCGATGCCCCAGTCGGCGGCCTGGCTGAGCGCCAGGACGATGCAGAGGAGGGCGGGAGGCAGTAGCAGGGCGCCGCGCCAGTCGAAGCGCCCGCCGCCGCCCTTGCCTTCGTCGCGCGGCAGGATCAGCCAGCCGAGCAGCACGCCGATGACCCCGATTGGCGCCGTCACCCAGAAGATCGAGCGCCAGCCGAACGAGCCGATCAGCAGGCCGCCGACGATCGGTCCGAGGCTGACGCCGACCGCCTGCGCCGCCGAGAAGATGCCCATGGCACGGCCGCGTCTTTCCTTGCCGGAGGCGCGGACCAGGATCGAAATCGAATTGGCGCCGAGCAGCGCGCCGCCAAGGCCCTGCAGGACGCGGAAGCCGATCAGTTGCGGCAGGCTGGTCGCAAGGCTGCACAGCACCGAGGCGACCAGAAACGCCGCCATGCCCAACAGATAGAGCGGCTTGCGGCCATACTGTTCGCAGAGCCATCCGAAAATCGGCAGCGAGGCCGAGAAGCTGAGCAGATAGGCGAGGGCGACCCAACTCGTCACCGTCTCGCGAACGTGGAAGATTTCGGCGAGATGCGGCAGCGCCAGTTGCACGACGCTGGCGTCGAACTGGCCCATAAAGCTGCCGATGCAGGTGACGCCGACGATATACCAGGGGTAGCCCGGCCGCTGCGCCAGCCGGTTTTGGAACGAAGCCACGATGGCCCGCGGCGCCTCCGCGGCAACACTCTGTCTGCGCTCCACCGGGTCGTCCATGGTCGCCTCCCATACCTTCCGTAACGCTAGCATGGATCCGCCACGGCGCCTCTTCACCGGGCTCATCGCGGGATGCATGACCAACAGGGTTTTTTATCGCGGCGCGGCTGGCGTATAAGCGGCCGAGCCCATGTGGAAAGGCCGCTTGCGGCCCGAAGAGAGGAACGCCCCAATGCAGACCCGTGCCGCCGTCGCCTGGGAAGCCAACAAGCCGCTGACGATCGAGACAATCAACCTCGACGGCCCCCGCGCCGGCGAAGTGCTGGTCGAGATCATGGCGACCGGCGTTTGCCACACCGACGCCTACACCCTGTCCGGCCTCGATTCGGAGGGCAAGTTCCCGGCGATCCTCGGCCATGAGGGCGCGGGCATCGTCCGCGAGGTCGGCGCCGGCGTCAGGTCGGTGCGCCCCGGCGATCACGTCATTCCGCTCTACACGCCGGAATGCCGCCAGTGCAAAACCTGTCTGTCGCAGCGCTCCAACCTCTGCACGGCGATCCGTTCGACGCAGGGCCAGGGCCTCATGCCCGATTCGACCTCGCGCTTCTCCTGCTCGAACGAGACCGTGTTCCACTACATGGGCACGTCGACCTTCTCGAACTTCACCGTGCTGCCGGAGATCGCGGTCGCCAAGGTTCGCGAAGACGCGCCCTTTGACAAGATCTGCTATATCGGCTGCGGCGTGACCACGGGCGTCGGCGCCGTCATCCACACCGCCAAGGTCTGGCCGGGCGCCAATGTCGTCGTGTTCGGGCTCGGCGGCATCGGCCTCAACGTGATCCAGGCGGCCCGCATGGTCGGTGCCGACAAGATCATCGGCGTCGATCTGAATCCCTCCAAGGTCGCGATGGCCAAGAAGTTCGGCATGACGCACTTCGTCAATCCGGACGAGGTCGGCCGCGACAAGGTCGTGCAGGCGATCGTGGACCTGACCGGCGGCGGCGCCGATTTCTCCTTCGAGTGCATCGGCAACGTCCACACCATGCGCCAGGCGCTGGAATGCTGCCATCGCGGCTGGGGCGAGAGCATCGTCATCGGCGTTGCCCCCTCGGGCGCCGAGATCTCGACCCGTCCGTTCCAGCTCGTCACCGGCCGCGTCTGGAAGGGCTCGGCCTTCGGCGGCGCGCGCGGCCGCACCGACGTGCCGAAAATTGTCGACTGGTACATGGAGGGCAAGATCAACATCGACGACCTGATCACCCACACCATGCCGCTCGAAGAGATCAACACCGCCTTCGACCTGATGCATGAAGGCAAGTCGATCCGCAGCGTCGTCGTATTCTGATCGCGTGAATTGACGGGCAGTCGTTCCGGCTGCCCGTGATCCCGAACTGCCAATCACGGGGCTGGTCTTGCCGCTACGCCTGACATCCGTCTCGGCCGAGCTCTATCGCTCGATCCGGCGCATCCAGGTTCCGGTCGAGCCGCTGACCGTGCTTGTCGGCCGCAATGGCGTCGGCAAGACCAATCTCTACCGCTCGCTGGAATTGCTGGCCGCCGCGGCGCGGGGCACGATCACGCGCGAGATCGCGGAGGAGGGCGGGTTTGAATCCGTCCTCTGGGCCGGGCCCCGCGCCAAGGGACCGGTGCGGCTGAAGCTCGGCGCCGAGTTCGGCGAATACGCCTATTCGATCGAGATCGGGCTGCCGGCGCCGATCGACCAGGCGGCGCTGACGGGTACGGAGCCGATGGTCAAGGCCGAGGAACTGGTGCACCGCGTCCGCGGCAAGGCCGTGACGATGATGAAGCGGCAGGGACCGAGCGCCTGGCTGCGCGATGAAGACGGCCGGCGACAGACCTATGAGGAGGCCCTCGTGCCGTCCGAGACGGCACTATCCGGCTTTCGCGACCAGGGCCGCTTCACCGAGCTGGATCTCGTGCGGCGAGCGCTTCTCGACTGGCGCTTCTATCACGACTTTCGCACCGACAAGACCTCGCCGATCCGCCAGCCTGCGCTCGCCATCACCACCCCGACGCTCTCCTCGGACGGCTATGATCTGGCTGCGGCTTTGGCGAGCGTGATCGTGATCCGCGACGAAGCGCCGGAGATCGAGGCGGCAATCGAGGATGCCTTTCCGGGCGCTTCGCTGGTCACCGAGTTCGGCAAGGGCACCGTTTCGATCGGGCTGAAGTTTCCGGACCTGCCGCGCCCGCTCGGTGCGCATGAGCTTTCCGACGGCACGCTCCACTTCCTCTGCCTTGTCGCAGCCCTTTCGGGCTATCGTCTGCCGGGCTTCATCGCGCTCAACGAGCCGGAGACGAGCCTGCATCCTGACCTGACCCTGCCGCTGGCGCGGCTGATCGCCCGCGCTGCCGAGCGGACGCAGGTGTGGGTGGTCACGCATTCGCAGGCGCTGGCCGATGCGCTGGAGCTAGAAGCGGGCGTTGCGCCGCGCGTCGTCGTCAAGGAGGACGGCGCGACATGGATCGAAGGGCTCAAGCTCTTCGGCGAATTTGCCGAGCAGGAGTGAACCATGCGGGTCGCCGTCTTCAGCACTAAGCCGTACGACCGGCAGTATCTCTCCGGGGCGAACGCCGCCTTCGGGCATGATCTCGTTTTCCTGGAGCCCAAGCTCGATCTTTCTACCGCGCCGCTGGCGGACGGATTCCCGGCGGTCTGCGTCTTCGTCAACGACACGCTCGACCGGCCGCTGCTGACGCAGCTTGCCGCCACCGGCACGCGGCTTGTGGCGCTGCGCTGCGCGGGCTTCAACAATGTCGACCTGCATGCGGCGGCCGAGCTCGGCATCGATGTCGTACGCGTCCCCGCCTATTCGCCACACGCGGTGGCGGAGTTCACCGTGGCGTTGCTGCTGGCGCTCGATCGCCGCATCCCGCGCGCCTGGGCCCGCGTCCGAGACAACAATTTTGCCCTCGATGGTCTGATCGGCAATGACCTGTTCGGCAAGACGGTCGGCATCGTCGGCACGGGGCGCATTGGGGCGCTGGTCGCGCGATGCCTGAAGCTCGGCTTCGGCTGCCGGGTGTTGGCGCATGACCAGTGGCAGGATCCGGAGCTGGTCGGCATCGGCATCGAATATGGACCGCTCGACGATTTGATGGCGGCGGCCGACATCGTCAGCCTGCATTGTCCCCTGACGCCGCAGACACATCACCTCGTCAACGCCGCCACGATCGAGCGGGCCAAGGCTGGGTTTCTCCTGATCAACACCAGCCGCGGCGCCCTGATCGACGCCGAGGCGCTGGTGGAGGGGTTGAAGGGCGGAAAGGTCGGCGGCGTCGCGCTCGACGTCTACGAGCAGGAGGCAGACCTGTTCTTCGAGGACCTGTCCAACGAGATCATCCACGACGACGTCTTCCAGCGCCTGCTAACATTCCCCAATGTTCTGGTGACCGGCCATCAGGCCTTCCTCACGGCCGAAGCGCTGGCGGCGATCAGCGAAACCACGCTGCGGAATATTGCCGCAGCGGAAGCCGGCCATGTGCTTGATAACGCTGTCGTGGCGGAAGCCGTCAGCGCCCCGCACGCTCGAACATGACCGCTGCACGCCATTTAGCATGAACGTCGGCGGCGGCTTTCGTGTAAGGTGACCGCCCATGACCCACAAAAACGATGTGCATTTATCCGCCCGCGCTTCGGAAGCGCGTGTCTGGCCGAAGATTCTTGGCCGGTTCCGCGAGCCGAATGAAACGCGCAGCGTCGCTGAAATCCTGATCACTGCCTTGCCGCTGGTCGCCCTCTGGGGCGCGATGTGGTTTCTGGTGCAGCAGGGCTTCTGGTGGCTGTCACTGCTGCTGGCGGTCCCCGCCGCCGGCTTCCTGGTGCGCCTGTTCCTGATCCAGCATGACTGCAGCCATGGCGCGTTTTTCCGCCGCCGTGGCGTCAATGACTGGGTTGGCCGCGTCCTCGGCGTGTTCACGCTCACCCCGCATGACTACTGGCGTCGGTCTCACGCGATCCATCACGCCACCCATGGCAATCTGGATCAGCGCGGCATGGGCGACATCACGACGCTGACGGTCGAGGAATATCGCGCCCGCGGTTTCTGGGGGCGTCTCGGCTACCGGGTCTATCGCAGTCCGGTCGTGCTGTTCCTGATCGGCCCGGCCTACTTGTTCCTGCTCCAGCATCGTCTGCCGGTCGGCATGATGCGCGGCGGCTCGCAGCCTTGGCTCAGCACCATGGGCACGAATCTCGGCATCGCCCTGATCGCGGGTGGCCTGATGTGGCTGGTCGGCGTCGGGCCGTTCCTGATGGTCCACATGCCCATCGCCATCATCGCAGCCTCGATCGGCGTCTGGCTGTTCTATGTGCAGCACCAGTTCGAAGAGACGTTCTGGGCACGGCCGCCCGAGTGGACGCACCAGGAAGCGGCGCTGCATGGCAGCTCCTATTATGACCTGCCGGGCGTGCTGCGCTGGATGTCGGCCAATATCGGCGTCCATCACGTCCACCACCTTTGCAGCCGCATCCCGTTCTATCGCCTGCCTGAAGTGCTGAAGCAGCATCCGGAACTCATGCAGGTCGGCCGCATCACGATTGGGGCGAGCCTTCGTACGGTTCCGCTGGTATTGTGGGACGAAGGCCGCCAGCAACTCGTGCCCTTCAAGGCGATGAAGCGCTGGCAGGCGGTATCCTTGCCGCTCGCGGCCGAGCCTGCCTGATCGGCGGGTTCTCCGACGAAGACGGCCACTGCCGGGCGCCGAGGATCTGGCGTGACCTTTTGAGGAGAATGTCGATGGCCAAGGGTCAGATGCGCAGCAATCGCGAAGCCAAGAAGCCGAAAAAGGTGAAGGAAGCTCCGGCGGCTGCCACCACCTTCACGACCCAGGTCACGAAGGCGACCCTGGGCGCGCCCGGCAAGGGCAAGAAGGGCTAGAACCAAGCGCCGGCCCGGCTCTGGTCGGGCCGCACGGTCCATGAATTCGGGGTGGCATGGGCGACGCCCCGCTGTCCCGGATGGACGTTATGGCGCCAGCGTTCGGTTCGCCCCGGCACGCTGGCGTTCCCGCCGCCCGCATCGACCGGCACGCGTAGAGCCCGCACGCGGCAACCGCTTTGCCGCTGGCTGCCTCGGTTTGCATTTCGGCGAATCCGAGCCTAATTCTTCCATCGGGAATGGAGTCTCCCGAGATCCTCCGGATCTGAACCGCCTTATGGCTGATGACCCCTGCCAGATGCTTTCGAGCGCATGGCAGGAGTCTGTCCGGCTTCCTGTCGCAGCGATGTTCGTGCCGGACCACGATCGGCGGGCGGCAGGCCCCCAAGGAGCTTTCATGTATCCGGTTGTTCTCGTGTTCCTCGGCGCGGGTCTGGGCGGCGTATTCCGGCATGGCGTCAATATCGGCATGGCGCGCTGGTTCGGCACCGGATTTCCCTGGGGGACGCTGACCGTCAACGTGGTCGGCTCCTGCGTCATGGGGCTGCTTGCCGGCTATTTCGCGTTTCGCGCCGGCGTCAACTGGACCCCGCAGGCGCGGCTGTTCCTCGCCACGGGCGTGCTCGGCGGCTTCACCACCTTCTCCACATTCTCGCTCGATGTCGTGCTGCTGCTGGAGCGCGGCGAGACCGGCAGCGCCGCCCTTTATGCCCTCGCTTCTCTGATTGTTTCCGTTCTGGCGCTCTTTGCCGGGCTTTTGCTCGTCAGGACGCTCGCTGGATGATATGAGGCGCCTTCAATAGAAGGACTTTTCTCATGGCGACCGTCGTCTCCAAGACTGTAGGGCCCGACGAGGCCGGCATGCGCCTCGATCGCTGGTTCAAAGAACACTTTCCGGGCCTGTCGTTCGGGCATCTCCAGAAGCTGCTGCGTTCGGGCCAGGTGCGCGTCGATGGCGGCCGCGCCAAGACCAACGACCGCGTCAATGCCGGGCAGGTCGTTCGCATTCCGCCGCTCGGCGTGGATGCGGCCGGCGGCAGCCCGCATGTCGCCCGTCCGCTGGGCGCGCGCGGCAGCGCCGCCGACGCGCTGATGGCGATCTGCATCTACGAGGACGATCACGTCTACGTCTTCAACAAGCCGCAGGGCCTGGCGGTGCAGGGCGGCTCCGGCCTGACCACCCATGTCGACGGCATGCTGGAAGCGCTGCGCGACACCAAGGACCAGAAGCCGCGCCTCGTCCATCGCCTCGATCGCGAGACGACGGGTGTGCTGGTGGTTGCAAAGACGCGTCTCGCCGCCTCCAAGCTCGCCGCCAGCTTCCGTGCCCGCGCGACCAAGAAGGTCTATTGGGCGCTGGTGAAGGGCGTGCCCCGCCCGATGCAGGGCCGCATCTCGACCTGGCTCGCGCGCGATGGCGGCCCCTCGGGCGACAAGATGAAGATCGCCCGCCATGGCGAGAACGATGCCAGCCACGCCGTGACCCTGTTCTCGGTCGTCGACAATGCCGGGCAGAACCTCTCCTGGCTGACCATGCGTCCGGTCACCGGCCGTACGCACCAGCTGCGCGCCCATGCCGCCCATATCGGCCATCCCATCATCGGCGACCCGAAATATTTCGAAGCCGACATCAACTGGGACTTCCCCGGCGGCGTCCAGAACAAGCTGCACCTGCATGCGCGCCGGATCATCATCCCGCATCCGTCCGGCAGCGGCACGCTCGACGTCACCGCGCCTCTGCCGCCGCACATGGTGCAGAGCTGGAACCTGCTCGGCTTCGACAAGGACCTTGGCGATTCCGGCACCGAAGACGACGAGTAGTCGCCGAGGCGCCGCGGCGCCTGGACGGGATTAGGGGAAGGCCCGGCTCTCGCCGGCACGATCAGATGACGGAAATGACGACAGCTCCCGAGAAACTCGACGCCCACAAGTTGCCGAAGCGCTTTTATGAAAAGGTCGCGACCGCGGCCGTCGACGGCGGCTATGCCGTCCATCTCGACGGCCGCGCGCTGCGCACCCCCGCCAAGGCGCCGCTCATCGTTCCCGACGAGTCGATCGCCGCCGCGATCGCCGCGGAGTGGGCCGGGCAGAGAGAGTTCATCAACCCGGCGACGATGCCGCTGACGCGGCTGGTCAACTCGGCGCTGGACGGTGTTTCCCGCGAGCCGGACGAGACCCGCGCCGAGATCCTGCGCTACGCCGGAGCCGACATGCTCTGCTATCGCTCGGAGGGACCGGACCGGCTGGTGGCCTTGCAGGAAGCGTCCTGGACGCCGCTGCTCGGCTGGATGCAGGAGCGCTTCCATGCCCGCTTCGTGCTGGCCCAGGGGATCGTGCATGTCGAGCAGTTTCCCGAAACGATCGAAGCGGTCGATGCCGCGCTGGGCGATCTCGACATCCTCCGCCTCGCCGCGCTCAATACCATCACGACCCTGACCGGCTCGGCTGTCCTCGCGGTCGCCGTCCTGCACCGCCACCTGTCGGCCGAGGAAGCCTGGGCGGCGGCGCATGTCGACGAGGACTACCAGATCAGCCTCTGGGGCGAGGACGAGGAAGCCAGCATCCGCCGCGCCGGGCGCTGGAGCGAAATTCAGGCAGCGGCGCTGGTTGTGGCCGCACGGGGATAGGAGACGCTCTTGAAGCACGTCCTGGCTGAACTGGAAAAGCGCCGCGCCGAAGCCCGGCTCGGCGGGGGCGAGAAGCGCATTGCGGCGCAACACGCCAAGGCCAAGCTGACGGCGCGCGAGCGCCTCGACGTGCTGCTGGACGAGGGTTCCTTCGAGGAATTCGACATGTATGTCGAACATCGGGGCACCGATTTCGGCATGGAGAAGACCAAGATCCCCGGCGACGGCGTCGTCACCGGCTGGGGCACGATCAACGGCCGCACCGTCTTCGTCTTCGCCAAGGATTTCACCGTCTTCGGCGGCTCGCTCTCGGAAGCGCATGCCGGCAAGATCATGAAGATCCAGGACATGGCGCTGAAGAACCGCGCGCCGATCATCGGCCTGTTCGATGCCGGCGGCGCCCGTATCCAAGAAGGCGTCGCGGCGCTGGGCGGATATGGCGAGGTGTTCCAGCGCAACGTGCTGGCCTCGGGCGTCATCCCGCAGATCTCCGTGATCATGGGGCCCTGCGCCGGCGGCGACGTCTATTCGCCGGCCATGACCGACTTCATCTTCATGGTCCGTGATTCCAGCTACATGTTCGTCACCGGCCCGGAAGTGGTGAAAACCGTCACCAACGAGACCGTGACATCAGAGGAACTCGGCGGCGCGAGCATTCACACCACGCGCTCGTCGATTGCCGACGGCGCCTATGACAATGATGTCGAGACGCTGCTGGAGATGCGGCGCCTCATCGATCTGCTGCCGCTCAACAACCGGGCGGAGATTCCGGAGATCGAAAGCTTCGATACCGCCGACCGGATCGAGATGTCGCTGGACACGCTCGTCCCCGACAATGCCAACAAGCCCTATGACATCAAGGAACTGATCCTCAAGACGGTCGATGAGGGCGATTTCTTCGAGATCCAGGCGGCGTTCGCGAAAAATATCGTCACCGGATTCGGCCGCATCGAGGGCCGCACGGTCGGCTTCGTCGCCAACCAGCCGATGGTGCTGGCCGGCGTGCTCGACAGCGATGCCTCGCGCAAGGCGGCGCGGTTCGTGCGCTTCTGCGATGCTTTCTCGATTCCGATCGTCACCTTCGTCGACGTGCCAGGCTTCCTGCCGGGGACGGCGCAGGAATATGGCGGCCTGATCAAGCACGGCGCCAAGCTTCTGTTCGCCTATGGCGAGGCGACGGTGCCGAAGATCACGGTGATCACGCGCAAGGCCTATGGCGGCGCCTATGACGTCATGGCGTCCAAGCACCTGCGCGGCGATCTGAACTATGCGTGGCCCTCGGCGCAGATTGCCGTCATGGGCGCCAAGGGCGCCGTCGAGATCATCTTCCGCGCCCAGAACGGCGACGCCGAAGGACTGGCGGCGCGGACGAAGGAATATGAGGACCGCTTCCTCTCGCCCTTCGTCGCGGCCGAGCGCGGCTATATCGACGAAGTGATCATGCCGCACTCCACCCGCCGCCGCATCGCCCGCGGTCTCCGGCTCCTGCGCAACAAGTCGCTGGAGAACCCCTGGAAGAAGCACGACAACATCCCGCTCTAGGGAGCCGTGCTTCCGGGAACAGCGGTTCTAGAGCGGGCCGATCTTCCGGATGTCGTCCGTCTCGACCCCGCCGAGTATTGCGCGGATCGCGCGGCCGCCGATCCGGAGATCCGGCGCGATTTCGGCCAGCGGCACCAGGACGAAGGCGCGCTCGGTCATGCGCGGGTGAGGGACGATCAGGCCCTCCTCGTCGATGCTCTCATCGCCATAGAGCAGGACGTCCATGTCGAGCGTGCGCGGTCCCCAGCGGATGGCGCGCTCGCGGCCGTGGTCGCGTTCGATCGCAAGGCAGAGCGTCAGCAGTTCGCGCGGTGACAGCGTCGTGTCGAGTGCCACGCAGGCGTTGAGGTAGGGCCCCTGCGGCACCGGCCCCCAGGGCGGGGTTTCATAGAGCGAGGAAATAGACGTCACGCGAACACCGGGCGTGGCGTCCAGCGCGGCGATTGCCGCGCGCAGCAGGGCCTCGCGGTCGCCCAGATTGCTGCCGAGGCCGAGATAGGCATCAGTCACGGGGGCGGCTCCGCTCGATCTCGATCGCGATGATGCCGGTCGAAAGCGGCACGGGCGCCTCCGGCTTGGTGATGCGCACGGTCAGGCGCTCGATCGACGGATAGGTTTCGAAGATCGCGTTGGCCATCGCCTCCGCCAAAGCCTCGATCAGCTGGTAGCGCTGCGTCCTGCCGATCTCATCAACCAGCATCGCCATCTCACCGTAATGGACGGTCTTGGCCAGGTCGTCGTCGCGTCCCGCCGCCGAAAGATCCAGTTCGGCGGTGATGTCGACGCGGAGGCGCTGGCCCAGCACGGCCTCTTCCGGCAGCACGCCGTGATAGCCGAAAAAGCGCAGGTCGTTGATGAAGATGCGGTCGGTCATGGGGCTTCGCGGCTGGAGAGGATGGCGTCCGTGACGGCGAGGGCGTCGCGATGGGCGGCGACGTCGTGCACGCGGAAGGACGAGACACCCTTCGCGGCAGCCAGGACGTTGGTGGCGATGGTGCCGGCGAGCCGTTCCTTGGGCTCCCTGCCGGTAATCTCGCCGATGAAGCGCTTGCGCGAGACGCCGAGCAGCACGGGGAAGCCGAGCGCGACGATCTCGTCGATGCGATCGAGAATCCGCAGGTTGTCGGCCATGGTCTTGCCGAAGCCGATGCCGGGATCGAGCACGATGCGGTGGTCGGGAATGCCGGCCTGACGCGCCAGGGTGACCGAGCGCTCGAAGAAGCGCTTCATCGCGTCCAGAATGGTCGCCGGCGAATAGGTCTGGCGCTCCCAGTGGCTGGCGATCACCGCCGCGCCATGCGCGCCAGCGACGCGGGCGATGTCCGGCTCGCGCTGCAGGCCCCAGACGTCGTTGACGATCTGCGCGCCGGCCTTCAGCGCCTGCTCGGCCACGGAAGCCTTGTAGGTATCGACGGAAATCAGCGCTTGCGTGCGTTGGGCCAGCGCCTGAATGACCGGGACGACGCGCGCCGCTTCCGTCTCGGCGTCGACCTCGGCCGCGCCGGGTCGGGTCGATTCGCCGCCAATGTCGATGATGTCCGCGCCTTCCGAGAGCAGCAGCCTCGCATGGGCGACAGCCGCCTCCACCTCATTGTGGTCGCCGCCGTCGGAAAACGAGTCCGGCGTCACGTTGAGGATGCCCATGATCAGGCTGCGACCCGCGGTCCCGCGGTCCAGGTGATCGATGTCGATGCGGGCGGCAGGCGCCATCGGAAGCTCTCGGCGAAAAGGGGTTTGGCGAGTCGTGCGGCGGCCCCGCGGCCGCGATGCTGTTACAGCACCCAAACCGCTTGGCCTGTCAACGGATTGTCGGCCTTGCCGGCGATGACCGGCTGGAATGCTTGGGATGGTCGGCTTTGTGCCGGCTGCGTCCTGCGGCTTCGGTTTCGGTGGCGCCATGATTGCCGCTTCTTGCCAGACAGCCTAGAAACCTAATGTCCAGGAAGGCCATTTCCGCCGAGGAGCCCGCATGTTCGACAAGATCCTGATCGCCAATCGCGGCGAGATTGCCTGCCGCATCATCAAGACGGCGCGGCGGATGGGGATCGGGACGGTGGCGGTGTTCTCGGACGCCGACCGCGACGCTCTTCATGTCGAGATGGCGGACGAGGCGATCCATATCGGCCCGGCGCCGGCGGCGCAGTCCTATCTGCTGATCGACAGGATCATCGCGGCGGCCAAGCAATCCGGCGCCGACGCGATCCATCCGGGCTATGGCTTCCTGTCCGAGCGCGCCGCCTTTGCCGAGGCGCTGGTCGCCAACAACCTCGTCTTCATCGGCCCGAACGCCGCGGCGATCGAGGCGATGGGAGACAAGATCCAGTCGAAGAAGGTGGCGGCCGCCGCCCATGTCTCGACGGTTCCCGGCCATCTCGGCGAGATCGAGAGCGAGGACGAGGCTGTCGAGATCGCGCGCCAGATCGGCTATCCGGTCATGATCAAGGCTTCGGCCGGCGGCGGCGGCAAGGGCATGCGCATCGCCCATTCCGACGCCGAGACGCGCGAGGGTTTCCGCCTGTCGCGCTCCGAGGCCAAGTCATCCTTCGGCGATGATCGCGTCTTCATCGAGAAGTTCATCGTCAATCCGCGCCATATCGAGATCCAGCTGCTGGGCGACAAGCACGGCAACGTGATCTATCTCGGCGAGCGCGAATGCTCGATCCAGCGCCGCAACCAGAAGGTCATCGAGGAAGCGCCGTCGCCGCTGCTCGACCCGAAGACGCGCAAGGCCATGGGCGAGCAGGCCGTGGCCCTTGCCAAGGCGGTTGGCTACGATTCGGCCGGCACGGTCGAGTTCGTCGCGGGGCAAGACAAGAGCTTCTTCTTCCTCGAGATGAACACCCGCCTGCAGGTCGAGCATCCGGTGACGGAGCTCGTGACCGGCATCGACCTCGTCGAGCAGATGATCCGTGTCGCCGCGGGCGAGCCGCTCGCCATCGCGCAGAAGGACGTCAAGCTGACGGGCTGGGCGATCGAGAGCCGTATCTATGCCGAGGATCCCTATCGCAACTTCCTGCCCTCGATCGGCCGTCTGACCCGCTATCGCCCGCCCATCGAGGCGCATCGCGAGGGCATTACGGTCCGCAACGATACCGGCGTCGTCGAGGGATCCGAGATCTCGATGTTCTATGACCCGATGATCGCCAAGCTCTGCACCCATGCGGCCACGCGCGGCGAGGCGATCGAGGCCATGAGCGTGGCGCTGGACGATTTCGTCGTCGAGGGCATCCAGCACAATGTGCCGTTCCTTTCGGCGCTGATGGCGCATCCGCGCTGGCGCGAGGGGCGGCTTTCGACCGGCTTTATAGCCGAGGAGTTCCCTGAAGGGTTTCAGGGCGTTACGGCTTCGAGCTCGACCTTGCATCAGCTGGCCGTGGTCGCGCTGACGATGGAGATCCTGCGCAAGGATCGGCTCGATCGGCTGGCCGGCCGCCTGGCGCCGCATGCCGGAAACTGGCGCGAGAAATGGGTGGTCTCGATCGGCGGCAACACCGTTGAACTGGAAAGCCCGACCGGAATCGCCCTGTTGCCGATGGAGGTGGAGATCGTGCTTCCGGGAGCGGAGGCACCGGTCACCGTGCTGTCGAACTGGATGCCGGGCGATCTCGTCTGGGAGGGCGCCATCGACGACGAGCCGCTCTCGGTGCAGGTGCGCCCCGCGCTCTCCGGATATCGGCTGCTCTATCGCGGCATCGACGTGGTGGCGCGGGTGATGACGCCGCGCATCGCCGCGCTCTACAGCCTGATGCCGGAGAAGAAGCCGGCCGACACGTCGAAATTCTTGCTCTGCCCGATGCCCGGCCTTGTCGTGTCGCTGGCGGTCGAGGAGGGGCAGGAGGTGAAGGCGGGCGAGACGCTGGCGATCGTCGAGGCCATGAAGATGGAAAACGTGCTGCGCGCGGATCGCGATCTGACGGTAGAGCGGATCGCCGTGAAGCAGGGCGAGAGCCTTGCCGTCGACGCGGTGATCATGGAGTTCGCCTAGCGGCTGTGGCGGCTTAGTCCGCCTCGGTGGCGAGCAGGCTGTCCTTCTTGACGTCCATCTGGTTGCCGCGCCATTCGAAGCCGTTGCCGCAGACGGCGGCAATCCAGAGGACCGGCAGCGACAGATCGCGCAGCACCCAGGCGAGCGGTGAACGGCGCGAATAGTGCCAGTCGAGGTTCTTGGCCAGGAAGGCTTCGGCCCCGTACCAGGCGACGGCCAAAAGCGGCGCGATCCAGCCCGGAATGGCGTCGTTGAAGGCGAGCCAGGTCGCGATCGCGATCGGGAAAAGGCCTCCGGTCAGGAACTCCATGCAGAAGAAGGCTGGGAAGGTGACCCTTCTGAGCCGGGCCCAGCGCAACTGGCGGCTCCAGACGGCGCGCAGCGCGCGGGCGCCGAGCGGCTGGGCGAAGGGCTGGCGCACGAGGCGGACACGCTGACCGTTGGCGCGGATCGCCTTGGTGGCGGCGGCGTCTTCGGCCGGATCGGCCGCAAGCGCCGCGATGCCGCCATGCCGATCCAGGTTCTCGCGGCGCAGGAACATCGACTTGCCCTGCGCGAAGCCCTGGCCCAGCGCATCGGCCGCGAGCTGCCAGCGGGCCTGGTAGGTGTTGAGATAGGCGCATTCGAACTCGGCGCCGTAGCCCTCCGGTTCGCTGCCGAGCGGCGGCGAGCAGACCAGCCCGGTGGTCGCGTCCCAGCGATCGAGCATGCGATCGATATAGTTCGGCGGCATCAGCACATTGCTGTCCGTCATGACGATCCACTCATGCTTCGCCGCGTCCCAGCCCTTCACCAGATTATTGAGCTTCGGGTTGATGCTGATGCGGTCGTCGCCAATCAGCAGGCGGGCGGGAACCGCCGGGTTCGCCGCCATCAGCCGGCGGATGCCGGGGATTGCCGGATCGCTGGCGCTGGCGACGCAGAAGATCAGTTCGTAATCGGGATAATCGAGCCCGAAGCCGGAGCCGAGCGTCCTGTCGATCGCGTGCTCGATGCCGCAGACCGGTCGCAGGATGCTGACGGGCGGCTGTCCGTGGGGATTCGCCGTGTCGAGACGACCGGCGCGGCCGCGCAAGGTCACCAGCGCGATGCTGCCGAAATGGATGAGGGCGGCGAGCAGGCAGAAGATCTGGGCCAGGAGGATGGCGATGCTCATGGCGTCGCCTGCACGGGAAGAGGGGCTGAGGGTCGCGACAAGGCGGTATCGGCTCCTTTGACCCAGAGAGGTCGGACCAGGGCAGGGTAACAGAACGTCGCGGGCTTGGCGACGCGGACGATTGGCGAGAGAGCCTCGGTTGCTCTCGTCGCGCAACTGGGTGACGATTTGATGAAGGGGCGAGGGGCAGGCTTGACGACCGGGCGGGAAGCGCGCAATCCGGCGGCATTTCCCGCGCCTTCACGGAACGCATCGCCCATGACCGCTGCCAAGCTTACCGCGCTCGTCGATCTCGACGGGACGCTGACGGATCCCTATCCCGGCATCAGCGCCTCCATCCTCTACGCGCTGGAGAAGCTCGATCGCCCGGCCGCCGACGAGTTGGCGTTGCGCGCCGCGATCGGCCCGCCGCTGGAAGGCAGCTTCGCCGCCATGCTGGACGGCGATGCGATTCTGGCGAAGGTGGCGCTCGGCCACTATCGCGAGCGGTTCGGCACGATCGGGCTCTACGAGAACACCGTGTTCGACGGCATTCCGGAGGCGCTTGCTGACCTGCGGGACTCGGGCGTGCAGATGTTCCTCGCCAGTTCCAAGCCGCGCGTGTTCTGCGAGCGGATCCTGGACCATTTCGACCTGACCCGATTCTTTGCCGTCGTGCATGGTTCCGAATTCGATGGCCGCCACAGCGACAAGAGCGAGTTGATTGGCCACATCCTTTCGGTTGAGGCGATCGATCCGGAGCGCTGTGTCATGATCGGGGATCGGCGCTACGATATCGAGGGGGCGCGGTCGAACGGGATCAAGGTTGCGGCAGTCGGCTGGGGCTACGGCACGGGGGAAGAGTTCGACCTTTTCCCGCCGGACGTGATCGTGCCTGAGGTTGCCGATCTCGCGCCGGCCGTGCTGCGGCTGCTCGGCTAAGGGGGACGGGAATGACGGTACGCACGGTCCATGTGATGATATCCGGGCTCGTACAGGGCGTCGGCTATCGAGCCTGGACCGAACGGGAGGCAAATGCCCGGCGGCTGTCCGGATGGGTCCGCAATCGGCGCGGAGGGGAGGTGGAGGCGGTCTTCACCGGCGACGAGGCCGATGTCGCCGCAATGCTCTTCGCCTGCCATGCCGGCCCGCGCATGGCCCGCGTCAGCGCGGTCGATGTCGACGAAAGAGATTCGGCCGAGCCTGTCCCCTTCCGGGTGCGCCCAGACGCCTGAGCGCGTGCACGGCCGATCGAGCGAGATCGCGCTAGCGAACCGTCTCGCCAAACAGCGCCTCAAACTCCCGGCGCAGGATGGCGTCGACTTCCGGCATGGTCACGATCCGCCCGAGATCCGCCAGGCTGGTAACGCCATGGCCCTTCACGCCGCAGGGCACGATCCCGTCGAAATGGTCGAGCTCCGGCTCGACATTGATCGAGATGCCGTGGAACGTCACCCATCGCCGCACCCGGATGCCGATCGCCGCGATCTTGTCTTCGGCCTCGAAACCCTTTTCGGGGCGGCGCACCCAGACGCCGACGCGGTCGTCGCGGCGCTCGCCGCGCACGTTGAAGCCGTCCAGCGTGCGGATGATCCATTGCTCGAGCGTCGCCACGAACAGGCGCAGGTCTGGCCGCCTGCGGTTAAGGTCGAGCATCACATAGGCCACCCGCTGGCCGGGGCCGTGATAGGTGTATTGCCCGCCGCGCCCCGTCTGGAACACCGGAAAGCGGTCCGGCGCGATCAGGTCTTCGTCATGCGCGCTGGTGCCGGCCGTATAGAGTGGGGGATGCTCGACCAGCCAGATGCGTTCGCGCGCCGTGCCGGCCGCGATCGCAGCGACCCGCGCCTCCATTTCGGCGACGGCGTCGCGATAATCGACGGGCGCTTCCTCGATCACCCATTCGACGGGCGGGCTGCCGTCGCGGGGCAGGAGGGAAGCGGTGAGATCGTCGCGCAGGGTCATGGAGTCGCTCTCGATTGGCGGCTTGGCCAATCTTTCATTGTGCCAGGTCTCATGGTCGGTCGATCCGGTCATAGCGCAAGGGCGGGCATTGATCACCTGTCCCGCAAAAATCGATCGGTGCCGGACTGCCTGTGGATGAAGTGAAACAGTTTTCGAAGTCGCTTGTTTCGTCGGAGGTCATTTGCTACATCCCACCTCGCGCCGGTCAACACCGGCTTGGGTTTCGCGGTCGTGGCGGAATTGGTAGACGCGCAGCGTTGAGGTCGCTGTGCCGAAAGGCGTGGAAGTTCGAGTCTTCTCGACCGCACCAAACCCAAATGCAAAAATCCTCGCAAAGCGGCGGCCCTCGGGCCGCTGTTTTTGTTTCTGGACCCCGGTATCGGCTCAGGCGCTGGACGCGGAGGGCAACCTTTGGCGGGTGCCGGACGTTCGCCATGCACAAGGTTTGGCGCGACCACCTTGGCCGATGGGTCCTGGTGAAGCGCCGCGATGCCGAGAATGCTCGCAGCGCAGCATTTTCGCTTTGCCCCCGCGCGGTTGACGGCTAAAGCTCGCCGGACCTCCCCTGAAATCTCGTGAACGCGTTCTGAGGGTCCATGTCGGAAGAGCTGACGATCGACAGGCGCGAAGATCGCCAGACGCAGGGCTTGCCGCCGCTTCGCGACGAGAACGACAACGTCTCCACGCCGTTCCTGGAAGCACTCGGTGAGGCGATCGAGACGGGGAACCAGGAACGCGCCCGCGCGCTGACCGAAGATCTCCATGAATCGGATGTGGGCGCGATCCTCGAGGCGCTCGAGCCCGACCAGCGCCCCGCGTTGATCCAGCTGCTGGGCGAATTCTTCGATTTCACCGCGCTCACCGAACTTGACGAGACGGTGCGCGTCGAGATCCTGGAGGAGTTGCCGTCCGAGACCGTCGCCGAAGGCATGCGCGATCTCGATTCCGACGACGCGGTCTATATTCTCGAAGATCTCGACAAAGCCGACCAGGACGAGATTCTTGCCCAGATTCCGTCCGTCGAGCGCCTGGCGCTGAAGCGCGGCCTCGACTATCCGGAAGAGAGCGCCGGCCGGCGCATGCAGACCGAGTTCATCGCCGTGCCGCCCTTCTGGACGGTGGGGCAGACGATCGACTACATGCGCGAAGCCGAGGACCTGCCGGAAGAGTTCCACGAAGTCTTCGTCATCGATCCCGGCTATCACCTGCTCGGCACGGTATCGCTCAACCGCCTGCTGCGGACCAAGCGGCCGGTCAAGATCGCCGAACTGGTCAGCGAGGCGCATCACCTGATCCGCGCCACCGAGGACCAGGAAGAAGCAGCGCGGATGTTCCAGCGCTACAACCTGATCTCGGCCGCCGTCGTCGACGAATCGGACCGGTTGGTCGGTCTCTTGACCATCGACGACATCGTCGACGTCATCCAGGAAGAAGCCGACGAGGACATCAAGCGCCTCGGCGGCGTCGGCGACGAAGAAGTCTCCGACAAGGTCTGGTCGATCGCCAAGAGCCGCTTCCCGTGGCTTTTCTTCAATCTCATCACGGCCGTGATGGCGTCCTTCGTCATCGGATTGTTCGAGCATCAGCTGCAGAAGATGGTGGCGCTGGCTGTTCTGATGCCGATCGTCGCCAGCCAGGGCGGCAATGCCGGCACGCAGACCATGACGGTGGCGGTTCGCGCCATCGCGATGCGCGAACTCGGTCCGCACAACGTCCTGCGCGTCATCGGCCGCGAGCTGCTGGTCGGCATCTTCAACGGTTTCCTGTTCGCCGCCATCGTCGGCACGATGGCGGTCTATCGCTTCGGCATATTGGACCTGGGATTCGTCATCGCGGCGGCGATGGTGATCAACCTGATCGCCGCCGCGCTTGGCGGCATCCTGATCCCCCTGACGCTGAACCGCTTCAAGATCGACCCGGCGATCGCGTCGAGTTCGTTCGTAACCACCATCACCGATATTGTCGGCTTCTTCTCATTCCTGGGCTTCGCCGCGCTCTGGTTCGGGCTCAGCTAGGCCGAGGCCGGCCGTCGACTGCAGGGGCGGGCAGGTATCGCGAAGCTGCGGCGCCAGCCAGTCCAAGGCCGGGACGATTGATTGCGACCAGTTGATCCAGTCATGCTGACCGGCCCCGATGCGCAGCGTCGTCTTGTAGCCCGCGCGGCGCAGGGCGACGTGCAGGTCCGCGGATCCGGTGATGATGCCGAGCCCGTCGCGGTCGCCGGCCGTGATCCAGAAGCTGGGCTTTTCGGCCAGGCCCGCGTCCTTGGTGATGCGCGGAAACACATTGTCCGCGTTGTAGCGGTGGACATCGAACGGCTTGCCGAAGGCGCCGTCATAATATTCGTCGCCCTTCTTGATGCGGACGGCGTCGTTCGGATCGATTGGCTGCGCGATGGCGCCGGACAGGCTGATCGCGGCGACGAAGCGGTCGGGATGGTCGAGCGCGAACAGGGCTGCGCCATATCCGCCCATGGAAAGCCCGCCCACGGCGCGTCCAGCCCGGCAGGCGGCCGTCGGCAGCGTCGTGTCGATCGCCTCGACGAGATCCGTCGTCAGCGCCGTTTCGACCCTTCCGGCCCCGTCGGGGTCGGTGTTGTCGACGAACCAGCTCTCGCCGCCGCCATCGGGCATGACCACGACGAGCGGCGGCAGTTTGCCCGCGGCGATCTCGTCGTCCAGCGTGTGCGCGATCTTGCCGTAGTCGAGCCAGTCCAGGTCGCCGCCGCCGCCGCCATGCAACAGGTAGAGCACCGGCCAGCGCGTGCCGGCCTTTGGCTCGGTCGCCGGCTTGTAGAGGGAATATGGAATGGGGCGGCCCAGCGAAGGGCTGGGCGCCATCAGGTGGCGCTCGACGATTCCCTGCGCCTGGGCAGCGCCGATCATCCCCGCGCCGCACAGAAAGGCGCGGCAGAGGACGGCGGTCATTCGATGGGGCATGGTAAGGTTCCCGTATAGCCGGAGAGGGCCGGCACGGTGGAATGATATAGAGGCGGCGCGCTGGACGGCATCCTCGGAGCCGTGCTGTCACGCGGACGTGATCGTCCGGCCTGCCGTGTCGCGCCATGTTTCCCGGATGGACAAAATGTGACCGCCTTTGTGCGGCCATTGATCGACTTTGAACGAGAATTCGTTAGACCGGTGCGGGCGAAGCGGACTGCTTCGCTCTATTTCGGATTGCAGAAAGTTGCGGGATTGACGACGAGCGAAATCAGGACCGGAGTCATCGGGCTCGGATATTTCGGTTCCTTCCACGCGCGGCAGCATGCCGCCAATCCAAAGGGCCGGCTTGTGGCCGTGGTGGACGCGGATCGCGCCCGCGCCGAAGCCGTCGCCGCCCAATATGGCACGACGCCGCTGTTCGACCCGCGCGACCTGATCGGCAAGGTCGATGCCGTGTCGATCACCGTTCCGACCTCGCTCCATCATGCGGTAGCTGCCGATTTCATCGACGCCGGCGTGCATGTCCTGATCGAGAAGCCGATCTGCGATACGCCCGAGGCGGCGCGCGACCTGATCGCCCGCGCCGAGGCCAAGGGCGTTGTCCTGCAGATCGGCCACATCGAACGCTTTTCGCCCGTCTTCGGCCTGTTGCGCGACAAGGTGAAGGCGCCGATCACCGTCGAATGCACGCGCATCGGACCCTGGAAGGGCAGGGCCATCGATGTCGACGTCGTGCTCGACCTGATGATCCACGACATCGACCTAGTCCTGGCGCTGGTCGGCTCGAAGGTCGTCGCCGTCGAGGCGATGGGATCTCCCGTGCTGGCGCCGACCAATGATTTCGCGCTCGCGCAGCTTCGTTTCGCCAATGGCGCGGTGGCGCATATCACGGCCAGCCGGATCGCCGATCGGTCAGAGCGCACCATCAAGGTCGTCGAGACCGATCGTTATTGGGTGGCCGATCTCGCCGCCCGCACCGTCACCTCTTTCGAGCGCGGCCATGCCGTTCTTTCGCAGGACGAGATCGCCGTGCCGCCGAGCGACAATCTGGCGCTCGAAATCGATTCGTTCCTCGACGCGGCCGCCGGGCTCGGCCGGCCGCTCGTCGATGGCAAGGCAGGGCTCGAGGCCCTGATCGTTGCCGACATGATCATTCAGCGTATCGGACAGACGTCGCGATCTGGCGCGACCGTCCCTATTGGAGACCAGCACTGATGGCCGCTTCCTCCCAACCGACCGTCACGGTCGCTTCCGACCGCATCGGCTTCTTCGATCTGCAGCGCCAGCAGCGCCGGATCCATGACGATGTCCGCAAGCGCATGGACGCGGTGCTGACGCATGGCCAGTTCATCCTCGGGCCGGAAGTCTCCGAACTCGAAGCCAAGCTTGCCACCTTCGCCGGCGTTCCGCATGCGATCGCCGTTTCGAGCGGTCGCGATGCGCTGATGATCGGCCTGATGGCGCTTGGCATCGGACCCGGCGACGCCGTGTTCGTCCCGGCCTTCACCTTTGCCGCCACCGCCGGCGCGGTCTGCTCGGTCAATGCGACGCCGATCTTCGTCGATGTCGATTCGTCGACCTGCAACATGGACCCGGCCGATCTCGAGCGCGCGATCGACGAAGTCGTGGCCGAGGGCAAGCTGAAGCCGCGCGTCGTCATGCCGGTCGATCTCTACGGTTTGCCGGCGGATTATGAGGCGATCGGCAAGATTGCTGCCAAGCACGACATGACGGTGTTCTCCGACGCGGCGCAGAGCTTCGGCGGCCGCTCCGGCAACAGCCGCGTTGGCGGCATGGCGCCGATCTCGGCGACCAGTTTCTATCCGACCAAGCCGCTCGGCTGCTATGGCGATGGCGGCGCGATCCTGACCGACAATGACGAGATCGCCGATGCCGTGCGCACGCTGCGCTCGCATGGCCGCCAGGGCACCGGCGACGTCGCCGTGCGCAACGGCATCACCGGCCGCCTCGACACGCTCCAGGCGGCTGTCCTGCTCTCCAAGCTCACCATCTTCGAGGATGAGCTGGAGCGCCGCGACCAGGTCGCGAAGCGCTATGACGCCGCGCTGACCGGCAAGGTCGGAGTGCAGAAGCGACCGTCCGGCTATTTCAGCGCCAACGCGATCTACACGATCACCGTGGACGACCGCGACGCGCTGAAGGCGGCGCTGGACGCGCAGAGCATCGGCAATGCCTTCTTCTACCGTCTTGCGCTGCACCAGCACCCGGCCTTCGCCGAGGCGCCGAAGCGGCCGCTGCCGGTGTCCGAGAAGCTTGCTTCGACCGTCATCAGCCTGCCGATGCATCCGGACCTGACCGACGCCGAAGTCGATCGCGTCATCGCCGCCGTGTTGGCAACGGTAGGCTAACAAGCAGGTCCGCGGCCCCCGGGAATTGTTCCTTAAGGGGTTTGGTATATGAGCAGTCCCGCAGCCGGGGAACGAGGGGGCTGCGGGGAAACTTGCATCAGCCATGACCCTGGATGTTTCAACGCTGCTGGTCGTGCTGGCGGTCATGAGCCAGATGGCTGCGCTGTCGCTGGTCACCAACTGGTTCCAGCGCTGGCCTGACCGTCATGTGGTGATGTGGGCGCTCGCGCTGCAGGTCGGCGCTGCCAGTTGCGTCCTTTTGCTGCTGCGTGGGCAGATCCCGGACTTCCTGTCCATCGGCATCGCCAACGCCGGTACACTGGCCGCCCTCGGCATCACCTGGAATGGCGCGCGCGCCTTCAATGGGCGGTCGACGCGCTGGTGGCCGGTTGTGGCCTTCCCGGCGATCTGGATGATCGCCATGGAAGTGCCGGCAATCGGCGACTCTCTCGCGCATCGCATTGCGCTCGGCTCGCTACTGAGCTTGATCTTGTCGCTGATGCTCGCTTGGGAAATCTGGGCTAAGGGCAAGGATCATCTGGTCTGGCGGATGCCGTTTGCCTGCGTCCCCGCCCTGCACGCCGTCTTCCTTGTATTTCGCTTCATCGCGGCGCTCACCCTCGACCTGCCGCCGGATCTCCTGGATGGGGGGCCGTTCATCGGCCTCGGCATATTGGAGCCGATCCTCGTCATGTTCGCGGCGACGATCATCGGCCTCCGCCTATCCGACGAGCGGCTCAAGAACATCCTCAAGCGGGCGGCGCTGACCGACGGTCTGACCGGGCTGCTGAACCACGGCGCGTTCATGGATCTGGCCCGCGAGCGCGTCGAGCGCGCCCGTGACCAGAACGAGCTGATCACCCTGCTGCTGTTCGACCTCGACCGGTTCAAGCAGCTGAACGACCGCTACGGCCATGCGGCCGGCGACGAAGCGCTAAAGTTCTTCTCGACGATCGTCCAGCGCTGCGTCAGCGAGGCGGATTTCGTCGGGCGAGTGGGCGGCGAGGAATTCGCGGCCCTGCTGATCGGCTGTGGTGCCGAGCGTGGCCGGCAGGTGGCGGAGCGCATTCGCGCCGAGTTCGCCGGCGATCCGATCCGTCATGCCGGGCACAGGATCACCGTCACGGTCAGCGTCGGCGTCATGACGGTCTGCGGCCAGAGGGCCGATTTCGAAAGCCTGATGGTCGCCGCCGACGAAGCGCTCTACGCCGCCAAGCGCGGTGGCCGGGACCTGGTGTTCCAGGCGGCAAGCTGAACTTGACGCTGTCGCGGCAGCACCCGATGGTAGCCGCCTTATCCCCCCGCGGAGAAATCTCATGCAAACGGTTGAGGCGCATGGCGCCATCTTGCCGGTGATCGGCCTTGGAACCTGGAAGCTCTCGGGAGAAACCGCGAGCATGGCCGTCGCTTCGGCGTTGGAGGCGGGATATCGCCATATCGATACCGCCATCGGCTATGGCAACGAAGCCGAGGTGGGTGAGGGGCTGCGCCGCTCCGGCGTCGCTCGCGACGAGGTCTTCATCACCTCGAAGATCCCGCCGGAGCAACTGGGCGCCGACGACATGATGCGGGCGGCCGAGGCTTCGCTGCGCCGGCTGCGCATCGACCAGCTCGACCTCGTGCTGATCCATTGGCCGAGCCGGGCGCTCTCGGCGGCGGAGACGATCCGTTCCCTGAACCGCGTCAAGCAGCGCGGCCTGGCGCGCCATATCGGCGTTTCCAACTACACCATCCGCCTGCTCGACGAGACCTGGGCCGCGACCGAGGAGCCGATCGTCGTCAACCAGTGCGAACATCACCCCTATCTCGACCAGTCGAAGCTGCGCGCCGCGACGCTGGCGCACGGCACCGCCTTCGTCGCCTATTGCCCGCTCGGCCAGGCCGATGCGCTGGACGAGCCGGTGATCAAGGATATCGCCGGCCGCTTCGGCCGCACCCCGGCGCAGATCGTGCTGCGCTGGCAGATCCAGAAGGGCTGCGTCGCCATCCCGAAAAGCGCGCACCCCGCGCGCATCAAGCAGAACCTCGACGTGGAAGGCTTCGAATTGCCGGAGGCCGACATGGCGGCCATAGACGCGCTCGCGACCGAGGATTCCCGTATCTGCAATTCGGCGTTCTCGCCCGATTGGGATTGATCCGCATCAAGAGCGATTGCCGATGTTTTTCTACGCTGCCAAGCTGGTCTGGTTCTTCCTCCAGCCTTCCGCCGCCCTGATCCTTGCCCAGGCTGCCGGCGTGCTCGCCATCGGCTTCGGCGCGGTGCGGGTCGGTGCCGGTCTCGTTCTGCTCGCCGCGATTGGGCTCCTGATCGCCGGGTTTTCGCCGCTCGGCGCGGCACTGATGCTGCCGCTGGAGGATCGATTCACGCGGGTCGAGCCGGATGGGCCTGTGACAGGCATCCTGGTGCTGGGCGGCGGCATCGACCAGCGGATCGGGGAGGAACGTCAGGCGGTGACGCTGACCGAGGCGGGGGACCGCTTGACCGAAGGTGTGGCCTTGGCACTGCGCTATCCGGAAGCTCGGCTGGTCTTCACCGGTGGCTCGGACCAGTTCGTGCCGGACGGTCCGTCCGAAGGCGAGGCGGCGCAGCGCTTCTTCCGCGCCATGGGCATTCCCGACAGCCGCATCACGATCGAGGACCAAAGCCGCGACACGGCCGAGAATGCGCGCCTCAGCAAGGCGCTGCTGGACCCGAAGCCCGGCGAGCGCTGGCTGCTCGTCACGTCAGCCTTCCATATGCCGCGCTCGATGGGATGCTTCCGGGCGGTCGGCTGGGACGTGCTGCCCTGGCCGACGGATTTCCGCACCAGCGGATCCGGCGATCTCACGCGCTTCGTGTCGCAGCCCTCGGTCGGGTTGCAGCGCGTCGATGTCGCTACCAAGGAGTGGATCGGCCTCGTTGCCTACTGGCTCTCGGGCCGGACCAACGCCCTGTTCCCCAAGCCCTAGCTGGCGGCGGCCGGTTCGCCGGCGTCAGCGGCGGGGACAGCCGCGCCGATGCGGTAGACGCCCTTGAAATCATGTGGATCGACCGGCTTGCCCTTGCGCAGGATCGAGGCGCGGCCATCATCGGCGAGACGAATCGCGACGGCGCGGATCGGCACCATCATCAGGCGCCAGACCTTCTCGTCATTGCCGGCCAGCGCACGCGCGACCTCGGTCGGATCGAGGCTCTTGCCGGCGGGCAGGGAGGAGAGCAGGCCGACCAGGACGGTCTCGATCTGCTCGTGGCTAACTTTCATGTGGGTTCCTGACGCGCTGCGGCGATGACGATCTTGGCCGAATCCGAGAAGAACTGCCGGTGCAGCTGGACAAGCGCCACCACCAGTGTGGTGACGATCAGCGTCCAGCCGTTTACGAACCAGCCCAGATAGCCGATGGAAAAGAAGAAGGCCCGGAGGCCGTGGTTGAAGTGGCGCCCGGCGGTGATGGTGAACACCGCCGCGCGCTCGGCCGCCGCGACCGTTTCGGGCTCCGCCGCGTGGGCAGCCGTCGGCGTCGCGCCGATCAAGATCGAGGCATAGTTGAACAGCCGGTACGACCAGCCGAACTTGAAGAACGCATAGCCGAAGATCAGCATCAGGCCCACGACCTTGGCCTCGAACAGGCCCTTGGGGATCGCTTCGACGAGGGCCAGGTCGCGCATGACACCATAGACGTGATCGGCCGAGTTCAGCATCGCAAAGCAGCCGCCGATCGCCAGGAGGGAGGTCGAGGCGAAAAAGGCGGTGCCGTTCTGCAGCCCGCTCATGATGCCGGTGTCGATCATGCGGAGATCGCGATGCATCATGGTGCGCATCCACTGCCGGCGCTGGATATCCATGGCCGAGGAGAGGGTGCGGCCGCTGCCGGCCAGGCGCGTCAGGATCACGGAATAGAGGATCCACGATGTCGCAAAGACTATGACGGCGACGATATCGATCGTGGAAATCTCGATCACGATGCGGTGCTCCCTGCCCACGCCATATCGGCGGCTGCGATCGTGCCAAACCGGCGAGGCCGAGGCAACTCGCGGTTCAGCGCGGCGAAAGCAATCGCGCGATCGGCCGGCGCAGCACCACGGCGACGAACAGGATGATGAGGCCCAGCGCGCCGAGGATCGGTTCGCGGGCGAACATGCCGGCCGCCGTCAGCGCCATGCCGGCGATGATGCCGACCATCGCCACGCGGCTTGCCTTGTCGTCGAGAGAGGGCTTCGGATCGGTCATGTTCGCCTCGTGGTCCGGGGGCGGCACAGCGAGGGCCGGCCGTCGAATGTCCAGTCAGCGCCATGTTCGAGCGCCCTTCACGCTTTCGCGGGACAGGCGGAACGCCTATGCTTAGTTTGCGCCGTTTCCAGACAGGCTCATAGGCCAGTCCGAAGCCGAGCGCCAATTCATCCTTGTGGAAAAATTGCCGCGGCTCCCGCCGCGCTCCCGTTTGAGGACACGTGTTCCGGAATGGCCCTGCATCTCATCAAGCTTTGCGTCGGCGTCGAATCGATTGAGCAGCTGACCGACTGGATCGCGCAGGACATCGCCCGCCAGCGCGGCATGGGGCTCGATCCCGAAGACACGCACACTACTCGCATGATGCCAAAGCGCATTCCCGAGCTGCTGGACGGCGGGTCTCTCTACTGGGTGATCAAGGGTCAGGTTCAGGCGCGCCAGCGCCTGCTCGACCTGCAGGCGGTTACCGGCGACGACGGCATCCAGCGCTGCCGCATCGTGTTCGACCCTGAAGTGGTGCCGACCGAATGGCAGCCCAAGCGGCCTTTCCAAGGCTGGCGCTATCTGCTGGAGAAGGACGCGCCGCGCGATCTGGCATCGATCGGCGGCGGAGGCGACGAACTGCCCTCCGCGCTGAAGGCCGAACTCGCCGAGCTCGGCCTTCTCTGATCCTCAGACCGCGATGTTGTCGATCAGGCGGGTCTTGCCCAGCCAAGCGGCTGCCAGCATCCGGCGCGGCTCGCTAGCCAAGTCAACAATTTCCGCCAGCGTCTCGGCATTTCGCAACACCAGATAATCGACCCGGAAGCCCGCCGCCTTCAGCGTCTCGCGGCCTTCGGCAAGCGCCGCCTCGACGTCCCCGCCGGCCCGGATCGAGCCCGCTGCCTGGCGCATGGCGCGCGAGATCGTCGTCGCGGTCTGCCGCTCCTCGGCCGAGAGATAGGCATTGCGAGAGGAGAGGGCGAGGCCGTCGGGCTCGCGGATGGTCGGCAGGCCGACGATCTCCGACGGCAGGCGCAGGTCGCGCACCATCTGCCGCACCACCATCAGCTGTTGGTAATCCTTCTCCCCGAACAGGGCGACATCCGGAAAACCGGCGATCAGCAGCTTGGAGACGACGGTCGCGACGCCGGCGAAGAAATGCGGACGGAAGTCCGTCTCCAGCCCGATCGCCGGGCCTGCGAGCGATACGGTCGTCGCATAGCCGGCCGGATACATCTCGTTGGCGTTGGGAGCGAACACGCCTTCGACGCCCAGTTCCGCCAGCTTGGCGACGTCGCTCGCCTCGGTGCGCGGGTAGGAACCGAAATCCTCGGTTGGCGCAAACTGGGTCGGATTGACGAAGATCGTCACGATGATGCGGTCCGCCCGTTCGCGCGCGGCGCGCACGAGTTCCAGATGCCCGCTATGCAGCGCGCCCATGGTGGGCACCATGCCAACGCGAAGGCCGTCGCGTCGCCATGCGGCAACGGCAGAGCGCAGGTCGTCGACGGTACGGTAGATGATCGGGCTGGCAGGCATGGCATGTCCTTGTTGCGCAGCGCGGTGGCCTTAATGCCTCGTGATCGGAGAGGCTGCGGTGGCGACCGTGCCGCGACTGTCTAGCAAATCACGCAGGCATCATCCATTGCGGCGCGGGCCCTTGCCGCGCGGGAGACTTGCCCGCAATAGAGAGGAGAGGGCCGGAAGGAATCGGCCGGTTTGGAGTGCCGATGGGCCTGATTATCCCGTTTCTGGGCGTGCTCGCCGTATCGATCGGAATCGCGTTTCTGTTCGGAGGCGAGAAGGGCGCGCATGCCTTGGGCCGTGCCGTGCGTCGCGGCGCGGCGGGGGCGCTGATCTCGACCGGCATCTTTACCGCCGCGACCGGGCGGCTGGGCGCGGGCATCCCGCTGCTGGCGATCGGCCTCTGGCTGCTCAAGCCGAAGATTCTCGAAACGATGAAGCCGTGGATCGAGGCGGGCCAAGTCAGGCAAGGCCGCTTTGCCGGTCGGGCGCTCCAGAGCTTGAGCCCCGATGAACTGGTGGTTCTCTATTCCGAAGTCGCGGGCAGGGCCCGCGACCGCGCCTTACTCGAAGCTTATCTCGACCGCCGCATTCCCGGTTGGCGTGAACACGTCGAGAGTGACCCGGCAGGCAGGTCGCGCCGCACGGCGCGCGCGGGCGCCATGACAGATGAGCAGGCCTACCAGATCCTTGGCCTTTCGGCCGGCGCTTCCGAGGCCGAAATCAGAACGGCCTACCGACGGCTGATGAAACGCGTCCATCCCGACCAGGGAGGATCGACGTTCTTGGCCGCCCAAATCAACGAGGCGAAGGAAAGACTCCTCGGCGGACATCGCTAGCTCCCAAACGCAGGTACAAAAAAGGAGGGCGAAATTCTGGTACGCGGCCGCCCGTTACTGACGGACGGCAAGGCAGGACACATCGCGCTTCGTCAGGTATGCGCAAACGGCGCGGGCCTGATCCTTGTTGTCGAACCCGGCGAAGCGGGCGCGGTAGAGGGTCGAAGCGCCCTTGGCGACGGGCTCGACGCTGGGCGTTGCACTGGCCAGCATCTTGCCTGCCTTGGACTTGGCGCGGTCCAGCATCAGCTTGGCGCCGTCTTCGTCGGGTGCGGCGGCAATCTGGATCTTCCAGCCATCGGCGATTTCAGCGGTCGGCGCAGCGGAAGCGGCGATGCTTCCGGTGAAGCTGTCGCCCGAATCGTCGTCGGCGGTGGGGACGGGCTGGACGATGGCGGCCGTCTTGACGGACGGGCGGCTGATCGGCTTGCCGGCCGGGCCGGTCTGGAAAACCATGCGCGGTCCGCGGGCGGCGGCGGGCTCGATCGGCTCCGGCGCATAGGCCTGGACGGAGACGGGCTCCTCATCCTCGACATCGGCGACCTGGACCGGGGCGGGCGCCGGGATCGGAGCAGCCTTCGCCAGCGGCAGGGGCTTGGCGAGCGGCATGGCCTTGGCAAGCGGGGTGGCGACGGCCGCGACAGCGACCGTCTCAGCGCGGGCAGGGCGAGCGGCGGGGACCGGTGCGGGGGTAGGCGCCGCGACGGCGACTTCGGTCTCGACATCGTCGACATCCGCGGCCGGCGCATTCTGGGCGCGGGCAAACAGCGAGCGCGACTTGGCCGGGCCGGCATAGGCGACGGGCAGGTATTTCTCGAGCATCGTGGCCATCTGCTTGTCGCGGGCAGCGCCGGTGTTGCCGCCCATGACGGTCGCGACCAGAGCGCGGTTGTCGCGCTTCACGGACGAGACGAGATTGTAGCCCGAGGCATTGGTGTAGCCGGTCTTGATGCCGTCGACGCCATTGACGCGGCCGAGCAGGCGGTTGTGACCGTTGATGACGCGGCCGTTGTAGACGAAGCTCTTGGTCGCGAAGAACTTGTAATAGCGCGGATAGCGGTCCTGCAGCGCGCGGCCGAGGGTCGCCATGTCGCGCGCCGTCGACCACTGACCGTCATTGGGCAGGCCGGAGGCGTTGCGGAACGTGGTGCGGCTCATGCCGATCGACCGGGCGGTGCGGGTCATGCGCTGGGCAAAGGCGGCTTCAGAGCCTGAAAGATTTTCGGCGATGACCACGGCGGCGTCATTGGCCGAACGCGTGATCAGGCCGAGCATGGCGTCGCGGACGGCGATCGTCGAACCGGGCTTGAGGCCCAGCTTCGTCGGTCGCTGGCGCGAGGCGAATTCGGAAACGCGAAGTCGGGACGACATGGTGAGCCGGCCGCTCTCCAGCTCGCCGAATAGCAGATAGAGCGTCATCATCTTGGTGAGGGAGGCGGGGCGACGCAGCGCGTCGGGCTCCTTCGAGTACAAGACCTTGCCGGTCTTGGCATCGACGACGATGGATGAGTTGGGCGCTGCGGCGGCTTCCACGGTGACCGCGGTCAACGCCACGCCGGCGACAAGAATGCCCGCCAGAGCGCGCCGAACCGAGCGGACGCAATGCCGGCCGAGGGGGTTCAGGCCCATCAACATGTGAGTGATCTCTCCGCGTCTCGCAGAACCGGAGCGTCAACTCCGGCAGTGCCCAATTACCAACTGACCCCAAGACCGGAACTTTTTTGAGGCAAGAATGGCGGTTCTGGAATTTTGCCGCCGACGGACCGAAATGGCGGCCGCCTGCGCTTTCGTTCCATATTTCCATTCCGGGCCCCAGAAAGCGCGCTCCCGCCAATTCGGCGTGGCTTTCCGGCCTGATGAATGGAAGCTAAGGAAACGCCGTTACGAATCCGTAAAAATCAGGGGGCAGGTTTGGGTCCCATTTTGGGGCTGGCGCGGCCTGCCGCAGCGTCGCGCTCGCCATGCCGCAATTGTGCGGTGCAACAAAATTTCTTGACTCCGGCCCCGGGCTGCCTGAACGTGCTCCGTATTGAACCCGCTATGGCGCGGGGTTCTTACGCGGAGGGCCTTTCTTTGATCCAGGATTTCGAGGGCATGCAGAAGGCAAGCAAGGAAAGCGTCGATCTTGCGATGAAGAGCTTCGGCTCGATGAGTCAGGGCCTCCAGGCGATCGCGGTCGAAGCCGCGGATTATTCGAAGAAGAGCTTCGAGACCGGCTCCGCGGCGCTCGAAAAGATCCTTTCCTCGAGCAGCGTCGAGAAGGCCGTCGAGGCGCAGAGCGAATACGTCAAGACCGCCTATGAAGGCTATGTCGGTCAGATGTCGAAGTTCGGCGCGATGATGACGGAGATGACCCGCGACGCCTACAAGCCGTTCGAAGGGCTGTTCGGAAAATTCCCGAGCTAAGCGTCAGAGTTCTACGAAATTCGAGCCCGGCCTTCGCGCCGGGCTTTTTGTTGGAGGGGCGGGCGGCGTTCCGCTCGCCGCTGGCGGCCGGCTAGTCCATTTCTTCCGGAAGGCTTCCGAAGCGGGCGAGGGTCACCGGTTCGCCGTAGTCGCCCATCTCTGCGTCGACGGCGATCTGGAAGGCGATGACGCCGGCGCGCGAGTCCGACAATTTTTCCGCGCGCTGCTTGGCATTTTCGGCCGAACTGGCGGCGACCGCCGGTTCGGCTTCCAGCTTGCCGCGCTTGTTGAGGCGGTAGGGCTGCACGATATACTGTGTGGTAACGGCCATTCAGGCTCCGATCCATTCCGCGTCGGGTTCGACCGGCAGGCTGAGATAGGACCGAAACCGATGCGATGTCCATGCGTCGGGCAGGCTGCACTTCCATCGGTGAGAAGCCTCCCCATATAAAGCCTCGACACCTCTCCCGCCTGTCTGGCGAGCGGCAGCGCGGATCCTCGAAATGAGCGATTGCGCTGCAGCGTGATTATCGGCAGGATTCCGTTTTAGCGACGTATCGATCGAACCATATGAGCAAAGAACCTCGTCGTTCCGATGATGGCGACAACGACATTGGCGTCGTCACCAAAACACGGCCGAAAATCAAACGGCCGAACCTGTATCGCGTTCTGCTTTTGAACGACGACTACACGCCGATGGAATTCGTCGTGCATGTCGTCGAGCGGTTCTTCAACAAGAACCGGGAAGAGGCGACGCAGATCATGCTGCATGTGCATCAGCATGGTGTGGGGGAGTGTGGTGTCTTCACCTATGAAGTGGCCGAGACCAAGGTCACCCAGGTGATGGATTTCGCGCGCAAACACCAACATCCGCTGCAATGCGTGATGGAAAGGAAGTGAGGTCCTAACGTGCCGTCATTCTCCAGAAGCCTCGAAAAGGCCCTCCACCAGGCGCTCGCCTTCGCGAACGAACGCCATCAAGAGTACGCGACACTCGAACATCTCCTGCTCGCTCTGATCGAAGATCAGGATGCGGCTGCCGTCATGCGTGCCTGCAATGTCGATCTCGACATGCTGAAGCGCAGCCTCATCGATTACATTGATACGGAACTGGCCAATCTGGCGCATGGCCCCGAGGAAGACTCGAAGCCGACCGCCGGGTTCCAGCGCGTCATCCAGCGCGCTGTGATCCATGTGCAGTCGTCCGGCCGTGAGGAAGTCACCGGCGCCAACGTGCTCGTCGCGATCTTCGCCGAGCGCGAGAGCCATGCCGCCTACTTCTTGCAGGAGCAGGACATGACCCGCTACGACGCGGTCAACTACATCTCGCACGGCATCGCCAAGCGCGCCGGCATGAGCGAGAGCCGGCCTGTGCACGGTGTCGACGACGACGCCGCTACGGTCGACAGCCGCGAGGAAAACAAGAAGAAGGCTGACGCGCTGGATGCTTATTGCGTCAACCTCAACGAGAAGGCGAAGAAGGGCAAGATCGACCCGCTGATCGGCCGCGACATTGAGATCGCGCGTACGATCCAGGTCCTCTGCCGCCGTCAGAAGAACAATCCGCTCTTCGTCGGCGACCCGGGCGTGGGCAAGACCGCGATCGCCGAAGGCCTGGCCAAGCGCATCGTCGAGGGCGACGTCCCCGACGTGCTGGCCGGTTCGACCATCTTCTCGCTCGACATGGGCACGCTGCTCGCCGGAACCCGCTATCGCGGCGATTTCGAAGAGCGGCTGAAGCAGGTCGTCAAGGAGATCGAGGAATATCCGGGTTCGATCCTGTTCATCGACGAGATCCATACCGTCATCGGTGCGGGCGCAACGTCGGGCGGGGCGATGGATGCCTCCAACCTGCTGAAGCCGGCCCTGGCCGGCGGCGCAATCCGCTGCATCGGCTCGACCACCTACAAGGAATACCGTCAGTTCTTCGAGAAGGACCGGGCCCTTGTCCGGCGCTTCCAGAAGATCGACGTTAACGAGCCGACGATCCCCGATGCGATCGAGATCCTGAAGGGGCTGAAGCCCTATTTCGAGGACTTCCACCGCGTCCGCTACACCAATGACGCGATCAAGTCGGCGGTCGAACTGTCGGCCCGCTACATCCATGACCGCAAGCTGCCGGACAAGGCGATCGACGTGATCGACGAGACCGGCGCCTCGCAGATGCTGATCCCGGAGAACCGCCGGAAGAAGACCATCGGCGTCAAGGAGATCGAGGACACCATCGCCACCATGGCGCGGATCCCGCCTAAGACGGTGTCGAAGGACGATCAGGAAGTGCTGAAGAGCCTGGAGACGACGCTGAAGCGCGTCGTATACGGGCAGGACAGCGCCATCGCCCAGGTCACCTCGGCGATCAAGCTGGCTCGTGCCGGCCTGCGCGAACCGGAGAAGCCGATCGGCTCCTATCTGTTCGCGGGACCGACCGGCGTCGGCAAGACCGAAGTTGCCAAGCAACTGGCGGCAAGCCTCGGCGTCGAGCTGATCCGCTTCGACATGTCGGAATATATGGAGCGCCACACGGTCTCGCGGCTGATCGGCGCGCCGCCCGGCTATGTCGGCTTCGACCAGGGCGGCCTGCTGACCGACGGCGTCGACCAGCATCCGCATTGCGTGCTGCTGCTCGACGAAATCGAGAAGGCGCATCCGGACCTGTTCAACATCCTGTTGCAGGTCATGGATCACGGCAAGCTGACCGACCACAACGGCAAGCAGGTCGATTTCAGGAACGTCATCCTGATCATGACCACCAATGCCGGCGCGGCCGATCTCGCCAAGCCCGCCATCGGCTTCAAGTCGACGACTCGCGACCCCGACGACCAGGAGGCGATTAACCGCCTGTTCGCGCCGGAGTTCCGCAACCGGCTCGACGCGATCGTCCAGTTCGGCAATCTGCCGATCGAGGTCGTGCACAATGTCGTGCAGAAGTTCGTGCTGCAGCTCGAGGCCCAGTTGGCCGACCGCGGCGTCACCTTCGATCTTTCGCCCGAGGCGGTCGATTGGCTCGCGCACAAGGGTTACGACCGGCAGATGGGCGCTCGCCCGCTTGGCCGCGTGATCCAGCAGTACATCAAGCAGCCGCTGGCTGACGAAGTGCTGTTCGGCAAGCTGCGCAAGGGCGGTACGGTCAAGATCACGGTCGAGACCAAGGAGAACGGCGAGACCGGCCTGCACCTCGACCCGATCGAGGATGGTCCGGTGACGCCGAAGCCCGAGCCCGAGGAGCCGAAGGCCAAGGCGAAGCCGCGTCGCAAGGCGGCCAGCGCCAAGAAGGCGGCCCCGGAAGCGCCCACGACGCCGCCTAAGCGTGGTGGCTTGGTGCCCAAGGTGCCGCTGAAGACGGAGTGATCCGTCCAGCCTTGAACCGAGATGAAAGCGAGGCGCAGAGATGCGCCTCGCTTTTTTTATGCCGTCTGACTCGCCGGAAGGAAGGCTTCGGCGCCGGTCAACTTGTCGGGATTGCGCATACTGTAGATCGCGACAATGCGGCCGTCCTCGATCTCCAGCGCGATGGCCTGGAGCGTCCCGAACGGATCGAGAGCGACGAAGCCGGGCAGCCCGTTGATGCGCAGCGGGCCGGACCAGATCGTGCTCGCTTGGGCCCCCGGTTTCTGGGCGACGCCGGCGAAGAAGCGGCTGATCTTGTCGGCGCCATAGATGATGTTGAGCGTCGCGGGGCGCTTGCCGCCGCCATCGCCATGCAGGCGGGCGGCGTCTGCCAGCAGGTCGCGCAGCGCCGAAGCGTCGCCGCTGCTGGTCGCCTGGAAGAAGGCCGTGGTGAGCCGGTTCGCCTCCTCCGCGTCGACCGCATAGCGCTGCCTGGTTTTGCCGACATGGCCCCGGGCGCGAACCAGCAATTGCCGGCACGCCGCCTCCGTCCGGTCCAGCGCATCGGACAGTTCGTCGAATTCCATCTCGAAGATGTCGTGCAGGATAAAGGCGGCGCGCTCGAGCGGCGAGAGCCGTTCCAACGCGAGCATCAGGGCCACGGGCGCGTCGATCCGGTCGTCGATCGAGCCGGCGCGGGGCAGGTCGATTGGCTCGATCACCGGCTCCGGCAGCCACTGTCCGACATAGCTCTCGCGCCGGGCCCTGGCGGACTTCATCATGTCGAGGCAGAGCCGGGTGACGATCTTGCCGAGCCAGGCCCGAGGGCTGGCCAAGGCGGTCGGCTCGGCGCCGTGCCAGCGCAGGAAGGCGTCCTGCACGATGTCTTGGGCATCGGAAAGCGATCCGAGCATGCGATAGGCAAGCCCGGTCAGGAAGCGTCTGTGCTGTTCAAACTCGGCAGTGGACGCGTCGACCATCGCTTTCCCTTGATGTCAGTGTCTCCCCGGCCTGCAACCACTGGCGCAGGCCGGGGAGGGATCGTCACGCCGCCTCTTCTTGCGCGGCAGCCTTGCGGTCGTTTGGGTGGACGGTGCGGAAGCCGACCGCGAAGCGGTTCCAGGTGTTGATGACGCCGATCATGAGCGTCAGCTCGACCTGTTCCTTCGCCGAGAACGCGGCCTGAACCAGTTCATAGTCGACATCCGGCGCGCGTGTCTCCGCGACCAGCGTCAGCGCTTCCGTCCAGGCGAGGGCGGCGCGCTCGCGCTTGGTATAGAGCAGCGACTCGCGCCAGGCGCTGAGCAGGTAGATCCGCTCCTCGGTCTCGCCATGCTTGCGCGCATCGGCCGTGTGCATGTGCAGGCAATTGGCGCAGCCATTGATCTGCGAAGCGCGGATTTTCACCAGTTCCTGCAGGCTGTGCTCGATGCTGCTCGCGGCCAGCTTACCGCTCAGTTCGATCATTGCCTTGACGGCTTCAGGAGCGGCGGCGAAGGCGTTCAGTCTCTCGTGCATGATGGGTTCTCCATGGATACGGAGACAAGACGAGACAGGCCGAACGCCTGTGACATGCCGCCCGCGAATTATTTCGTGTTGAGCGCCGCGCGGACGCGGTCGGCATTCTCGGCCAGGATTTCCGGCTTCTCCATCGAGCCCGTATGTGGGTGCAGCGGCTCGCCCTCGAAGCGCGGGATGATGTGGAAATGCAGGTGGAAGACCGTCTGGCCGGCCGCCGGCTCGTTGAATTGCATGATTGTCACGCCATCCGCCGCGAAGGCGAGCTTGGCGGCGCGGGCGAGCTTCTGCACGATCGCGATCAGCCGCGCCAATACGGCGGGATCCGCGTCCAGCATATTGCGCGAGGGCGTCTTGGGCAGGACGAGCAAGTGGCCGGGGCCCTGCGGCATGACATCCATGAAAGCGATCGTCTCGGCGTCCTCGTAGACGCGCTGCGACGGGATCTCGCCGCGCAGAATCCGGGCGAAGATGTTGGTGTCGTCATACGGGGTCATGCGGATCTCCGGTCGTTGTGGTTCCGTTCGATCAGGCCCGTTCCGGCACGGCCGAGGCCTGCGGTGTCGCCTTGCCGAGCTCGATCAGGCCCTGGTCTATCAGGGTACGGTGAAAACGGTTCTTACGCTCCGATGGCGTTGCGATATAGAGCGCGCCGCACTCGTCGATGAGACTGGCACGCGTCGCCGAGACGGCATCGAGCGGAAGGCCCGATGCCTGCAGGGCGACGGTGCCCAGCATGGCGATGTCGAGCTGCGCCGGTATGCTGTCGAGCTTTGGCTCGAAGTGGATGCCCTCGATCGCGTAGAAGGTCTCGAACTGGCGCGGATCGTCGGGGGCGATGCCGCGCGCCTCCTCGATGGCGCGCGTCAGCGTCGGCTGGTGGTCGCCATAGCGCACGATCAGCATCGGCCGGCCGGGATAACGCTGCTTCAGCGCCGCCTTGAAGGCCGCATAGCTCTCGGCCGTCTCCGTCAGGCGCGCGTAATACTCGCCGTAGTTCGCATCGGGCAGGGCGGCAGTCGCGAAACGGCGCTCGTCCTCATATTGGCCTGCGGGCACCAGGCGTGTCTCGTGCGGGCCGTGGTTGAAATTGGTCAGCGCCATCAGGAAGCGCGGAGCGGGGTCACGGTCGATCGAACGCTCCAGCGCTCCGCGCGTCGCCGCGAAAAAGGCCGCGTCGGAATTATTGACTTCGAAGCTGGCGAGGTCAAAAGGCGGCGGAAAATCGTCGGAGAAGACGCGCTCCGCGACGCCGATGCCGGCATAGAAGGCGTTGTAGTTCATGAACTCGCGCCGGCAGCTGGTCGACAGCATGGTGCGGTAGCCGAGCTGGGCGAGTTCGCTCGGCAGCGAGTGGCGGAAGCGGCCGACACCTTTCTTGAACAGGAAATAGGAATCCGGCCCGAAGCTGGCGGAGGACAGGCCCGTCAGCAGGCTGAATTCCGTCTGCCACGACCCGCCGCCATAGATGTCGACATGCAGCGTGCCGTGGAAAGCGTCCTTCGGCGTCAGGAATTCTGCGATCCGCTCGTCGACGGGCAGGCCGAACAGGCGTGGATCGAACACGGATTCATGCTGGATGACGATGATATCCGGCCGGATATCGCTGCGCGCAGCGATCGGCGCAGCCAGGGGAAGCGGCGACGCACCGACGTCCAGCATGCGCACGCCGCCGGTCGGCCACCAGCTTGCGACATCCACCAGCGAAGCGATGAAGAACGAGAAGAAACGCTTCTGCTGCGTCACGTCGGTGCGATAGGCCGTGCCGCCATTCGCCCGGCAGAGCGCGTAGAGAGCCGCTGCCGCCAGCCCCAGAAGCAGCAGCCGCGAGGCGAGGGAATAGGGCGCTCCGCGAACCAGCGCCAGCGTCGCCAGGGCGGCGAGACCGAGCAGAATGGCGCCGGCGATGGTGAGCGTGGCCGTGCGCCGGTATTGCCGCAGCATGAAGGGGATTGTGCCGGCGAAGGTCAAGGCGAGGTCGGCGACCGCGAGCTTCATGCCGCTGTGATGATGCTTGACGGCGGATGCCCCGACGATGGTCAGGGCCAGGATCAGGGCAAGCAGCGTCGCCCGCTCCTCGTCCCCGGTGACGAGCAGGAAGCAAGCGGTCACGAAGGCAAAGGCGAGCAGCGCGAAGGCCGGCCGCGTTGCTTGCCGTTCGGTCACGAGCAGAATGGCCGCGGCCCCGACCCAGAGAAGAATCGCTGTCATGAAAATCACGTATCAGCTTTGAAGGGCGTGTGCTCGTCGAGGAATTCGTGATCGGCGGCAACGGCTTCACGCTCGCGCGACAGGTAGTCGGCGACGGCGCGCCGCAGCCCCCGATCGGCGATCCAGTGCGCCGAGCGCGTGACGATCGGGCGATAGCCGCGCGCCAGCTTGTGGTCGCCCTGCGCGCCCGCTTCGACGCGCGGCAGGCCATGCGCGATCGCCCAGTCGACGGCCTGATGGTAGCAGACCTCGAAATGCAGGAATGGCACGTCCTCGGACGCACCCCAATATCGGCCGTAAAGCGCGTCGGAGCCGATCATGTTGAGGGCACCGGCGATCGGGACGCCGTCGCGCTTCGCGACGATCAGCAACACCCTGTCGGCCATGCGCTCTCCCAGCAGTGAGAAGAAGCGCCGGTTGAGATAGGGCCTGCCCCACTTTCGCGCGCCGGTATCCATGTAGAAGCCGAAGAAGGCATCCCAGTCCTGTTCGGTGATCGAAGGGCCCGTCAGGTGTTCGACCGTGATGCCGTCGGAGAGCGCCTCGCGCCGTTCGCGCCGGATCGCCTTGCGCTTGCGCGAGGCCAGCGCCTCGAGGAAATCGTCAAAGTCGCGATAGCCCTCGTTGATGAAATGGAACTGCTGGTCCATGCGGGCGAGAAAGCCGCTGTCGTCGAGCAGGTCAGCGTCGGGATCTTCCAGGAAAGTTGCGTGGATCGAGGAGGTGCCGAGCTGGCGGCACAGCTCGAGCAGTCCGGCCACGAGAATTTCGCGCGAGGCAGGCGGCGCGTCGGCGCGGGTGAGCAGTCTCCGCCCGGTGGCTGGCGTGAAGGGAACCGACACCTGCAGTTTCGGATAATACCGGCCGCCGGCCCGCTCATAGGCATCCGCCCAGCCCTGGTCGAAGACATATTCGCCCATCGAATGGGTCTTCTGGTAGCAGGGCACGATCCCGACGGGCTTGCCGTTCTCGCCATCGAGCACGAGGTGGCGTGCCTGCCAGCCCGTCCGCCCGGTGGCCGAGCCGGACTCTTCCAGAGCATGCAGAAAATCGTAGGATATGAAGGGGTTATAGGCCGGACGCTGAGAGTTTGATTCAAGCTTGCCGGCCTCAGGCGCTGAATCCAATCGGCGGTGGTAAGCCTTTAGGAAAGCTGAGGGATCCTCGCCAAACGGGCGGGCTGATGGCCAGCCTGGATTGGCACAGGCGTCCCAGTCCTGCCGCTCGATTTCGGCAAGCGAGGAGAGGACGCTGAGGCGCGCATCGGTGGAAGCGGTCATGAGGGAAGGGCGTTCTCGCTGGGGCGCATGGACTATCCCAGCATCTAAGGCGCAAAGCCGCAAGCGCAAGTCGCCATCAAGCAACGGCTCGGGCCGTGAGGGGCCAAGGGCTCCCTTCACGGCTTCCGCATCGTCCGGCTGTCCCACGCGTCGCGCCAGAAACGGCGGATCGGCCGTCAGATCTTGTCCGGGTCGAAGCCCTCGAAGGTGATCTGGTCGGCATAGAGCTTCGCCTTGGCGGCCTGCTCGGGCGTGCGCACCGTCCAGGTGATCAGCGGCAGCCCGCTGGCCCGCACCCTTGAGGGGGCGAAGGAGGGCAGGCCGTTCAGGTCATAGGAGACGAAGCTGGCGCCGACCTTCGGCACCGCCGAGAGGTTGCGCAGCGCGAAGCGCCGGCGGGGCGGCAGGAAGCCCCATTCCTCGAGATCGGTGTAGCGGTCGGCGACGATCCCGCGCGGCATGGCGGGCAGCAGCTTCTGCATCGCCGCCATCGAATCCGGGTCGAACGACATCACCACCGCCGGCCCGCCATAGGCAGCGAGGATCGGCGCGACCGCGGCTTCGAGACGTCGATCGCCGCTCCAGTTGCTCTTGAGCTCGATCACCAGCGGCACCTTGCCGGCAACCGTCTCCAGCAGTTCGGCCAGCGTCGGCACGGTGTCGCTGCCCTGCTTGAAGGCCTTCGCCTTCAGGCTTGCGAGCGTCATGCCATCGACCCGGCCGCTGGCCTGCATCAGACGATCGACCGTGTCGTCGTGGAAGACGATGACGGCGCCATCGGCGGTGAGCTGCAGATCGACCTCGATCGCGAAATTGCGTTCGATCGCGGCCCGGACGGCCGAAAGCGTGTTCTCGATCCGGCCGCCGGCCGCGTCATGATAGGCGCGGTGGGCGATCGGGCGCGCGGTAAGCCAAGCGGGGGCGATTGGACGATCTGCGGGCATGGGGGATCAGGCGATTTCGAGGATGGCTTCGACTTCGACGCCGACGCCGAAGGGCAGGGCCGCGACGCCGACGGCGGAGCGGGCGTGGCGACCCTTGTCGCCCAGGACCTCGACCATCAGGTCGGAAGCGCCGTTGACTACCTTCGGCTGGTCGACGAACTCCGGATCCGAATTGACGAAGCCGACGAGCTTGACGACACGGCCGATGCGCTCCAGGTCGCCCAGCGCCGCCTTGGCCTGGGCCAGGATATTGATGGCGCATAGGCGGGCGGCGGCGCGGCCGTCTTCCAGCGTCAGGTCGCGCCCGAGCTTGCCGACATATTCGATGCCATTGGCGCCGACCGGAATCTGGCCCGAGATATAGAGAAAACCTCGGCTTTCCACGGCCGGTACATAGTTGGCCGCCGGTGCGACCGCCGCGGGCAACACGATTCCGAGAGCTTCGAGGCGGCTTTCGATCAGGCTCGTCATAGGGTTCTCCCAAGGCACGGCATTCATTCGTTTGGGTTTCGCCCGATTCCGGGGCGACCGCAAGCGACGCTCATGTTCTGATGCGGCGACAAGGTATATGCTGGTCCGTAGACGTTTTGGCGTTTTGCTGATTGAAATGCGCTCTATGTCAGCCCTATGTCGGCTTGACGACGATGGGAGCTCGCATGAAGTCCGTATCACTGGGTGCAGGTCGCACGGGGCTGGCGCTGGTTGCCGCCGCCGCATCATTGATGGTCATGGCGGGTTCGGCCGTTGCCATTTCGCCCGCGCCGGCCAAACTTCCCTTCGCGATACATCAGGCCGTCTATGACCTGCGCCTCGATTCCGGCGGCAAGGCGGAGTCCGTCAGCGATGCCGAAGGCCGCATGGTCTATGATTTCGCCGGGTCGCGCTGCGACGGCTACACCACCAAACTGCGCTTCGTGACGCGCATCAGCGATGGCGACGGCAATTCGCGCCTGACCGACGTGGCGACATCGACCTTCGAGGATGCCGACGGCAAGAGCTTCAGCTTCGCCACCAAGAGCTATGTCGACGGCACGCTGGCCGAGGATTCCACCGGATCGGCCGAACGCGAGGGCGGCAAGCTGCATGTCACGCTGGCCAAGCCCAAGACCGAGCGCTTCGACATCGCGCCTTCGTTCCAGTTCCCCAACCAGCATCTCTCCACCATCATCGAAGCGGCGATGCGCGGCGAGCGTTTCGTGCAGGTCGGGCTGTTCGATGGGTCGGAGAAGGGCGAGAAGCCCTATGCGACAGCGGCCGTCATCGGCGCTGCCAATTCCGGTGCCGACGATCTTGGCGACGAGGCCGCCGCCAAGCTGGCCGGCATCGCCAATGTGCGCCACTGGCCCGTCACGCTCAGCTATTTCGACCAGAAGGGCTCGGGCGAGCAGTCGCCGGCCTATGAGCTGTCCTTCATCGTCTACGAGAACGGCGTCACGCGGCGGATGCGGCTCGACTATGGCGACTTCGCGCTGACGGGGAAGCTCGTCCGGCTCGACATGAAGCCGGTCAAGATCGTCGCCAAGCGCTGCCGGTAACGGTAGCGCGAGCGGCTGACCGCTAGACGCGGACGGTCAGTTCGGCGACGGCTGCGGCCAGCTGGTCGAAGTGGCCGATGACGAGGTCCGGGCCGAGTTCGGTGACCGGTACCGACGTATAGCCGAAATCCACCGCCACGACGGGAATGCCGGCTGCCTTGGCCGTGTCGATGTCGGTCTTCGAATCGCCGATCATCACGGCCTGACGGGGATCGCCACCGGCGCGGCGGATCGTTTCGTTGAGCGCCAGTGGATCGGGCTTGCGCGCGGAAAAGGTGTCGGCGCCGCAGATCGCCGCGAACCGGTCCGAAAGGCCCAGCGCGTCGAGCAGCAGCATGGAAAGCCCCTCGAGCTTGTTGGTGCAGACCGCGAGCAGCCAGCCTTCGGCGGCAAAATGGTCCAGCGCCGCGACGACGCCCTCGAAGGGCCGGCTGGTTTCGGCGATATGCGCTGCATAATAGGCGATGTAGGTGTCGAACAGCCGGTCGATGGTTGCCGCGTCGCGGGTGACGTTGTTGGCGGCCAGGCCACGCTCGATCAGAACGCGGGCCCCATGCCCCACCATCGCGCGCGCATCCTCGTAGCGCAGGGCGGCAAGGCCCTCCTGTTCAAGCACGACATTCAGCGTCGCGACGAGATCGGTGGCCGTATCGACGAGCGTGCCGTCGAGATCGAAGACGAGGATGGGGCGCATCAGGAGGGGAATCCGTCGGTGGAGGAGCCCGAACCTACCAACTCCCGTCGCCCGCTGAAAGGCGGGACGATGTCGCGTGGACGTTGGCGGCGGACGCGCCCCATGCTAACAAGCCGCGCCGGATCGGCGTCCACTCCACAAATTCGAAGTGCCTGATGATCTCCAGCGACGAACTCAAGAAGCAGGCGGCGCTTGCGGCCCTCGAACAGGTCGAGGACGGCATGAAGCTCGGTCTTGGCTCCGGCTCGACGGCCAACCACTTCATTCGCGGCCTTGGCGCTCTCGTGCGCGGCGGACTTTCGGTCGTCGGTGTTCCGTCTTCGGAGCGCACAGCGACGCTGGCGCGCGCCGAGGGCATTCCGCTCGCGACGCTGGAGGAGCTGCCCCGGCTGGATCTGACGATCGACGGCGCCGATGAGCTCGACAGCCGGCTGCGGCTGATCAAGGGCGGCGGCGGCGCCTTGCTGCGCGAAAAGATCGTCGCCGCGGCGTCGAGCCGGATGATCGTGATCGCCGACGGTTCCAAGCTGGTCGACACGCTCGGCGCCTTTCCACTGCCGGTCGAGGTCAACCATTTCGGCATCGGCGCCACCACGGCAGCGATCGCCGATGCGGCTGCCGAACTGGCTATGCCGGTCACGTTGACGCGACGTCTCAGCGCCGATGGCTCACCCTTCGTAACGGATGGTGGTCACGCTATCATCGATGCATCTTTTGGCCTCATTCGCGATCCAGAAGCCTTGAGTCTCGCCCTCGCCGCGATTCCGGGGGTCGTGGAGCACGGTCTCTTCATCGGACTTGCATCTGCTGCCGTCATCGCTCGGCCGGAAGGCATAAGCTGGTTGGTGGCTTAACATTATTTCGCCCATCGGGAGTTTCTCCATGACCTTCATCCGCAAATCCATCGGCGCCGTCGTGCTGGCCGCCGGCCTCGCCATGGGCACGGCCGGTTTGGCGCAGGCGCAGGAAGTGACCGACGCGCATGTCGCCGCGGCGCTCGAAGCCGTTCACGCGGCCAAGACCTCGCGCGGCTTCGACAACCTGCTGCCGCTCCTGTCGCAGCAGACCCAGAACAAGCTGATCCGCGTGCGTCCCGACCAGCACCAGCTGATCGCCGAAGTGGTCGACGCCCAGGCGCTCGAGCTCGTTGCCCGCCGCAAGGACCTCGACAACGACGTCGCGCGCATCTGGGCCAAGCACTTCTCCGAAGACGAGCTCAACGCGATCTCGACGTTCTACAAGAGCCCGGCCGGCTCCAAGCTTGCCGAAATCGGCCCGAAGGTCGTCGGCGAGACCCTCCAGTCCGTCAAGGGCTGGTCGGACCGAGTCGGCGAGGAACTGTTCGAGAAGTCCCGCGAGGACCTGAAGAAGAAGGGCGTCGACTTCTAGGCCAGTTTACCGGACCGCCTGAAGCGGCAACGATGCGCCAACGCTTCGACGGCTCGCGCTCTTCTGGTGCGAACCGCCATCTCTCCGCCTGAAATGCCCTGGAACCGAGCCTGATCATGAACCAGTTCGATGTCGACCTCTTCATCATCGGCGCCGGTTCCGGCGGCGTTCGCGCGGGTCGGATTGCCGCCAGCCATGGCGCCAGCGTCATGGTGGCGGAGGAATACCGCGTCGGCGGCACCTGCGTTATCCGCGGCTGTGTGCCGAAGAAGCTGTTCGTCTATGCGTCGCGCTTCGCCGAGGAATTCGAGGATGCGATCGGGTTTGGCTGGACCCCGGGGGAGGCGACCTTCGATTGGTCGCGCCTCGTGGCGGCCAAGGATGCCGAGATCGATCGCTTGAACGGCATCTATATCCGCAACCTGGAACGCTCCGGCGCCAAGCTGGTCCAGAGCCGCGCGGAGATCATCGATCCCCATACGGTGCGTCTGGTGGCGGAGGATCGTCTCGTCACGGCGAAGTACATCCTCGTTGCGACCGGTGGCGCGCCGTATATCGTGCCGGACCTGCCGGGCCGCGAGCTCGCGATTTCGTCGAACGAGGCGTTCCATCTGGAGCGTCTGCCGGAGCGGATCGTGGTCGTCGGCGGCGGTTACATCGCCGTGGAATTTGCCGGCATCTTCAACGGCCTCGGCGTCGAGACGACGCTTGTCCACCGCGGCGACGCGCTGCTGCGCGGCTTCGACGCCGATCTGCGGCGAACACTGCGCGAGGAGATCGAGAAGAAGGGCATCCGCGTCCTGACCGGCGATGTCATCACCTCGATCGAGAAGACGGCGGACGGTCTGCTGGCGCATACCCGCAGCGGCGAGGCGCTTTTCGCCGGCGAGGTGATGATCGCAACCGGACGCGCTCCCAACACGCGCGGGCTCGGGCTCGAGAGCGCCGGCGTCCAGCTCGACGGCGCGGGCGCCGTGATCGTCGACGAATTCTCGCAGTCCAACGTGCCGTCGATCTATGCGGTCGGCGACGTCACCAACCGGGTCAATCTGACGCCCGTCGCCATTCGCGAGGGCCATGCCTTCGCCGACACGGTGTTTGGCGGCAAGCGCATCTCCGTCGATCACCTCGGCATTCCGAAGGCCGTGTTCTCGCAGCCGGAAATCGGATCGGTCGGGCTGAGCGAGGAAGAGGCTCTGGCCGAATTCACGGCGGTCGACGTCTACCAGACCAGCTTCCGGCCGATGAAGCACACGCTTTCGGGCCGCAACGAGAAGACGCTGATGAAGCTTCTGGTCGATGCGGACAGCGATCGTGTTGTCGGCTGCCATATCCTCGGCCCCGATGCCGGAGAGATCGTGCAGATCGTCGCCATCACGCTGAAGATGCGCGCGACCAAGGCTGATTTCGACTCCACCATGGCGCTGCATCCGACCGCCGCCGAAGAACTCGTCACCATGCGCGAGCCGAGCGTCCGCCACCGCCGCAACAGCTGACCTAGGCTTCCTCGGTTCCGGAGCAAGAAACGGATGGCTCGGCCGTCGAGGCGGGGCTAGCGCACTGCGGTTGGAGCCGCTCGGCCATCGTGGCGGCACGGAGGAAATGCGCGGAATGAAGCTGACCCTCGCTATGCCGCCCGCATTCCGGCCCGAATATGCGCTCGCCTACCATGGTCGCGACCGGCTCAGCGTCAGCGAGCGCGTCGAGGGACGCACCCTCGCCAAGACCATGCTGGTCGACGGAACTGCGCATCTTCTTCAGATCGACCTCGCGCATTCCGACCGCCATACGGACCCGCATGCTGAAATTCATTTCGACGGCGACGTCCTGCCGCCGGAGGTGGTGGAGCGGATCGTGTCGCGCATGCTCGGCTTCGGCAGCGATCCCGTAGGTTTCGAGGCGCTTGTGGCGGCACGCGAAGATGCCGCTCGCATCCTTGGCCCGCGCCGCGGCCTGCGCATCCCGCTTACCGCCGATATCTGGGATGCCGTCTGCTGGGCGGTGATCGGCCAGCAGATCAACCTGACCTTTGCTGCCGCTCTCCGTCGCGCCATGATCGAGCGCGCGGGTGTTCTCCATCCGGCAAGCGGGCTTTATGCCCACCCCGACCCGGCGCGCGTCGCTGCGCTGGAGATAGGCGATCTGACATCGCTGCGGTTTTCGCGGTCCAAGGCGAGTTACCTGATCGGCGTCGCGCGGCTGATCGAGGATGGCGCGCTCTCGCTCGAAGCGCTGGCGCAGGGATCGGCCGGCGAGGCCGAGGCCGCGCTGGTGGCCGTACGCGGCATCGGCACCTGGACGGCGCGCTATATCCTGCTGCGGGGCTTTGGCTTTCCCGACATGGCGCCGATCGGCGATTCCGGCCTCGCCACCGCGCTGCAGCGCCTGCATGGCCTCGCCGAGCGGCCCGACATCAAGGCGCAGGAGGCTTCGATGCAGGCTTTCGCGCCGCATCGTAGCCTCGCCACCACCCATCTCTGGGCGAGCCTCGCCGACTAGGCGCCTGGCGCAAAGTCCAGGAAGCCGACGACATGGGCCAGTCGGCCGGTATCGACTGTCGCGAAGTCTGTGCCGCCGGCGACCGAGGGGCCGTCCTCCGGTCCCAACTCCCACGAGAAGCGGACGCGATCTTCATACCCGTCGACCTTGCCGACCTGCTTGAAGCGCAGGCCGGAGAAGCGCTCTTGCACGGCCGCCAGCATCTGGTCGATGCCGACATGGCCGTCGCTCTTCATCATCGGGTCGGCATAGCTGGCCGATTCCGTGAAGGTCGCTGCGATCAGTTCGCGCCGCTTGGCGGGGTCGGTTTCGTTCCAGCTGGCGATGTAGCGTTCGACGAGGGCTGCCGTGTTGGTCATGGTCTGTCTCCGTGGTTCAGTTGCGGGTGGGATCGCGAGACGGGGCCGCCGTTCGCGCAGAAGGTGGAAGGTCAGGCAGGGATCGGCGCGGCGGCACGCAGGCCCATGGCCTCCAGTTCCGCCATGATGGCGACGATGACGGCCTGCGCGATCACGAAGGCGATGCCGAGTGCCGTTGGAGCCGCGAAGCCTCCGATCAGCAGGAGGACGCTGCCGGCTACCCAGGCAGCGTTGCAGCCTATGATCAGCCGGACGTCGGACCGCGACAGGATCGGCCGGCGGGCGGCGAACAGCACGAAGGCGGCGAAGGGCAGAAGCACCAGACCGGCCGCTCGCAGCAGACCGGCCGGCAGTCCGAGCCAGTCGGCGACGAACCCGGCGCCGAGCGCCAGCGCGCCGCCTATGGCGAGGCAACTGGCCCCGTCCGCCAGGAGCAGGTGGCGCAGGAAGTTGGGGTGGCGGGTGATGCTCATGATCCGGTTCCTCGGCTCGTCGTTGCTGACAGGCCGGAGATTTGCGAGCCGGGGGCATGAAGTCGATTACCTCGGAGGTAATTGGATCGCTGCCGGTCTTCTCGCTATCGTCGGTGCATGGACACGAATCCCCGCCCGATCGGCGAACAGATCCGCGACTGGCGGCAGCGCCGCCGCCGGAGCCAGATGGACCTTGCCGGCGACGCCGAGATGTCGACACGGCATCTGAGCTTCATCGAGACTGGCCGATCGCGACCGAGCCGCGACATGGTGCTGAGGCTCGCCGCCGAGCTGGAGGTTCCCTTGCGCGAGCAGAATCTGATGCTGGTGGCCGCGGGCTTTGCCCCCGTTTACCGGGAGAGAAAGCTGGACGATGCCGGCCTTGCGGTCGTCCGCAAGGCCGTCGAGCGTATCATCGCCGGGCACGAGCCTTATCCGGCACTGGCGATCGATCGGCAGTGGAACCTCGTTGCCGCCAACGCCGCCATCATGCGGCTTGTCGCCGGTGTGGATGCCAGCCTGCTGGAGCCGCCGGTCAACGTCCTGCGTCTGGCGCTACACCCGAAGGGACTCGCTCCCCGTACGCTCAATTTTCCGGAATGGCGGGCGCATCTGCTCGCGCGCCTGGCGCATGAGATCGACCTGACGGGCGACGCGGGGCTCGCGGACCTGCTGGAAGAGCTGCGCGCCTATCCTTCCGGCGGTGCCGGGCGGCCGGTTGTCCGGGACGATCTAGGCGGCATTGCCGTGCCGTATCGGGTCCGCCTCGGCGACGAGACGCTCTCCTTAATCTCGGCAACGACCCTGTTCGGGACCCCGGTTGACGTCACCCTGTCCGAGCTGGCGATTGAATCCTTCTTTCCGGCCGATGACGATACCGCGGAGGCCTTGCGTCGCCTTGCGGTAGCGTCATGATATCCGCCACAAGGGAGACGTGCGATGGCGGCGGACAAGGGGCTTCGCAGGCGGCTGAGGCTGCGCAATATGGCGACCGGCGCGGTTGCCGTGCTGGCTCTCTGGGGGCTCGCCGCCTATGTCGTGCTGCCGATCGCCTGGACGCATTACGAGCGGCAGCCCGGCCTCGCGGACCGGCCGATGGTGACGCATACGGCGCAGGGCATCCCCGGAGATCCGCTCAATGTCGGGCTCGTCGGCGTCAAGGAGGACGTGCTCCGGGCGATGCATGCGGCGGGCTGGTATCCGGCCGACCCGATCACCTGGCGTTCCAGCATCGAGATCGTCGGCAGTGTCGTGCTCGACCGTCCCTATCACGATGCCCCGGTGAGTCCGCTCTACTATGGCGGCCGGCGCGAAGATTTCGCCTTCGAGAAGCCCGTCGGCACCAGCGCCGACAAGCGCAACCACGTCCGCTTCTGGCAGGTTCTCGACAAGGGCGCGGAGAACCGCCCGGTCTGGCTCGGCTCGGCGACCTTCGATCGCGGCGTCGGCCTCAGCCATGACACAGGCCAGGTGACCCACCACATCGGTCCCGACATCGACGCCGTGCGTGACGAACTGACCGACGACCTGCAGAAGGCGGGCATGGTTGAGGCGACCTATCAAATCACCGGCATCGGCCCGACGCTGAACGGACGCAATGGCGAGGGCGATCCCTATTATACGGACGGCGAGATCTGGATGTCGCGGCTCGTGCCGGCGGGCGTCAAAACGGCCAAGCCGCCGGAGATTCTGCCGCCGCCGGCCTTTGTCGGCTTCAAGGATCGTCTCTGGCACTGGGTCGCTTCGCGGCTCTGAACGGGGGGGCGTGATGCGCCCTCCCGCGCCGGTAGCCTCCATCCGAGCATGCGTGTATAAGACCGCACCTTTCGAGACCCGATGAGGTTCGTCGTGCGCGGGACCTGCGCGAAGACGGGCAGGGGTGTGGAGTGATCACGATGAAGACGAGTTGGAAGCCGGACAGCTGGCGGTCGATGCCCATCCAGCAGGTGCCGGACTATCAGGATGCAGCGGCGCTCGCCGCGGTCGAGGGACGGCTTTCGAGCTACCCGCCGCTCGTCTTCGCCGGCGAAGCGCGCAAGCTCAAGAAGAGCCTGGCCGCCGTGTCGCGCGGCGAGAGCTTCCTGCTGCAGGGCGGCGATTGTGCCGAGAGCTTCATGGAGCATCACCCCGACAACATCCGCGACTTCTTCCGCGTCTTCCTGCAGATGGCGGTCGTGCTGACCTTCGCCGGCTCCATGCCGGTGGTGAAGGTCGGCCGTATCGCCGGCCAGTTCGCCAAGCCGCGCTCTGCCTCGACGGAGACGATCAATGGCGTCGAGCTGCCGAGCTATCGCGGCGACATCATCAACGGCATCGAATTCACGCCGGAGGCGCGCATTCCCGATCCGCGCCGGATCGAGGATTCCTATCGCCAGTCGGCGGCGACGCTGAACCTGCTGCGCGCCTTCGCGCAGGGCGGCTATGCCAATCTCGAGCATGTCCACCAGTGGATGCTCGGCTTCGTCAAGGACAGCCCGCAGGGCCATCACTACCAGGAAATCGCCGACCGCATTTCCGAGTCGATGGCGTTCATGCGCGCCTGCGGCGTCGATCCGGAGACCACGCCGTCGCTGCGCTCGACTGACTTCTTCACCTCGCACGAGGCGTTGCTGCTCGGCTACGAGCAGGCGATGACCCGCGTCGATTCGACGACGGGCGATTGGTACGCCACCTCCGGCCACATGCTGTGGATCGGCGATCGCACGCGCCAGCCGGACCATGCCCATGTCGAATACATGCGCGGCGTGAAGAACCCGATCGGCCTCAAATGCGGCCCGTCGCTTTCCGGCGATGGCCTGCTGCAGCTGATCGACGTGCTCAATCCCGACAATGAGCCCGGACGCCTGACTCTCATCTGCCGCTTCGGCGCCGACAAGGTGTTCGACCACCTGCCGCAGCTGATCCGGGCCGTGGAGAAGGAAGGGCGCTCGGTCGTCTGGTCCTGCGATCCCATGCACGGCAACACAATCAAGGCGTCGAGCGGCTACAAGACGCGGCCGTTCGACCTGATCCTGCGCGAAGTGAAGAACTTCTTCGAGGTGCATCAGGCCGAAGGCACCTTGCCGGGCGGCATCCATATCGAGATGACCGGCAAGAACGTCACGGAATGCACGGGCGGCGCCCGCGCTATCAGCGACGAGGACCTGTCGGACCGCTACCACACGCATTGCGACCCGCGCCTCAACGCCGACCAGGCGCTGGAGCTGGCGTTCCTCGTCGCGGAACTGCTGAAGACCAGCCGCCAGGGCATCGTGCAGCAGCGCGCTGTCGCGAGCCTGTAGAAAACGGCGTTCACGAACGGAAAGAGCGGCGCGTGCCTTGGGCAGGCGCCGTTTTTGTTTAGCGGCGCACCGGTGCCTTGACGCGCGTCAGGTGCAGCGAGCTGACGCCGGCGGCGAGATTGAGGCCCGTCTGCGCCGTCACCGAAAGCGGCTGCAGCGCGACGCTGTTCTGGCCGCCGCCGACGAGCACATTGGCGCCCAGGCCAACGCCGACGGTCGCCTGCGCCGTGGCGCCGGTGTAGCGGCCCGAGAGATCACCATGGCGGCGCGTCGGCTCGAACACGTTCCAGACGATGACGCTGTTGCGGGTGAAGCCGACATCGAGACCGACGCGGTCGATCCGGCCGGTGTAGAACTCCGTGCCGCGATTGGACTTGAACTCGCAGTTGACGGAGCGGCGCGAGCCGAGGATGAGGCCAACGCCCGATGCGACCCGGCAGGTCAGGGCGCCGGTCTTGACGGCGGCCTGAGCGGCGGTGGCCATCGGGAGGGCAGCGGTCACCGCGATGACGGCTGCGAGGAGGGTCTTGTGCAGATTCGACATAGTCGACCTCGTGGAATTTGCTTCGGTTGGGTTCACGGGAAGGGCCGTGAACCAGGCTTTCTTCTACACGCGAAACGTGCGACTGGGCCATGCGCGCGAAGCAATTTTCCTTGAGGCCGTTTCGTCAGGCTGCAACCGGGACCAGCTCACGCTTCCGGCGTCCGATCATCAGCGAGAGCAGTGCGGCGAGGATGCCGGTAGCGCCGGCGATGATGAAGGCGTCGAGATAGTTGCCCTGCGTCGTTCGCATGTACCCCGCGAAATAGGCGGCCGAGGCCGCGCCCAACTGGTGGCCAGCCGCGATCCAGCCGAAGACGATCGGGGCCTTGCGATCGCCGAACGCCTCATTGGCGAGCTTGACGGTCGGCGGCACGGTAGCGATCCAGTCGAGGCCGTAGAAGACGGCGAAGATCGACAGGCTGTAGAAGTTGAAATCGGTGAAGGGCAGGAACATCAGCGAGATGCCGCGAAGCGCGTAATACGCGAACAGCAGCTTGCGCGGGTCGAAGCGGTCGGTCAGCCAGCCGGAGGCTGTAGTGCCGACCAGATCGAACAGCCCCATCATGGCGAGCAGGCTGGCGGCCTGGATTTCCGGCATGCCCATGTCGCCGCAAAAAGCGATCATATGCGTGCCGACGAGGCCGTTGGTGGTGAACCCGCAGATGAAGAAGGTGGCGAACAAATACCAGAAGGTCTTGGTGCGGGCCGCCTCGAACAGGGCGTTGAAGGCGTTGGCGAGCGCGTTGCCCTGCGGGCCGCTTGGCGCCAGCTCGCCCTCGGGCGCGCCGTAGGGGCGGATGCCGATGTCCTGCGGCCGCTCGGGCACGAAGAAATAAGCCAGCGGCACCAGCGCCGCCGAAATTACCGCGACCGAGAGGACGACGGCCTGCCAGCCGCCCCATTGCGCCAGCGCCGCCATGCCCGGAAGAAAGATCAGCGTTCCCGTCGCGGTGCTGGCGGTCAGCAGTCCCATCATCAGGCCGCGATTGGTGACGAACCAGCGGTTCACCACTGTCGCGCCAAGAACCATCGCGACCGAACCGGAGGCGACGCCGGAAAACACGCCCCATGTGGCGACATACTGCCAGGGTGCGCTCATGAAGACGCTGAGGCCCGTGGAGGCCGACATCAGCAGCAGGGCGCCGATCAGCACGCGACGGATGCCGAAGCTCTGCATCAGCGCCGCGGCGAAGGGCCCGGTGAGGCCATAGAGGAAGATGCCGATGGCGGCGGCGAGCGAGATCGTCTCGCGGCTCCAGCCAAACGCCGTTTCGATCGGCAGCATCATCACGCCCGGGGCGGCGCGCAATCCTGCGCCGGCCAGCAGGCAGACGAAGATCACACCCGCGACCACGAAAGCATAGTTCTGGCCAAAGGGCCGACGGCGGACCATATTCATGTTACTGACCGTTCCGTTTCAGTTCGAAATATGATACGTACCGTTCAGTTACATCGTCAAGCGGGCCGGGAGAATAAGTTTGGCAGGCAGCAGCGATCGACAGGTGACGAAAGCAGGCCAGCGGGCGGATGGGCCGCCGCGCGCCGCCGACCGGATCCGCGCGACGGTGCGAGACCTCTTCTATCGCCAAGGCATCCGAGCCGTCGGCATCGAGGAGATCGTGGAGCGGGCCGGGGTCACCAAGCCCAGCCTATACCGTAATTTCGCCTCCAAGGATGAACTCGCCGCCGACTATATGCGGGACTATGACGTCGAGTTCTGGAAGCGGTTCGACGCCATCGTGGCCAAGCATCCCGACGATCCGCGAGCGCAGATCCTCGCCTATCTCTCCGGCGTCGGCGAGCGGGCGCAAAGCGCCAATTATCGCGGTTGCGGCATGACCAACGCGGCGGTTGAGTTTCCGGCCAGGGACAATCCGGCCCGACTCGTCGCCGTCGAGAACAAGCGCGAACTGCGCCGCCGGCTCACCGAGATGGCGAAGGCAATGGGCGCGGCGGAGCCGGAGGTGCTGGGCGACGGGCTCTATCTGCTCGCCGAAGGCGCTTATGCCAGCGGCCAGTTGTTCGGAGAGGGCGGCCCGTCGCGGTCGCTGGCGGCCGCCGCCGATCGAATGATCAAGGCCAGCCTCAACGATTGAACGCCAAGGCGCGCATTGGTCACGTGGATTGAACACTGCGTGCTTGGTTGTGCATCTACTGAGTGAGGGCCGCCGGGACTACCTTCCCTGCAACACGCAAAGGATAGTCCGATGTCGCTTCCCACCTTCTTCCTGTCGCACGGTTCGCCGATGTTGGCGCTGACGGACACGCCGGCGCATCGCTTTCTCGAGCACTTCGCTTCCACCCTCCCGCGCCCTCGCGCCGTGCTGGTTGTCTCTGCCCATTTCGAGACGGATCGGCCGACGGTCGTTTCCGACCCGCATCCGGAAATGATTTATGATTTCCGAGGCTTCCCGAAGCCGCTTTACGAGATCAATTACCCCGCGCCTGGCGATGCCGCCGTGGCCGCCGAGGTCGCGGACGAACTGCGCGCGGCTGGCCTGCCGGTCGACGTGGCGCCGAAGCGGGGCTTCGATCATGGCACCTGGATCCCGCTGTCTCTGGTCTGGCCTAGTGCCGACGTGCCGCTGGTGCAGCTGTCGATCCAGCCGCATCGCGATGCCGCCTATCACTATGCGCTTGGACGGGCGATCGCGGCGCTCCGCGACAAGGATGTGCTGGTGATCGGCACGGGCGCGGCGACGCATAATCTGCGCGTGCTGTTCCGCAATCCCGGCGGCATGCCGGCGGTCGATGCGCCGCCGGTGGACTGGGCGCGCGAATTCGCCGACTGGGTCGCCGACCGGGCCGCCGTGGGCGATGCCGCCAGCCTGATCGACTATCGAGCGAAGGCGCCGCATGCGGTGATGGCCCATCCCGACGATGACCACTTCCTGCCCTTCTTCGTCGCCTTGGGCGCCGCGGGCGAGGGCGCCAGAGGCGAGCGCATCCACAATTCCTACGAATATCAGGCGCTCTCGATGGATATGTACCGCTTCAGCTAAGGGCCGGAGCGGGCAGGGCCGAGGGAGCCGGCGAGAGGTTTTTGAGCCTGCCGACGACTACCCGTTGCCGCCGCTGTGGCGGCGCGGTAAAGGCAGACTATGACCCGCCCCGACACGCTCCGCATCGCCCTTGCCCAGATCAATCCGGTTGTCGGCGACATCGCCGGCAATCTCGAAAAGGCGCGCGCCGCGCGCGCGACCGCCGCGGCGGGCCGCGCCGACGTCGTCATGTTCAGCGAATTGTTCCTTTCGGCATACCCGCCGGAAGATCTCGTGCTGAAGCCGGCGTTCCAGGACGCCTGCCGCGCCGCCTGCGAGGCGATCGCCGCCGATACCGCCGATGGCGGTCCGGCCGTGCTGATCGGTTTGCCATGGCGCGAAGACGAGGCGCTCTACAACGCCTATGCGCTCTGCGACAACGGCCGGATCGAGACCGTGCGCTTCAAGGTCGATCTGCCGAATTACGGCGTGTTCGACGAGAAGCGCGTCTTCACGCCCGGTCCGCATCCGGGACCGATCGTGCTGCGCGGCGTGCGCATCGGCGTTCCCATTTGCGAGGACATCTGGGGTCCCGATCCCGTTGAGTGCATCTCGGAGACGGGCGGCGAGATCCTGCTCGTCCCGAACGGCTCGCCGTTCCGCCGCCGCGTCATGGACCAGCGCTTCAACGTTGCGGTCGCGCGCGTCACGGAATCCGGCCTGCCGCTGGTCTATCTCAATCAGGTGGGCGGCCAGGACGAGCTCGTCTTTGACGGCGCCTCCTTCGTGCTGAACGCCGACGGCTCGCTCGCCGTGCAGATGCCCGCTTTCCGCGATGCGATCGAGATCGTCGAGTTTGCCATGGTCGACGGCGCCTGGCGCTGTGTCGACGGTCCGAAGGCGCGGATCGAAGAGGGCGACGAGGCGGACTATCTCGCCTGCGTGCTTGGCCTGCGCGACTATGTCGGCAAGAACAATTTCCCAGGCGTCGTCCTGGGTCTGTCGGGCGGTATCGACTCGGCACTGGTTGCGGCGATCGCCGTCGATGCCCTGGGCGCCAATCGCGTCCACTGCGTGATGCTGCCCTATCGCTATACCTCGCAGGACAGCCTCGTCGATGCCAAGGCCTGCGCCGAGAAGCTCGGCGTGCGCTATGACATCGTGCCGATCGCGGAGCCGGTCGAGGGCTTCATGCATGCGCTCGCGCCGATGTTCGCCGGCAAGGCCGCCGACATCACCGAGGAAAACCTGCAGTCGCGCGCGCGCGGCACCATCCTGATGGCCATCTCGAACAAGTTCGGCGCCATGGTCGTGACAACAGGCAACAAGTCCGAGATGTCGGTCGGCTACGCCACGCTCTATGGCGACATGAATGGCGGCTTCAATCCGATCAAGGACCTCTACAAGACGCAGGTCTTCCGGATCTCGCATTTCCGAAACACGGTGGTCCCGGAAGGCTGCCTCGGCCCATCGGGCGAGGTGATCCCCGAGCGGATCATCACCAAGCCGCCGACCGCCGAGCTGCGCGAGAATCAGAAGGATCAGGATTCGCTGCCGCCCTACGAGATCCTCGACGATATTCTCGAGAGCCTCGTCGAAGGCGAGATGCGGGTTGGCGATGTTATCGCGCGCGGGCATGAGGCGGCGACAGTGCAGCGGATCGAGCATCTGCTGGCGATCGCCGAATACAAGCGCCGCCAGGCCGCGCCGGGCGTCAAGCTCAGCCGCCGCAATTTCGGGCGCGACCGCCGCTATCCGATTACCAACAAGTTCCGCGACAGGGCCTGAGCCCCGTTCCGCTGGAGACCGTTCGTCACGGTCTCCAAGCTCGGATTTCCGAACTTCTGCCGCAAAAGAAAAGGCCCTCCGATGGAGGGCCTTTTCATATTCGCTGCAGCGTGCCGGATCAGCTGTGGACGTTATCCGGCGGGATCGGCACGTAGCCGGCGGTCGAAGCGGGCTCCGGATCGGGGCGTGCGCCGCCCTTGGAGTCGTAGACCGCGACCGGATCCGGCGTCGAATTGCCGAGAACCTTGACCTTCGTGCCGATGGGCGCGCGGCCGTACAGGTCGATAATGTCCTGGTTCATCATGCGGATGCAGCCGGACGAGAGCGACTTGCCGATCGACCAGGGCTGCGTGGTGCCATGGATGCGGTACAGCGTGTCGACCTTGCCCTGATAGAGGTAGAGCGCGCGGGCGCCGAGCGGGTTGCCGGGGCCGCCGGGCATGCCGTCGGGCCACTTCGCGGCTTCCGGATCGCGCGCCATCATCTCCTTGGGCGGATGCCACTTCGGCCACTGCTGTTTGGCCTGGATGGTCGCGTCGCCGGACCAGGCAAAGCCCTGGCGGCCGACGCCGACGCCGTAGCGCAGCGCGGTTCCGTTCTCGAACACGAGATAGAGGAAATGGTTGTAGGGATCGATGACGATCGTGCCCGGCTCGGCATTGATCTCGGTCGGCAGGTTGACCACCTGGCGATAGAAGCGCGGGTTGATCTTGGTCAGGTCGATCGCGCCGACGGGGAACGGCTCATCCGTGATCGGGCCGTACATCGTCGCAAAACCCTGGTCGATGACCGGGGCGCCCATGCCACCGCCGTCGGCAACCGGTCCGCCCGGCTGCGAGGTCTGGCATGCTGCAAGCACGACCGGGAGACCGATCATGAATGTGCGGCGGCTCAGTTTTCCTGCCGCCTTCAGAGGCTTCGTCTCGTTCAAAGCCTGTTCCTTTTCATCATCATACTGGGAAGAACCCAATTAAAACCGGAACGCTCCGGGGGAAGCATGTCCGAACCCGATCGTCTCGACTGGCTCGATTCCGCCGACGCCCTGGCGGCGCGATCCAATAAGAATGATATGCACCCTTACTGGTTGCTTTCGCATTTTGTCGCAATGACAATTTCGCCACACAGCTTGCCAATCCAAGCGAACCAACGGCCGCGTCTGTTTTCCGTTCAACTCTGTCTGGGGCCGAGATTGGCCCAAACCAAGGCACATTAAGCATGTTTTTGTTCCCGGCCTTGAGATGCGGGCGACTGTTGCTTAAATGACGCGGGCTTTCGTCCTCTGCGTTCCTGCACATCGCGCATGAATCGGTTATCAGGGGCGATCACTGTGTCGGAGCCTTCATGCGCTGGTCGCCCCAACAGGAAAATGCGCTCTCCGCCGTATCCGAATGGCTGCGGCGAGGGGACAGTCCCGTCTTCCGCCTGTTCGGCTATGCCGGCACGGGCAAGACGACGCTGGCGCGCCATATCGCCGAGGATATCGATGGCGATGTGGCCTTCGCCGCCTTCACCGGCAAGGCGGCGCATGTGCTGCGCTCGAAAGGCTGCGAAGGCGCCGGCACGATCCACAGCCTGATCTATCGGCCGCGCGCCAATGAGGACGAGGAGCAGCCTGTCTTCGCCCTGAACCATGACAGCGCAGCGTCAAAGGCCGACCTGATCATCATCGACGAGTGCTCGATGGTGGACGAGGATCTCGGCCGGGATCTGCTGTCCTTCGGCACGCCCGTCCTGGTGCTGGGCGATCCGGCGCAGCTACCCCCCGTCAAGGGCGGCGGCTTCTTCATCGAGCAGGAACCCGATTCGATGCTGACGGAAGTGCACCGTCAGGCGCAGGACAATCCGATCATCCGCCTTTCCATGTCGGTCCGGGCCGGCGAGCCGATCGAATATGGCGAGCATGGCGAAAGCCGGGTCATCTCGCGGCGCGAGATCGATGCCGCGCAGATCCTTGCCGCCCACCAGGTTCTTGTCGGCACCAACAAGACGCGCCGGCTCTACAACCAGCGGATCCGCGAGTTGAAGGGCCTGCTGAGCCCCATGCCAGCAGTGGGCGACAAGCTCGTCTGCCTGCGCAACGACAAGCAGAAGGGTCTGCTCAATGGCGGCACATGGGTCGTCTCGGAACTCGGCGCGCCGCGAAAGAGCTTCCTGCGCCTCAGCCTGAAGCCGGAAGAAGACGCGACGGGCAAGGCCGTGAAGGTGTCGGTCCACCCGAACTTCTTCGAGAATGGCGGCGAGGATCTGCCGTATGCGCAGCGGCGCAATTCCGACGAGTTCGACTATGGCTATGCGCTGACGGTGCACAAGTCGCAGGGCTCGCAATGGGACGATCTGGTCCTGTTCGACGAAAGCTACGCCTTTCGCGAGCACCGTGATCGCTGGCTCTACACCGGCCTGACCCGCGCAGCGAAGCGGATCACCATCGTCCGCTGATCGGCTTCGTTGCGCGGGCCCGCGGCGCGCGCTAAAGCCTTCGGCATGACCAGCCCCTCCGTTATCGTCCGCTTCGCGCCGTCTCCGACCGGTTTTCTTCACATAGGCAATGCGCGGCCTGCCTTGCTCAATTGGCTGTTCGCCCTGAAGGCGGGCGGGCGCTTCATCCTGCGGCTCGACGATACGGATCGCGAGCGCTCGAAGGAGGAATATGCCGAGGCGATCCGGCGCGATCTGAACTGGCTCGGCATCCTGCCGCACCAGTTCGAACGCCAGTCGCTGCGCACCGATTCCTATGACGCGGTCGTGGCGCGGCTGAAGGCTGCCGGGCGCCTCTATGCCTGTTATGAGACCGCCGATGAACTGGACCGCAAGCGCAAGCGCCAGGCCGCGCGCGGCTTGCCGCCGGTCTATGACCGCGCCGCGCTCAAGTTGACCGAGGACGACCGCGCCAAGCGGGAAGCCGAAGGCCGCAGGCCGCATTGGCGCTTCAAGCTCGACGAGTCGGTCGGGCATGTGACCTGGGACGATCTGGTTCGCGGGCCGCAGACGGTCGATATCGGCTCGTTGTCGGATCCGGTGCTGATCCGCGAAGACGGTACCTATCTTTACACATTGCCGTCCGTCGTCGATGACGCCGACATGGGCGTGACGCACATCATTCGCGGCGACGATCACGTCACCAATACCGGCGTGCAATTGCAGCTGTTCGAGGCGCTGGGCGCGCCTTTGCCGATCTTCGGCCATCACAACACGCTGACGACCGCGAGCGGCGAGGGTCTCTCGAAGCGCACCGGCGCGCTCTCGTTGGGGTCGCTGCGCGAGGCGGGCTACGAGCCCATGGCGGTCAACTCGCTCGCCGTGCTGATCGGGACGTCTGTCTCCGTCGAGCCGGTGGTCGATCTGCCGACGCTGGCAGGCCTTGTCGATCTCTCCATGGTCTCGAAGGCACCGGCCAAGTTTGACCCGGCCGATCTCGACGGACTCAACGCCAAGCTCCTGCACGCCAAGCCCTATGCGGATGTCGCCGACCGCCTGAAGACGCTGGGCGTCGAGGGCGGCGAGGCCTTCTGGAGCGCCGTGCGCGGCAATCTCGTCCTTCTCAAGGACGCGGTCGCCTGGTGGGCGGTCGTGACGGGGCCGATCCCGCCGCATGTGCCGGCCGACGAGGACGAGCGGGCTTTCCTGGCATCCGCGCGCGACCTCCTGCCGGCCGGCCCGTTCGACGGCCAGAGCTGGAAGGTCTGGACCGACGCGGTTAAGGCGGCGACCGGCCGCAAGGGCAGGGCGCTGTTCATGCCGCTTCGCCAGGTTCTGACCGGGCTCGATCACGGACCGGAACTGGCGGCGCTGCTGCCGCTCATCGGCCGCGAACAGGCCCTGGCGCGGCTCGAGGCGGCGCTTTCCTCCTGAAACGAACGAGGCCGGCAAAGCCGGCCTCGGACTGGATCATAGCTGTTAGTGCGGGCTCAGGCGAGGCCGCGCGCCAAGGCCGTGGCGGCGCCGGGTGCCGCCGGAAGCTGCGGCAGTAGCAGCGCATTCAGCACGTGATAGGTGTCGGGGCGGCCGGGCCAGACGGAACCGGCTTCCGTGAGGTCGCCGGCAAGCTGGTGCTTCCAGGTGCCGCGCTGGGGCTCCACGAAATAGCGGGCGGCATGGTCCCATAGCTTGCGGTACCAGTGCTCGTAGAGCGCGTCGCCCGTCACCGCACCCAGAAGGGCGGCGGCGGCGATGCCTTCGCAAAGCGACCAGTGCATGCGGACCTCGGTCACCACGACGCCCTCGAAATCGGTCGTGTAGACGAAGCCGTCATGGCCATCGACCGCCCAGCCAAAGGTGATGGCATGGTTGAACAGGGCCGTGGCCGCTTCGCGCAGCCAGGCCGGCGGCGCCGTCAGCGACGCTTCGATGTGAACCAGCAGGCGCGACCATTCCAGCCAGTGTCCAACCGTCGAGCCAAAGGGGCGGAACGGATGGGCGCGATCGTCGGTGTTATAGTCGGGCTGCGGCTTCCAGTCGGAATCGAAGTGTTCCGGCAGGAACCAGTTGTGCTCGCGCGCGGCCCGGTTGATCAGCCGATCGGCCATGGATAGCGCCCGGTCGTACCAGGCGGCGTCGCCCGAGGCATCGCCGGCGGCTAGGCAGGCTTCGACCCAATGCATGTTCGAATTGGCGCCGCGATAGCTGTCCATATCGGTGAAGTCGGCCGCGAAGGATTCGCGCGACATGCCGGCTTCCTCGTCCCAGAAATGCTTCAGGAACACCTCGGCCGCGGCGTCGAACAGTTCGCGCCCGCCGGGGCGGCCGGCTTCGGCGGCCGAGGCGCCGGCCAGTAGCACGAAGGAATGGTCATAGGCGGCCTTGCGGCCCGGGATCGGGCAACCGGCAGGCTCGAGGGCCGAGTACCAGCCGCCATTCACCTTGTCGTGGAAGTCGTTCGTCAGGGCGGCGACGCCATGATCGACCAGCGGGCCCGCTCCCGGAATTCCGCGCATGTAGGCAAGGGCGGCGACGTGGGTCATGCGACCGTTCAGATAGAGCTCACGCGGCCGGATCGGATCGGACGTGCCATCCTCGAGCAGATAGCCGAAGCCGCCTGCCTCGAGGCGGGCTCCCTGCAGGAAGTCGATCAGGCGGTTGATCTGATCGTTGAGCCAGTTGCGATGCGTCGGCAGCCCGAGCCAGGGCGGCGTGGTGATAAGGGTCATTGGCGTCTGCTCCCGTCATGTCCTGTGGGACGGCCTGCCTTCGGCGGCGCGATCGTCCTGGTCGCTTCTTGTGTCTTGATCCGCACCGCGACGTGGCTGCGCTGGTCGCGTTCCGACGTGTCAGTTGAGCATTTTGTCGAGCCCATCGTCCATCGCGCGACGCTCTGTTGTCGCGGCCGCGGCCGATCTGGCTGGACTATTGGGCGTAGAAATAGGAGGGGCCGACACGCCTTGCGACGCCGGCCTGGCGCGACGGCGACGGTGACAGCGAGGCAACCGGCGTCTCCACGCTCGCCGTGCCCAGCGAGTCGGGGTCGAGCGAACCGGCGCGGTTGGCAAGCGTTTCGGGGTCTTCGCCGACGAAGGGGGCAGGGCCCGGAACGGGCGGCATGGCTTCTTCCATCGGCGTCTCGGCCAGCGCTGCCGGGGTATAGCCGCCGGTGAACGCCTGGATCGACGAGGGGCTGCCGCATGTGCAGCCGGGGTTGAAGCTGGTGCGGTAGGCAAAGGCGGTCGAGAGCGCGCTATAGGGCGTTTCGTCCGACGTGGCGCGCGCGTCGGAGCTGTCCTGGCCAGGATTTCGGTGCGCGTAGAGGGCTACCTGGGTGCCGGGGCACATCTGCTGGCAGACCTGCTCGTCCGTTGCGAAATTGGCCCGGCGCGTCGAGAAGCTGATCGGGAAATAGTAGCCGTCGCAGGTGCGGACGCAGAGCGTGCGATAGCTGCCGCGGCCGAAGCCGCGCTCGGTCGTATCGGCCGTGGAATAGTTGCGGTCGCGCTCGGCGGTCGCGGGGACGCGGGCGATCTGCTGCTGCTCGTAGACGCGGTTTTCCGGGTTGAACAGGCGCTCGAGGAAATTGCGCGGGCGCTGCTGGGCATAGGCCGCGTATTGCGGGCCGCAATCATTCAGGGCCAGCTGCTGCAGGACGTCCGAGCGCTGGCGGGCGCTGGTGTTCGGATCGAAGCTGGAGGCGCTGCGGCGCTGCTCCAGGCGATTGAGATTCGCCTGCATGCCATTGATGCGTTTCAGGATGCCCGCGCATTCTGGCGCGGCGGCATTCGACTTGAACATCAGGAAGCCGCCCTTGCAGCCGGCGCGGCGCGCATCGGCATTGGCGGCATTGAGCGCGGCGCGCTGCTGGTTGATCGCGTTGTCCTGGTTCGCGACCTTGCCGGCGCCGGAGTTCTGGCTCCGCTGCAGGGAGGCAAGCCGGCCTTCCAGGCGGACACAGACGCTGGATGCTGCCTCGGCCATTTCCGCGCCGGCGGCGAAGATCATGGCGGCCATCAGAATTCGGGAAAACACTCTCTCGACACTCATGGATGTGGCCCTTAATCGCATGCGCTGCGCCTGCCTGCCAAAGCTGCCCCGGGGGCAAGACGCCAATAGCACGGATGGGCCGGATGGTCATCATGCGGGCCGCGCTTTTGCCACAAAGCGGTGAGGCAAACGCCGTCCCCGACCGCGCTGATGGCAGATATCACGATCTTTGGTTGGTCATTTTGCCTCGGGTGTGACTAGGTGGCGCGCTGGCGTCGCGGGTTTCCCCGCACCCTCCACCAAGAGAGCCGTTTGAATCATGACTGCGCGCGCATGGACCCCCGTGGGGGCCGACAGGGGCTATCCCTGGCTGACCGAAATCCGGGCGACCATCCTGCTGTCGCTGCCGCTGATCCTCACCAATCTGGCGCAGACGGTCATCACCGCGACGGATGTGGTGATTCTCGGCTGGGTGGGCGCGAACCATCTCGCGGCCAGCGCGCTGGCGACGAATCTCTATTTCGCATTGCTGATCTTCGGCATCGGCCTGGTCTCAGCGGTATCGCCGATGGTGGCGCGGGAACGCGGCCGCAATCGCCACGCAGTGCGCGAAGTGCGCCGGACCGTCCGCCAGGGTCTTTGGGCCTCGGTTGCCATCACGGTGCCATTCTGGATCGTGCTCTGGAACACCGAGCGGCTGCTGCTGTGGCTCGGGCAGGATCCAGCTCTCGCCCATCTCGCCGCGCTCTACATGCGCGGCATGCAATGGGCGATCCTGCCGTTCCTCTGGTATCTGGTGCTGCGCTCCTTCATCGCCGCGCTGGAGCGGCCGTTCTGGTCGCTCGTGGTCGGCATGGCCGGCGTCGTCTTCAATGCGCTCATCGTCTGGGCGCTGGTGTTCGGCCATTTTGGCCTGCCGGCGCTCGGCATGTTCGGCGCGGGCATCGGCAGCACTCTGTCGGCGACGCTGATGTTCCTCGGCATGGCGCTGGTCTGCGTCCGGGATCGCCAGTTCCGGCGCTATCGCGTCTTTGGCCGCTTCTGGCGCGCCGACTGGCCGCGCTTCCTCGCGCTCTGGCGGCTCGGCCTGCCCATGGCGATCGCGGTGGGCCTGGAAGTCACCATCTTCAACGCCGCGGTCTTCCTGATGGGCCTGATCGGCGCCTCGTCGGTGGCCGCCCACGCCATCGCCATCCAGATCGCGTCGCTCTGCTTCATGGTGCCGCTCGGCTTCTCGCAGGCCGCCACCGTGCGCGTCGGCATCGCCTATGGCTCCGGCGATACGGCCGCCATCCGCCGCGCCGGCTGGACGCCCTTCGTGCTGGGCGTCGGCTTCATGGCCTGCACGGCCGTGATGATGTTCCTGGTGCCGGAAACGCTGATCGGCATTTTCCTCGACCGCACCGATCCGTCCAATGCCGAGGTCATTGCGCTCGCAGTGTCGTTCCTCGGCATCGCGGCCCTGTTCCAGGTTTTCGACGGCGCGCAGGCGATCGCCGGCGGCATGCTGCGCGGCCTGCATGATGCGCGCGTCCCGATGATCTATGCCGGGCTGGGCTTCTGGGGCGTCGGCCTCAGTCTCAGCGTTCTCCTGGGCTTCTGGGTCAGGCTGGAGGGCATCGGCATCTGGATCGGGCTGGCCACGGGCCTAGCCGTCGTCTCGGCACTCCTGATCGTGCGCTGGCTGCGGCGCGAGCAACTCGGCCTGATGCGCGGCGGCACCGAGCCCATCGTGGCGCCGATCTCGGTTCACTGATCCAGGCGCTTTTGCCGGCGGGACTCGTTGTGGCGCTGCGCCTTCCTATATTGGGCGCACGCTTTGCCTCGGAGAACACCATGCGCCTCGGACCCGCCCTGACCGCCGCCTTGACCACCGTCACCCTGCTGGCCTGCGCCGCACCGGCGCTGGCGGCCGATCCCGACCTGATCTTCAAGGAATCGACCACCTTCAAATGGGTGACGCCGAACGACAAGATCGCGACCTATGCCATCGATGACCCGGAGGTGGAGGGGGTCGCCTGCTATTTCGCGGCCGCCGAGCGCGGCGGCGTGGCCGGCATGTTCGGGGTCGCCGAGGAGACGTCGGACGTTTCTCTCGCCTGCCGCCAGGTCGGTCCGATCCAGTTCAAGAACAAGATCGGCCAGGGCAGCGAGATGTTCAATCAGCGCCGCTCGATCTGGTTCAAGAAGATGCGGATTTCCCGCGGCTGCGACGCGAAGCGCAACGTGCTGGTCTATCTCGTCTATTCCGACAAGCTGGTCGACGGCAGCCCGAAGAATTCGATTTCCAGCGTGCCGATCATGCCTTGGGGCGACGCGCCCGCCGCCAAATGCGGTGATTTCATCCAGTAGTGCGGGGAGGACGGCGCGCCGCTCGCGCGCCGTTTTGACCGACAAGCCTTGCCGGAAGGCGCGCGAGGCTCTAACCGGATGATCAGTATTCTATTCGGAGCTTTTTCGCATGAACGCCATTGTCCGCCAGCCCGATCCCAAGAAGCTGATCAAAGGCGCGACCGGGGACTGGGAGATCGTGATCGGCCTTGAGGTCCATGCCCAGGTCCTGTCGAAGTCGAAGCTGTTCTCCGGGGCTTCGACCGAATTTGGCGGCGCGCCGAACTCCCATGTCAGCCTCGTCGACGCGGCCATGCCTGGCATGCTGCCCGTGATCAACGAGGAATGCGTCGCACAGGCCGTGCGCACCGGGCTCGGCCTCAAGGCGCAGATCAACAACTACAGCGTGTTCGACCGGAAGAACTATTTCTATCCGGACCTGCCGCAGGGCTATCAGATCTCGCAGTTCAAGCAGCCGATCGTCGGCGAGGGCGAGATCGTGATCGATCTCGACGGCGGCGAGAGCGTGACCGTCGGCATCGAGCGCCTGCATCTGGAGCAGGACGCCGGCAAGTCGCTGCACGACCAGCACCCGACCATGAGCTTCGTCGATCTGAATCGCTCGGGCGTGGCGCTGATGGAGATCGTGTCGAAGCCGGACCTGCGTTCGGCCGACGAGGCCAAGGCCTATCTCACCAAGCTGCGCACCATCGTGCGCTATCTCGGCACCTGCGACGGCAACATGGACGAAGGCTCGATGCGCGCCGACGTCAACGTCTCCGTCCGCCGCCCGGGCGAAGCGCTCGGGACGCGCTGCGAGATCAAGAACGTCAACTCGATCCGCTTCGTCGGCCAGGCTGTTGACTACGAGGCGCGCCGCCAGATCGGCATTCTCGAGGATGGCGGCACGATCAACCAGGAAACCCGCCTGTTCGACGCGAACAAGGGCGAAACCCGGTCGATGCGCTCGAAGGAAGAGGCGCATGACTATCGCTACTTCCCTGACCCCGACCTGCTGCCGCTCGAACTGGAGCCGGCCTGGGTCGACGGGCTGCTGGCCGCCTTGCCGGAGCTTCCCGACGCCAAGAAGGCCCGCTTCATCGGCGACTTCGGCCTTTCGCCCTATGATGCCAGCGTGCTGGTGCTGGAGCGGGATACGGCCGACTATTTCGAAGCCGTCGCCAAGGGCCGCGACGCCAAGACGGCCGCCAACTGGGTCACCCAGGAACTGGCGGCGCGGTTGAACAAGGACGGCAAGGATATCGCATCGAGCCCGGTCTCGGCCGAACAACTCGGCGCGATCATCGACCTGATCGGCGATGGCACCATCTCCGGCAAGATCGCCAAGGATCTGTTCGAGATCGTCTGGAACGAGGGCGGCGACCCGAAGGCGCTCGTCGAGGCGCGCGGCCTGAAGCAGGTCACCGACACCGGCGCGATCGAGAAGGTGGTCGACGACATCATCGCCGCCAACCCGGAGAAGGTCGAGCAGGCCAAGGCCAAGCCGACGCTGGCCGGCTGGTTTGTCGGCCAGATCATGAAGGCCTCGGGCGGCAAGGCCAACCCGCAGGTCGTCAACGACATCCTGAAGAAGAAGCTCGGCCTGGAATAGCCCCGGCCGCGCCCGCTCCCGCGGACCGGATTCCGCGCTATGGTTGTCCCTGCAATCAACGAATTGTCGAGGGACAGCCATGACCAGGGGTTTGCAGGTAACCGGTGCTCGGGCAAGCGGCGCCATGGCGCTGGGCGCATTGGCGGTTGGGGCGGCGGCGGTCGGTGCGATCGCCGTCGGCGCACTGGCCATCGGGCGCCTTCGCATCCTCGAGGCTCGCATCGAGCGATTGTCCGTGGGCACGCTCACCGTCGAGAAACTCGACGTGCGCGAGCCCCGGGGGTAGCGCCGCTACTCAGACGACTTGGTAGGCGGTTCGGGCGACGTCCGGGCGCGGCGTTGCCGTGCGCCGAGGCCGTAGGCTCGCCTGCGCGCACCCGGCAGGAGGCCGCCGCGACGGCTCATCCACGTTGCATGTCTTGCCTTGCCGTATGTGGCGACGCATGTATGGGGACCGACCTATCGCTGGCCGATTGTCGATGCGCCAGCCGTTGCAACAGCCAAAGGTTCCGTATGACCCATACACAGACCCAACCGATCGAGTTGCACTACTGGCCGACCCCGAACGGCAAGAAGATCACGATCATGCTGGAGGAACTCGGCGTTCCGTACAGCCTGCATTACGTCAATATCGGCAAGGGCGACCAGTTCAAGCCCGAGTTCCTGGCGATCTCGCCGAACAACAAAATGCCGGCGATTGTCGATCCCGAGGGCCCGGACGGCAAGCCGATCTCGGTGTTCGAGTCGGGCGCGATCCTGCTCTATCTTGCCCGCAAGTTCGGCAAATTCTATCCGACGACCGATGAGCGCGCCCGCGTCGAGGTCGAGGAATGGCTGATGTGGCAGATGGGCGGTTTTGGTCCGATGCTCGGCCAGCGCAACCATTTCTCGGTCTATGCGCCGGAGCGCATTCCCTACGCCACCAAGCGCTATCAGGACGAAACGCATCGCCTGTACGGCGTGCTCAACCGTCGTCTCGCGGATCGCGATTTCGTCGCCGGCGATTACTCCATCGCCGACATGGCGATTTTCGGCTGGGCGGCCGGCTGGGAAACCCAGCAGTTCGACACCACCGAGTTTCCGCATGTGAAGGCCTGGATCGACCGCATGAATGCGCGTCCCGGCGTCACGCGCGGCATGGCGGTGCAGGCTCCTGTCGCTCCCGTCAGCCTGAAGGATGACGCCGAAGCGCAAAAGATCCTCTTCAATCAGCGCGCCCGCTGATCCTTTCGCGGCCTATTGCGGGCTCGTCGTCCCGGAAGCGGGAGGGCGGGCCCGCACTGCTTTTCACTCGGTGGATGCGGGCAGGGTGGCCCGGCAAAGGACCTTTGCTTTCAAGCATATGACGAAAGCGGCTATAAGCGGATACGATCCGTATCGAGCCGCCCGCTTCCTGGTATTCAAGTTGAAAGTTCACCCGATCAAACATACTATGATAATGGAATTCGGCCGGCTTTCCCTCGGGGTGCCGCGTCTTGGATGAAGGCAGGGATCGAGGAAGGGACCCGGCAATGCGTGGTGCCCAGGATAAGACGCGACAGCTTCGCGCGACTGGCAGGGAACGTTCCGGGAGTCTGTCAGACAAGGTCGCAGCCGAGCTTGGCCGCCGGATCGTGTCCGGCGTGTACAATCCGGGCGATACGCTGCCGACGGAGCCGAAGGTGCAGGAAGAGTTCCGCGTGTCACGGACCGCGGTCCGCGAGGCGATCCGGCTGCTCTCGGCCAAGGGCCTGACGGTATCCCGCCCCAAGATCGGCACCAAGGTTCGTCCCCGCGTCGACTGGAACATGCTCGATTCGGACGTTCTGCATTGGCAGATCGACCAGCGCCCCAGCGATGATTTCATCCATTCGCTGTTCGAGATGCGCGAGATCATCGAGCCGGCCGCCGCGTCGCGCGCGGCCGAGCGCGCCACGGCCGAGGAGATCGAACTGCTCGGCAAGGCGCTGGACGGCATCAAGAACCGGGATCGCGGCAGCGTCGAGCAGATCCGCGCCGATCTCGCCTTTCACATGACCGTCCTGGAAGCCTCGCACAATCCAATGCTTCGTTCGGTCGGCGGGCTGATCGAATCCGGCCTGGTCATCAGCTTTTCGCTCGGCTGGCGGACAGTCATGGGAGACGATGCCGTGCTCCAGCACCGGGACGTCTTCGAGGCCATTCGCGACCGCAACCCCGAAGAGGCCTTTCTCGCCATGCGCCGCCTGCTGCGCAACGCGAAGGGCAATGTGTTCGATTCCATCTGGGTCGGCCGCAACGCGGACGCCGACGGCGAGATCAGCGCCGGCTAGTTCATACCTATCGCAATACAGGACAGGCCGCGGGCTCATGCGAAGACGGCCGCTTGGCACAACAGGAGAGAAACGATGAGACTGATGCAGATCAAGACCGAGGCAGGCGCGCGCGCCGTCGTCGCTACGGTGCCGAACGGCGCCGGCGAACGGTCCTACATCGTGCCGGGCTATGCCACCGTTTATGCGCTGGCCCAGGCGGCAATTGCTGCCAAGACTGGCATCGAGGCGATCGTCGAGAAGGCTTCGGCCGGCGCGACCGAGGAAGTCGATCGCGCGGCGCTGCTGGCATCTGGCCGCGTGCTGCCCCCGATCGATCACGAGGATCCGGCGCATCTGCTCATCACCGGCACGGGCCTGACCCATCTCGGTTCGGCTTCGGCGCGCGACGCGATGCACAAGACGCCGGACGAGGCGGAAGTGCTGACCGATTCGATGAAGATGTTCCGCATGGGCCTGGAGAACGGCAAGCCGGCCGCCGGCCAGCAGGGCGTCCAGCCGGAGTGGTTCTACAAGGGTGACGGTGCGCTGCTCGTTGGCCCCGGCCAGCCGCTGACCGCGCCTTCCTTCGCGCAGGATGGCGGCGAAGAGCCGGAAGTCGCCGGCGTCTACATCGTCGGCGACGATGGCCAGCCCTACCGCATCGGTTTCGCTCTCGCCAACGAGTTCTCGGACCACATCATGGAGCGGGTGAACTATCTCTACCTCGCCCATTCCAAGCTGCGTCCCTGCTCGCTCGGCCCGGAGCTGCTGGTCGGCGCGCTGCCGGACGACGTTCGCGGCCGTTCGCGCATCCATCGCGGCGACGAGGTGATCTTCGACGAGCCCTTCCTGTCGGGCGAGGCCAACATGTCGCACACGCTGGCGAACCTCGAATATCACCACTTCAAGTACGACTTCTTCCGCCGTCCGGGCCAGGTGCATGTCCACACCTATGGCACGGCGACGCTGAGCGTGGCTTTCGGCGTCAAGACGGAGGCCGGCGACGTTTTCGACATCGAATCCGAGACCTTCGGCCTCGCGCTGAAGAACCCGCTCGCCTTCGCCAAGGAAGAGAAGGTGTCGGTCACCCAGCTTTGAGGGTTGGCCATGGGGGGCTGGAGGGATACAAGAGCGTAACTCCGAGCCTTGCTCCCAACACCCCCTTCGCCCGGCTTTGTCCGGGCGAATCCCGTTCACGACGTTCAAGGATCATCTGATGAGCGAACTTCACAAGAATTACATCGGCGGCGAGTGGGTTGGCGGCGATGCGCGCCCCAACATCAACCCGTCCAACACGAACGAAGTGATCGGCGAATACGCGCAGGGCACGGCGGCAGACGCCAAGGCCGCGATCGACGCAGCCGCCGACGCCTTCAAGACCTGGTCGCTTTCGGGCATCCAGCAGCGCCACGACATCCTGAAGGCGACCGGCGACGAAATCCTTGCCCGCAAGGAAGAAATCGGCCGCCTGCTGTCGCGCGAGGAAGGCAAGACCCTTCCCGAGGGCATTGGCGAGACGATGCGCGCCGCGCAGATCTTCCACTTCTTCGCGGGCGAAACCCTGCGCCTGGCCGGTGAGATCCTGCCGAGCGTGCGTCCGGGCATCGACGTCACGATTACCCGCGAGCCGGTCGGCGTCGTCGGTCTGATCACGCCGTGGAACTTCCCGATCGCCATTCCCGCCTGGAAGCTGGCTCCGGCCATCGCCTATGGCAACACCGTCGTGCTGAAGCCGGCCGATCTCGTTCCGGGCTGCGCCTGGACGATCGTCGACATCCTGGTTCGCAACGGCCTGCCCAAGGGCGTCGTCAACCTGGTCATGGGCCGCGGTTCGGTCGTCGGCCAGGCAATCCTCGAATCGAAGAAGGTCAATGCGCTGAGCTTCACGGGCTCGGTCGGCACCGGCAAGAAGGTCGCCGAGGCCTCGATCGCGGTGATGCGCAAGTTCCAGCTCGAAATGGGCGGCAAGAACCCGACCATCGTGCTCGATGACGCCGACCTGAAGGTTGCCGTCGAAACCACGGCGAACAGCGCCTTCTTCTCGACCGGCCAGCGTTGCACGGCGTCGTCGCGCCTGATCGTCACCGAGAAGATCCACGACCAGTATGTCGAGGCGCTCGCCGCCCGCATCAAGGATCTCGTCGTTGACGACGCGATCAAGCAGGGCACGCATATCGGCCCGGTCGTCGACCAGAGCCAGCTCGATCAGGATCAGAACTACATCCAGATCGCCAAGGACGAAGGCGGCACGCTCGTCGTCGGCGGCCAGCGCATCGAGCGCGAGAACCCCGGCTTCTTCCTGCAGCCGGCGCTGTTCACCGGCACCACGCCGGACATGCGCATCAACAAGGAAGAAGTCTTCGGCCCGGTCGCCAGCGTGATCAAGGTCAAGGACTACGAGGAAGCGCTGGCTGTCGCCAACGACACGCCGTTCGGCCTCGCCTCGGGCATCGTCACGACGAGCCTGAAGCATGCCACGCACTTCAAGCGCAATTCCGAGGCCGGCATGGTGATGGTCAACCTGCCGACGGCAGGCGTCGACTACCATGTTCCGTTCGGCGGCCGGAAGGGTTCGAGCTACGGCCCGCGCGAGCAGGGCAAGTACGCGGCCGAGTTCTTCACGACGGTCAAGACGTCCTACACGCAGCCCTGATCGGCTGTCGCAAGCGAGTTTCGAACGGGCGCCTTCGGGCGCCCGTTTTCGTTTCGGGGAGGGGTTAACACGGTAACGGCCCGTTACCCTCCCGTTAGTCCGGACCGGGGGGCGCCTGGCCAACATTTGACATGCAGGCATTTGCCTGCATATTCTATCTTCCGACGCGAGAGAGGATCGATGCACGCCGACGATGTCTTCAAGGCCCTGGGCGACCTGACCCGCAGGCGGCTGCTCGACCTTCTCTACGAACAGAATGGACAGACGCTCGGGCAGCTTTGCGAGCACCTCGACATGACGCGCCAATCGGCGACCCAGCATCTCGGGATCCTCGAGGCGGCCAATCTGGTCAGCACGGTCCGGCGGGGACGGGAGAAGCTGCACTTCATCAATCCCGTGCCACTGCACGAAGTCTATGAGCGGTGGGTGCGCAAGTTCGAACAGCAGCGGCTCAGCCTGCTGCACGATCTGAAGAGAGAACTCGAAGGAGAGTAGCCATGGCCAAAGAGAAGACGCGCTTCGTGTACGTGACCTATGTTCTCTCGACGCCCGAAAAGGTGTTCGAGGCCATCACCAAGCCGGAAATCGCCCGGCGCTACTGGGGCCACGAGAACGTGTCCGACTGGCAGCCCGGCTCGGAGTGGCAGCATGTCCGCGCCGATGCCGAGCGGACTGTCCAGCTGATCGGCAAGGTTGTGGAAGTCACGCCGCCGAGCCGGCTGGTCATCACCTGGGCGAACGCCTCCCAGACCGCCGACCCCGACAGCCACAGCCGGGTGACGTTCGACATCGCCGAATATGACGACATGGTCCGGCTGACCGTCACGCATGACGAGCTCGAAGCCGGCAGCGGCATGGAGCAGGGCATCACCAAGGGTTGGCCGCTCGTGCTTTCCAGCCTCAAATCCTATCTGGAAACCGGCCGTGCCATCGACGTCTTCGCCAAGCCGAAGGCTGCCTGATCCCCTCACGATGGAGCATGACGATGACGACATCCTATGTCGGCGGATGCGCCTGTGGCGCGATCCGCTATGAGACAAGCCAGGATCCGGTTGCCGAGCTGCATTGCCAGTGCCGCCAATGCCAGCAGCGCAGCGGCACGGGGCACAGTTCCTATCTCGCTTTTGGCAAGCGGTCCGACATGAAGATCTCCGGCGAGGCCAGCGGATGGCAGGTCGCCGGCGACAGCGGCAACCTCAAGGTCCATGCCTTCTGCCCGACCTGCGGGACGCCGGTCTACGTCACCTTCGTCGCCATGCCGGAGATGATCGCGATACACGCGGCCAGCCTCGACGAGCCGGAGCGGTTCCAACCGCAGTTCGTGACCTATGCCAGCGGCGGCTTTGCGTGGGATACGATGGACGCCGCGTTGACGCGGTTCGAACGAATGCCCGAGGGGTAGGGCACCTTCACCTCTCCCTCAGGGAGACCTTCGCGCAACACCATCCTCAACATGCTGAGGAGGCCCAGAGGGCCGTCTCGAAGCACGCAGAGCGGCGGCGGCACAAGGTTTTGCCCTCAGGCGGTGCGTCCTTCGAGACGACTTGCTCCGCAAGTCTCCTCAGGATGTTGGAAATCGAGATCTGCACAACCCCGAACCTCGGTCATGCGAATGCTTCATCAGGGAAAGGTGAAGGGGACTGCCTCCAAGCCGGTAGGGTCGGCTTTGAATCGGCCCGTGCCTCAGATCGCCGGGCGGTCCAGCACTAGGATATCTTCCCGCGTAAAGTTCACCGTCACCGGCTGGCCGCGCTGGGGCGGGGCGCTGTGGGGGCGGTTGAAGGTGTCGAGCGAGACGATGTTGTCCTTGAAACGGACGCGGATGCGGACGACGGAGCCGAGGAAATGCACCTCGTCGATCGTGCCGGTCAGATTATTGCTGCCGCCATTGGCGTGGCCGATCGAGAGCGCTTCCGGACGCAGCGCGAGGGAGAGGGTGTCCCCGGTGCTGGCGCCGCCGATCTCGCGCGCGGTGACCACTTCCTGGTCGTCGATCGAAAGCCGGCCCGAGGTCGAATCGAGCACGCGGCCGTTCAGGATGTTGAGCGTGCCGACGAAGGACGCCACAAAGCGCGTCTTTGGATAGTTGTAGATCTCGAACGGCGTGCCGAGCTGCTCGATCTTGCCCTCGTTGATGACGCAGATGCGATCCGACATGGAGAGCGCTTCTTCCTGGTCATGCGTCACGAAGATCGTCGTGATCCCGAGCGCACGCTGCACCGCGCGGATTTCCTCGCGCAGCGAGATGCGGATCTTCGCGTCGAGCGCGGAGAGCGGCTCGTCGAGCAGCAGGATCTGCGGTTTGACCGCGAGCGCGCGGGCCAGAGCCACGCGCTGCTGCTGGCCGCCGGACAGCTGATAGGGATAGCGATCGCCGAGATCCGGCAGCTTGATGAGCTCCAGCATCTCCTTGACCCGCGCCGCGATCTCGGCCGACGACTTCCGCGCGACCTTGAGGCCGAAGGCGATGTTGTCGGCGACGCTCATGTTGGGGAACAGCGCGTAGGCCTGGAACACCATGCCGATATGGCGCTGGTTGGGGCGCAGATTCGTGACGTCCTTGCCATCGATGCGGATCGTGCCGCTCGTGGCGGTCTCGAAACCCGCGATCATACGCAGGATCGTCGTCTTGCCGCAGCCGCTGGGGCCGAGCAGCGTCACGAACTCGCCCCGCTCGACGGCGAGATCGACGCCCTTGACCGTGGTCTGGGCGCCGAATGTCTTGACCAATTTCTCGATCGTCAGGAATGCCATGTTCGCTTCCTTGGAAACTCGTTCAACGACGTGTGGTCTGTCGACCCATGGCCGCGAATAGATTGATCAGGCCCATGCAGGCCCAGGTGATGGCGAAGGCAATGATGGCAAGCGCCGCCGGCTCATAGGCGCGATTGGCGCCGATCCGCTGCAGATACGGACCGAAGGCCGGGCGGTTCAGCAGGCTTGCCATGGTGAATTCGCCGATGACGATCGCAAAGGTCAGGAACGCGCCCGAAAGAACCGCGACGCGGACATTGGGCAGGATCACCGTCAGCAGGATGCGCGGCCACGAACTGCCCAGGCTCTGCGCCGCTTCCGTCAGGGTCCGCACATCGATCGCGCGAAGCCCGGTATCGACCGAGCGATACATGTAGGGCAGGGCGAGCGTGACATAGCTGAAGGTCAGCAGAAGATCGGTTCCGCGCGCGCTGGAGGTGAGCGGCAGCCAGGACGAGGAATTGTACATCCGGAGATAGCCGAACACGATGACGATCGCCGGAATGACCAGCGGCAGCAGCGTGATGAACTCGACGATCGGGCGCAGGCGCGGCAGCTTCAGCTGGACGACATAGGCCGTCGGCACCGAAAGCGCGATGCCGACGAGAATGGTGCAGACGGCGATCACAGCCGAATAGCCGAAGCTCGCCTGGAAATAGGGATCGGCCAGGACGATGCGATAGGCCTCGAACGAATAGCGGCCGCGCTCCATACGCAGCGAGAATTCGAACGTCGCGATCAGTGGCACGAGAAAATAGGTCGCGCCGAAGATGACGCCGAGCCAGGGGAAGAAGCGGGATTCTTTCATCGGATCCACCGCCCGGTGCGCGAGCTCAGCCAGATATAGATGCCGTTCGAGATGCCGGTGATCAGGATCATGCCCAGCGCCAGCGCATAGCCGAGATTGGGGTCATGCAGCACGTCGCCGCGGATCTGCGCGTAGAGCAGGATGGTGATGATGTTGAGCGACGAGCCGGTCAGCGCATAGGCCGTCGCGATCGCGCCAAAGGAATTGGCGAAGAGCAGCATGAAGGCGCCGAGCAGGCTCGGCCACAGGATTGGCAGCGCGATCATGCGCCAATACTGCCAGGTCGAGGCACCCAGGATCGACGAGGCCTCGCGCCATTCGCGCTTCAAGCCGTCCAGCGCCGGCGTCAGGATCAGCACCATCAGCGGGATCTGGAAATAGAGATAGGTGAGGGTCAGCCCGGAGAAGCTCAGCAGGTTGAAGCCATAGCGATAGATGTTGATGCCGAAGATGTTGAACAGCAGCGCCGTTACCAGGCCGGTTCGCCCCAGTGTCGCCAGGAAGGCAAAGGCGAGCGGCACGCCGGCGAATTGCGAGGCGACGCCGGAAAAGGTCATCAGCATCGGCCGCACCCATCGCGGCAGCTTGCCCAGCACGATAGCCAGCGCCAGCGCGAAGCCGAGCAGCGAGCCAAGCAGGGCGGAGGCCGCGCTGATCGCGATACTCATCCGGTAGGCCTTGATGATCGTCGGCTGGTTCAGATTGGCGATGTTCTGCAGCGTGAAGCTGCCATCGGGCGTCTGAAACGCGCCGATCACCAGATAGCCGGCCGGCAGGATCAGGAACATCAGCGCGAAGATCAGGAAAGGCACGACGCCAAGCCAGCTCAGCGACATCGGGCGCGGCTTCGTGGTGGCGATCTCGACTGTCGATTGAGCCATGGGCACCCTGTGCTGGCCGTCGGTTCTGGAATGCAGGATGCTGGCGCACCCGAGAAGAGGCAAGGGGCAGGGCCGAAATAAACGGACGGCCCAGTATCGCTTTTAGAGCAGGCTTCGCCGGCATGATCCTCACCTCTCCCTGAGGGAGAGGTCGACGGCCGTAGGCCGGCGGGTGAGGGTTTACACCCTCTCCTCAAGGTTCCCTAACCCCTCACCCGGACCTGCGGTCCGACCTCTCCCGCCGGGAGAGGTGAGAAGCCGGATTCCACCTGGATGGATCCTGCCATAGCCGGCAAAGGGATAAAAAAGAGCCTGGCGGAACCAGGCTCTTCTCTTTCGCGTCAGCCCCGGGGAGCGGGGCCGGAATCGTCGACTACTTGGCGACTTCCGCGCCGACGACCGTATCCCACTGCTTGGAGATCACTTCCTTGGAAGCGTTCTGCTGCGCGACCGTCGGGAAGATGGCCTTGGCATAGGATTCCGCCGGCGGCAGCTTGGCGAGCAGGTCGGCCGGGATCTTGCCGTTCTTGGCGAGATCGTCGAAGCGGATCGGGTGGCAATAGCCCTTCAGCCAGCCGAGCTGGCCCTCGTCCGAATAGAGATATTCCATCCACAGCTTGGCGGCGTTCGGATGGGGCGCATAGGCGCTGATTGCCTGGACATAGACGCCAGCGACGACGCCCGTCTTCGGCACGACGACCTCTGCGGCCGGGTTGCCCTTGAGAATGTCGCGCCAGCTGAGCGCATTGTAGTCCCAGGCGATGATCACAGGGGTCGAGCCTTGGGCCAGCGACGCCGACTTGCCGATGACGGGCACGAAATTGCCCTTCTTGTTCAGCTCGGCGAAGAACTTGAGGCCTTCCTCGCCCGCCTTGGCGACGTCGCCCTTGTCGCCGGAAAGGCCGGCGGCGAACACGCCCTGGATCGCCTGGTTGGCGACGCGCGGGTCACCGGCCAGCGCCACCGAATTGGCGAGGTCGTCGGCGAGCAGGTCCGGCCAGTCCTTCGGCACGGTCTTGACGATGTCGGTGTTCACCAGGAACGACAGCACGCCGTAATAATCGCCGTACCAGTAGCCTTCGGCGTCCTTGGCGGCGTCCGGGATCGTGTCCCAGGTTGAGACCTTGTAGGGCTGCAGGAGGCCTTCGGCCTTGGCCGAGGGGCCGAAGGAGAGGCCGACATCGATGACGTCGGGCGCCTGCGGGCCGGTATTGCCCTTGTTGGCCTTGATTGCCTCGATCTCGTCGCCCGAGCCGGCGTCGGGGTTGAGCTCGTTGACGGCGATGCCGTACTTGGCCTTGAAGCCTTCGATGACGCCGCCATAGCCGCACCAATCATGCGGGAGGGCGATGGTCGTGAGCTGGCCTTCCTTCTTCGCCGCTGCGATCAGCTCGTCCATGTTCTGGCCGAGCGCCACGCCGGATGTCGCGCAGATGGCAAGTGCGGAAACCGAAATCCGCATCCAGTTCGTCTTCATGCTTCTTCTCCCTCGGCGACGTATCGCCCCGTTGCCCCGGCACGGCCCCTTGGCCAGCCTGATGATAAGCCGTCTACTTTCAACGCTAGCACGCATTCTTGAAGCTTGGATGTCGCTCGGAGTCGAGGCGCCTCGCGGCTTTTCGCCGGCTTTGTCAAAGTTTGGCACAACTCCAGCGCTTCCCAATGCCTCCGATTCCCCTCTGCCTGGCGCACGAGACGCGCCCGGCGGCAGGAAGCTTAGCGCAGCCGTCCGAGACTCGTAAGCCGCCTCGTGAAATGGCTGCGGGTCACAAGGGAAGGAGCATTTGCCCGCGGGGGCCGATCAGTAGAGCCACGCCAGCGCGGGCAGGAAGTCGAGATTCTGGACATATTCGAGCGCTTCCATCAGCGGGAAGATCGCCAGGAACAGCAGCCCGTCCAGAAAGGTCCGCTTCAGCGCGTGGGTGGAGAAGGCGACGTCGGGGCTGTCGCGATAGAGCGAGAAATTCGGCCAGAACAGCGGCGTCTGCGCGGCATAGGCGACGAATTCATCGCCAAACAGCGTCCTCAGGTGATCCGCTTCCTTGGTGGCGGTCATGGTGAAGGCGATGTAGCTGAACACGCCCAGCATCAACGCGATCAAGACGGATCCGAAGATCAGCCCGACCCCGACCGCGCCGATCGTCGAAAACAGATAGAGCGGGTTTCGCGTCATCGAATAGGGGCCGAGCGTGGTCAGGGCGCGGTTCTTGCGCGAGCCGATATAGAGAATGCTCCACATTCTCCCGGCGACGCAGACGAGCACCAGGCAGAAGCCCGCGGATTCGAGGAACTCATGGATCTGCCCGGTCCAGTAGGGCCGCACCAGCAGCAGAAGCAGGGCGAAGATCAGCGCGCCGAGCTGAACGAGATGGATACGCAGTCTCTGGTTGAGCGCTACTGTTCGCACATTGTGCCCGCCGCAGGAGGAAGGAGAATTTCGCTTGGGTCCGCATTGTAGCCAATCCGGCCTGGCGAAGGCATTTGAATCGCTGCGGCATCGACGCTCGGCTCGGCGGTGGGCCGGGCGATGCATCGCGAAGAGGTGGCGCTGGCGGGCGAGGGGGCGGGGCCGGTGAACGGGGAGGCGGCTTTCGGGGTAACCGCTAGCGTGGCGGGGATGCGGAGCGAGATCCCGTGGCGGCGCAGGAGGACGCGCCGAAATTCCGGGAGGCGGTATTTTGGGGGCTGTGGATTGCGAAGGGATTGCCGAAACAGTCGCTTGACCGGGCCGCCGAAACCCCCTATCTCCACACCCACGGCGCGGCCAGCGGCAAACGTCTCCCGGCGGATCGATCGATCGGCACATTCGGCGAGACAGCCAAACGGCCTTGTTGGGGAATAGTTTAACGGTAGAACGACGGACTCTGACTCCGTTAGTCTTGGTTCGAATCCAGGTTCCCCAGCCACTCCGCTTTTATCAACAAAGTCAAATGCTTAGATTTTCTCATTAGCAGGGTTCATTAGAGCCCTTTGTTAGCTCGCCGGGCTGTGGAAAAACTATGTCGGCACGGAAAATTCCGCCGTAGCGATTGGCAGTGTATTCCCTTACGCCGCTGCGCGGCTCGCAACTCATGCCAAGGCCAAGCTCAATTCGCCCAACGTCCTGAGTGCCGCCAGGGGCCGTATTCATCCCGGCACCGCCTTGCAGCGCCTCGAAGCTGAGGAGCGAGTGGAGCTCCTAAAGAAAGCTCTCAAGTTGCCGCAACTAGCTCCAGCAACTCTCTTGGTTGAGGGCTATGACCGCCGGCACCGGTATGTATGTAGGCTTCTTCATGCGCCGATCTCCCCGAGTGATGCCGCCCAATTCTCGGTGGACCGGCGTGAGTGGCAGGGCGGGATCTACGCTTCCCTGAAAGCGATTTTGGAACGGACCCATAAAGCTCACGGATACGAAATTCATTCTTTCGAGCGCGGTCGTATCGCGATGAGCTCATGGCGAGCCTTCGCCATGGAAAAATGAACTCAGCGCAGGAAATCCGGAATAGCACTCTGGTCGCTCGCTGCGATCTTGAGCGGAGACGTCGAAGTCGGCCGAGGCGGCGCGGACTTCGGCGACGAATACGTCCGGGAATTCGAGGGTCGGATCAGTAAGGAAGCCCCTGACCATTGATACGCTGGAAAAGGAGAAGCGGGGCGTACCGCGCATGACAACGTCAGCGTGACACTGCTGCAGGGCGAAGAGGCACTGCTCCGGCGTCGCCCCGTGATCTGAAGCACTGCGTCACGCTCAATCCGCGCTGAAAATTAGCTTTGCCCATATAGGCCTACCACCTCAAGATTAAGAAGGAAGCTGTCTACGAGACTCGGCGCTATTCAAGCTGCTGCTGAGGCTGAGATGGCATTGAGGCATTCGGGTTTACCATTCTCCCCGACTCTTGACGGCACCTGGCCCGCTAAAGTGGCAGAAACCACGAAGAACCTGCAGCGAGTTTAGGCAGGTTGGTTTCTCAATGAGCAACCAGCAACAAATCAATCCCGCCTAGAAATCCAGTATTGCGTTCAAATCCGTTTGATGAAAAGTTGCGTATAGAGCAACCTTCGGAGGGCGGATGGAACGGTCTTCCACCATCTGTGACGACACGACAGAGCCTGCGGTCGAGGACGTGCCTGCGTCCCCGAACGGCTTCAACGTTGGTGCACGGCTGCGCGCATTCCGGCAGCAGAAAAACATCTCGATTGATGTCGTGGCGGCGAAGGCCGGCGTCAGCAAATCCTTCCTCAGCCGCTTCGAGCGCGATCTCGTACAGGCATCTATAGCATCGCTTCTGCGCATCTGCGACGCGATCGACGTAAAGCCGGGGGCGATCTTCGATCCGCCGGCGACGAGCTTCGTCAAGGCGGGGCAGGGCGCGCCGATCAATCTCGGCGGTGTCGGCATGCGCGAGCGCATCGTCGGCGGCGTCGGCAACGAACACATGATGACGCTCCATTCCGTGATCGAGCCGGGCGGTGGATCCGGCCCCGAGGCCTACGCCATCCGCGCCGATCTCGACGTCGTGCACGTCATCAGCGGTGAACTCGACATCTCCGTCGGCGGCGAGGACTACCACATGACCTCCGGCGACACGCTGAGCTTTGACCCGAAGATTCCGCATACCTGGCAAAACCCGTCAGCGAGCGAGCCTTGCGTCACGCTCTGGATGATCGTGCCGCCCCCGGCCTGACCGGCCTTCCCAAGCTTTTCCCCGAGGCCGCCATGCAGAAGCTCCACGTCACCGATATTCACAAGCGCTTTGGCGATACCGAAGTCCTGAAGGGCATCGGCCTCGACGCCGCGGCGGGGGACGTCATCTCGATCATCGGCTCTTCCGGGTCCGGCAAGAGTACGTTCCTGCGCTGCATCAACATGCTGGAGCGTCCGAACCGCGGCACGATCCGCGTCAGCGGCGAGGTCCTGGATCTCGTGGCCGACCGCCGCGATGGAACCCTGCGCGCGAAAAGCGCCAGCCAGCTGCAGCGCATTCGCTCGCGCCTCGCCATGGTGTTCCAGAACTTCTGCCTCTGGTCGCATATGAGTGTCCTCGACAACGTGACCGAGGCCCCCGTCAGCGTGCTCGGCGTATCCCGCAAGGAAGCGGTGGAGCGCGCCAAGGCCAATCTCGCCAAGGTCGGCATGAAGCCGGAAACCTACGAGCGCTATCCCTCCCAGCTTTCCGGCGGCCAGCAGCAGCGCGTCGCAATCGCCCGCGCGCTGACCATGGATCCCGACGTGATGCTCTTCGACGAGCCGACCTCGGCACTCGATCCCGAACTCGTCGGCGAGGTGCTGCGTGTCATGCAGACACTTGCCGAGGAAGGCAGGACCATGATCGTCGTCACGCACGAAATGGGTTTTGCGCGCCATCTCTCCTCGAAGGTCATGTTCCTGCACGAGGGGCGCGTCGAGGAGGAAGGCTCGCCCGAGGCCGTGTTCGGCAACCCGGAGAGCCCGCGCCTACGACAGTTTCTGGCAGGTCGCCTTCAGTCCTGAACCATCGCCGCGCCGATTGCGGCTCACGAGATTTCGGCGCCAGGGCCCGGCGCCGGATGCAATGCCAAATAACCCTTTCAGAGAACGAGACTTCCCATGACGAAACTTTCTACCCTCTTTCTCGGCGGCTTCATCGCTCTGGCTTCGCTCTCGCCGGCGATCGCCGAGCAGGTGACGATCGCGACCGACGCCACCTTCCCGCCCTTCGAGTCCGTCGACGCGAACGGCAAGCTCGTCGGCTACGACATCGATCTGATGAGCGCCGTCTGCAAGGCGGCGGAACTCGACTGCAACATTATTGCCGCCGCCTGGGACGGCATGATCCCCGGGCTTACCGCCGGCAAGTATGACGCGCTGATCTCGCAGCTGACCGTCACCGACGCGCGCCGCAAGATCATGGCCTTCAGCGACATCTATTCGCATCCGACTTTCCGCTTCGTCGCCAAGAAGGGCGCCGATCTCGACATCAGCCCGGACGGGCTCGCCGGCAAGATCATCGCCGTCCAGACCGGCACGCCGATGGACGCCTTCGTCACCAAGACCTTCCCTAAGGCGACGATCAAGCGCTACGACGGCGGCAGCGCCCCCTATCTGGAGCTCACCGCCGGCCGCGCCGATCTCCACATGAGCTACGAGGCGCAGATCACGCACGCCTTCCTCAATGGCGACAACGCCGAGACATTCGAGCTCGTCGGCCCGCAATATACCGGCAAGGACGCGCCGGAATTTGGCGAGGGCGTCGCGATCGCAATCAACCGCCGCAACGCCGACCTCCTCGCGAAGATCAATGCCGGCCTCGCCAAAATCCGCGAGAACGGCGAGCTCGCGGCGATCGACGCCAAGTATTTCGGCAAAAGCTAGGGCTGATCGATGCTCGGCGGCTATGTCATATCTGTGCTGGCGGCGGGGTGGATCACCCTGTCGCTGGCCTTCGTATCCCTGATACTGGCCGTCGTGATCGGCATCGCGGCAGCGCTCGCGAGGCTTTCCCGCTCGCGGGCGCTGCGCGTCACCGCCACGCTCTATACCTCCGTGGTCCGAGGCATCCCGGACCTCGTCATGATGCTTCTCGTTTTCTATTCCGTACCCGCGCTGCTCAGCCAGGCGGCGCAGGACTGGGGCTATGACGTCTATATCGAGTTCAGCCCATTCGGGGCGGGGGCTGCGACGCTGGGGCTCATTTTCGGCGCCTACATGGCCGAGACCTTTCGCGGCGCCCTGATGAACATTCCCAAGGGCCAGCTCGAGGCTGCCGAAGCTTACGGGCTCGGACGGTTCCGCATCTTCTGGCGCATCCTCCTGCCGCAGATGATGCGCCTCGCGCTGCCCGGCTTCACCAACAACTGGCTGGTGCTCGCCAAGGCGACGGCGCTCGTTTCGCTGCTCGGCCTCCAGGATGTCATGTTCCGGGCCAAGGGCGCGGCGGAGGCGACGGCCAAGCCCTTCACCTTCTACCTGCTTGCCGGCGGCTTCTATCTCGCGATCACCGCCATTTCGCTCTTCCTCCTTTCCCGCGCCGCCAAGCGCTATGAGCTTGGCGTGAAGGAACTTGCCCGATGAGCTGGGATATCATCGTCGAGAATCTCGGCTTCTATGCCCAGGGCGCGAAGCTGACGGTGCTCCTCACCGTCGCCTCGCTCGCCATCTCTTTCGTTCTGGCGATGCCGCTGGCGCTCGGGCGCAATTCGCACAACCCGTTCCTGCGCAATGCGATCGCCCTCTATACGCTGGTGTTTCGCGGCACGCCGCTCCTCGTCCAGCTGTTCCTGATCTACTACGGGCTCGCGCAGTTCGATCTCGTGCGCGAGAGCCTCCTTTGGCCGTGGCTGTCGAGCGCGCTCGTCTGCGTCATCCTGACCTTCGTCCTGAACACGACGGCCTATACGACGGAGATCTTCGCCGGCAGTCTTCGACATCTGCCGGTGGGGGAGATCGAGGCGGCGCGCGCCTACGGCATGTCGCCCTTCACGCGGGCGCGGCGCATTCTTCTGCCGGCCATGCTGACGCGCTCGCTGACGCTCTATGGCAACGAAACGGTGATGATGCTCCACGCGACGTCGCTCGCCAGCACCGTGACGCTGCTGGAAGTCACCGGCGTCGCCCGCAACATCGCGCTGAACTACTACATCATGTTCGAGCCCTATGTGACCGCAGCCGCGATCTATCTCGTGCTGACGCTCGTGCTCGTCCTGCTTTTCCAGTTCGCCCAGCACCGCTGGGCCGGCTACCTCCAGGCGCGGCTCTGACCGCGTCCTTTCCAGCAAGGATCATCCTTCCATGAACCAGAAGCCCGATCTCGGCGCCCTGTTCGGCGCGGGCGAAACCTCGACCTTCCTCGGCCTCGATGCCTGCGACGACCTCGCCACTCTGAACGCGCCGATCGCGATCCTCGGCGTTCCCTGCGCGACGCCCTACCGCGCCGTCGGTGCCTATTGCCGCAACGCGCCGGACGCGCTGCGCCGCGCGACGGCCTCGCTTACGGCCAATCTCGAACGCCACGATTTCGACATCGGGGGCCAGGTCTTCCCCGAGCGGCGCCTTCGCGCGGTGGATTGCGGCGATCTCGCCTTCGATGAAGCGGACGGAGCCGCCAACCGCGACGCGATCCGCGGCGCGGTGCGCACGATCCTGGAGCGGAACGCCGTTCCGGTGCTTCTGGGCGGCGACGATTCCATCCCGATCCCCATGCTCCAGGCGATCGGCGACATGGCCGGCGATCGCAAGTTCACCATTCTCCAGATCGACGCTCATATCGACTGGCGCGAAACGCATATGGACGAGCGGATGGGTCTCTCCTCCACCATGCGCCGCGCCTCCGAGATGGAGCATATCGAGCGCATCGTGCAGGTCGGCGCGCGGGGCATCGGCTCGGCCGCGACGAGCGACTACGAGGATGCCGTGAAATGGGGCGTGTCCTTCGTTCCGGCGCGCGAACTCCACCGTTCGGGCGTCCAGAAGGTGCTGGACCTCATTCCCGAGGGAAGCGACATCATCGTCTGCGTCGATGCCGACGCGATGGACCCGTCCCTGGTTCCGGGCGTCATTGGCCGCTCGCCCGGCGGCCTCTCCTATGACGAAATCACCGACCTCATCCGGGGCGCGGCGGCGCGCGGTCGGATCGCGGCGGTCGACTTCGTGGAGTTCATGCCGGAGCGCGACGTCGACGGCATCGGCGCTCTGACCTTCGCGCGCGTCATCACGACGGCGCTCGGCCTGATCGCCCGCCAGAAGGCCTGATCGCCCTTCATCGTCATCCCGCTCGAACGGCCTCCCGCGCATCCGCCTGGGAGGCCGTTTTGCGTTCAGACAGAGCTGAGGAGAATGCTCGTCTCGCTGTTGAGAATGCCGTCGATCTGTCGGACCTCGCGCAAGACGCGGTCGAAATCGTGGAGGGAGGAAGCGCGGATCTCGGCGATCAGATCCCAGCTTCCGTTAGTTGTGTGCAGCGAATGAAGCTCCGGCATGCCGCGCAGGCGCTTGATGATCGCCGTGGTCGACTTGCCCGCCACCTCGATCATCATCACCGCGCGGATCGCGTTGGCGTCATGATCCTGTCGCACGCGCACCGTGAAGCCGAGCAGCGCGCCGCTATCCAGAAGGCGGTCGATGCGCGCCTGCACCGTGCCGCGCGTGACGCCCAGAATGTCGGCGAGCTTGGACACGGGCGCGCGTCCGTCACTGCGCAGGACGTCGATCATCCTTCGATCGAGCTCGTCGAGCTGGTACATACAAAACGTCCGATTTTCATTGGCAAGATGCGTAGCATAGCATGCATTTTTCGCCATTACTGACATTTCGACCGGCATTTTGCTCGCCTATTCTGCGGTCTCTCCAGGCTTCTTCAACCTCCTGAATCGAGTGCCATGAGCGGTTTCGCAGCCCAGGCGCCATCCGGCGTCGTGATGATCCGTCCCCACCATTTCACACCCAATCCCGAAACGGCGGCGGATAACGTCTTCCAATCGGCGGACGGCTTCCGTACGCGCGGCGAGATCGCGGAAGCGGCCTTCGACGAGGTAACGCGCATGGCCGGACGCCTGCGCGAAGCCGGCGTCACCGTCCATCTCTTCGAGGACGAGACCACGGCGACACCGGACTCCGTCTTTCCCAACAACTGGTTCTCGACCCATGCCGGCGGGCATGTCGCGATCTATCCGATGTTCAATCCGAGCCGGCGCCGCGAGCGCCGCTCCGACGTCATCGAGATGCTGAAGCAGCGCTACCGCGTCCAGGACGTCATCGATTATTCCGGCCTCGAGCCCGACCATGTCTTCCTGGAAGGCACGGGCGCGATGGTGTTCGACCATATCGGCCGCATCGCCTATGCGGCGCGCTCGAACCGCACCAACGAGGTCGCGCTGGAGCGCTTCTGCACGCATTTCAACTTCGAGCCCATGCTGTTCGAAGCCGCCGATGCGAACGGCGCGAAGATCTACCACACCAACGTCATCATGTGCGTCGGCACAGAGATTGCGCTGGTCGGGCTCGACACGATCGTTGGAGAGGCGCGCCGGGCCGAAATCCGCGCGCGGCTGGAGGAGACCGGTCGCATCGTCGTGCCGCTGAGCCACGCGCAGATCGGCGAGTTCGCCGGCAATGCGCTCGAACTTCGAGGCAGCAGGGGGCGGTTTCTCGCGATCTCGTCACGCGCCGTGGCCTCGCTGACGCCGGCGCAGCGCGAAAGCATCGAAGCCGTCACACCCCTGCTGGCCCTCGACGTTCCGACGGTCGAGCTCGCGGGTGGTTCGGTGCGCTGCATGCTTGCCGGCATCCATCTCGCCGCGCGTTCCGGGGCCGCGGCTTCGTTCGCCTGACCGCCTGAAAGTGGAGACGAAAGTCATGACTCCCAAGCTGAACGTCGTTCCCTTCGTGAGCGTCGACCACATGATGAAGCTCGTGCTGTCGATCGGCATCGAGCGCTTTCTTCTCGAGCTCTGCGCCTATGTCGAGGACGACTTCCGGCGCTGGGAGAGCTTCGACAAGGTGGCGCGCGTCGCCGCCCATTCGCCGGACGGGGTCATCGAGTTGATGCCGACGTCCGATGGCGCGGCCTACGGGTTCAAATATGTGAACGGCCACCCGAAGAACACGCGCGACGGTCGCCAGACCGTGACTGCCTTCGGCGTCCTGGCGGATGTCGCGAACGGCTATCCCGTTCTCTTCACCGAAATGACGATCCTGACCGCGCTGCGCACCGCCGCGACCTCCGCCGTCGCCGCCCGGCACCTGGCGCCCAAGGGCGCGCGGACCATGGCGATCATTGGCAACGGCGCGCAGGCCGAATTCCAGGCTCTGGCGATGAAGGCGCTGATCGGCGTCGATCGCTTGCGCCTCTACGACATCGATCGTGCGGCCAGCGAGAAATGCCGACGGAACCTCCAGGGCTTCGGCTTCGACATTGCGATCTGCGACGGGACGGAGGAAGCGGTACAAGGCGCCGAGATCGTCACCACCGTCACGGCCGACAAGCAGAATGCGACGATCCTCACCGACAATCTCGTCGGCGCGGGAATCCATATCAACGCGGTCGGCGGCGACTGCCCCGGCAAGACCGAGCTTCAGGCCGCCATCCTGCGACGCGCCGACATCTTCGTGGAATACCCGCCGCAGACGCGCATCGAGGGCGAGATCCAGCAGCTCCCGTCCGACCACCCGGTGACGGAGCTCTGGCGCGTCATCGTCGGCGACGTGCAAGGCAGAACCGACGGGCGACAGATCACCCTTTTCGACTCCGTCGGCTTCGCCACCGAGGACTTCTCGGCCCTGCGCTATGTCCGCGACAAGTTGGCGGGTACGGCCTTTTACGAAGAGCTCGACCTTCTCGCCGACCCAGACGACCCGCGCGACCTCTTCGGCATGCTGCTGCGCGCAGCCGCCTAAGGCGCCTGCTTTGGATGATTCCTCCGCAGGCCTCTCTCGCTCGCTGTCCACAGATGCCGCGCGCGGGGTTAGCCTGTTCCTGTTACGCCTTGTCCCGACCGCCGTGGAGCCATAGCCTCTGGGATTGCGATCCGGCGATTTGCGGGGCGCGCATGTCTTGGGGGCCATCTTGAGAAGTCTGTTTGTTGTCGCGGCTGTGCTCGTGCTGTCCGGTTGTGTATCCAGCCCGCGGGAGGATGCGTTGGCCAGCCAGCATCCTCCATCGGCCGAGATCCGACGTGTGATCGTGCATGACGCGAAGGATTACCTGGTCGATCCCTATTCGGTTCGCGATGCCGAGATTTCGAGCGTCATGGACGCGCCCGGAGGCGAGGTGCAGTTTGTCTGCGTGAAAGCGAACGCCAAGGACGCGGCGGGCGGTTACGCCGGGCGCAAGGCCGTTTCCATTCGCCTGGTCGGCAAATATCCCGTCGGCATCAATCCAAACGCCGCCGCCTGCGCGGAGCCCCAACTGCGCTGGTATCCGTTCCCAGAGCTGGAAGCGCTCAAGCGGACTTAAGGCAAAGGCCCGCCGCGGGGAGCGGCGGGCCTTAAGCGTTGAGGGGGAGCGGCAACCGCCGCTCTGGCAAGCGCAGCGCGTCCGGCCTGCTGCGCAGAGGGCGAGCCCTCTGCGCAGGGCATGGGTCAGGCGGCCGAGATCTTGACCGCGTCGGTCGAAAGCGCGCCTTCATAGACGGTCAGGCCGATGCCGCCATCGCGGAACGCTTCGGCGCTGTGGTCGGTCGCTTCGATGGCGACGCCGCCGACCGTGGCCGAGATCGTCGAGCCGACCACGCGCGCGCGGACCGGGATCGCCTTTTCCAGCACGAATTCGAACGGCTTGGATGCCAGCACGTCCTCCTTTTCGTCGCGCACGCGCACGATCTGGAGCTGGCCCTCGCGGGTGATGCGGAGGCTGTAATAGCGGCGCAGGCCCTGGACGCGCAGCGCGACGCCGCCATGCACGGCGAGATGGATCATGATGTCCGCGTCGAGCGCGTAATCGGTCCATTCCCGCGTGCCGTGCGAGACGATGCCGTCGCCGAGCGACTGCGAGATGCGGAAGCTCGGCGGGAAGCGTTTCGAGAAGAAGCTGACGCCGTTGACCCAGGCCATGCGCCAGAAATCGCCGTCGCCGGCCGGACGCTTCAGCGTCACTTCCGGCGCGCCGTCCCAGCGCAGGTAGTCGACCAGCACCTTGCCGTCGGCGCGGCGCCCCGACGCCGTCAGGACGATGCCGATCTCGGCGATCGGCTGGCCGTCCAGCTCCGGCAGCTTCCAGGCGAGCACGGTGTCGGCGCCCGGCGCGAGGGTGACGGCCTCGCCATCGACATCGCGCAGCTTGTCGGCGCCGTCATAGACGCGCAGCCGCAGCCGTGCCTCGACGTCGCCCTTGTTGGCGGACGGGGCCGCGATGCGGGCCTTCACGACCTGGCCCGGATAGACAAGCGGCGTCGCCATCAGGTCGTAGGTGCGCATGTTGAGGAGTTCGGGCGGCGAGAAGGTCGGACTGATCGCCGCCGCTTGCTGGCCGGGTCCGAGCGCCTCGTAGCCGATCGACAGGGCGCGCGCGTTGCCGAATGCCTCGTTGCCGATGCGGAGATGGGCATTGGCGGTGAAGCCGGCCTGTGGGCGGAATCCCTGCTGGCTGCCGGGCAGCGAGAAGTGGAACTGCGCGCCGTCCTTCGGCTTGGCGAGCTTGTCCTGGCCGGCAAGCTGGCGGCCGAGATTGGCGAGGTAATAGGAGACGCGGACGGCGTCGTTGATCGAATTGCCGCCATCGGCGGACGAGATCAGCAGGCGGTCGGCGATGGGGCCACGCCAGTCGGGCCCGGCCTCGATGCCGTCGAGACCCAGCATGATGCCCATGAGGCAGCCGACATTGCCGGCGTTGCAATCGGTATCCCAGCCCGACGTGTTGACGATCATCTGCGCCTTCTGGAAATCGTCCGGCGCGTAGAGCACCGACATGATCATC